>JACCYV010000175.1 GCA_013696305.1 Nitrospira sp.
GCCTGGACGATTGTCAGGATGAGACGCATGGCTCCTCCTTCCGCACCCCGGCCTTATCTGCCGGCAGGGTGATGACACACGTGGTCCCCTGACCTTCCGGACTCTCAAGTCGAATTTCGCCGCCGAACTTCTTAATAAGCCGCTGCGCCACGGTCAGTCCGAGGCCGGAGCCCTCGCCTTGCCCCTTCGTCGTAAAGAAGGGGTCGAATACCTTCCCCAAATGCTCTTTGGGAATGCCCGGCCCATTGTCCCGGATCTTGATGGTGATCACACCGGCCTGTTCCTCGGCGCTCAGCCGTAAATCGCCCCGTCCCCCCATGGCCTGAATGGCGTTGGTGAGAATGTTGATGAAGGCCAGCCGCAGTTGATCGGGAAGGGCCGTCACAAAAGGGAGCGTCACATAATGTTTCTGGACGTTCAGCCCCAGGCACTCGTGCGATGTCTGCACGATTGCCAGGGCTTGCTCCAATTGAGCGGTGACGTCCACGGGCACCCGTTGGCTTTTGGATTCGCGGGCGGCCATCCCGGTGAAGTCGCGAATGATGGCCGCCATTTTTCGGCCATGGCCGACGATGTCCTGCGCATACCCCTTGACGCGTGTCAAATCGCTTTCTTCTTGTATCGCTTCCCCGAGGCCGAGAATCCCGAAAAGCGGATTGTTGAGTTCGTGTCCGATGCCGGCGGTCAAGACATCGAGACTGCCGGATTTCTCTGCTTGAATCAGCTGGTCTTGCAGCCGGCTCTCATCGGTCGTATCGCGGAGGACCAGTCCGAATCGCTTTCCCGCGCCGCTGCGGCTTTCCAGCGGGAACCATTCATAGTGGTACAGATGCGTGCCGATGAGCAGTTCGTGGCGGCTCGAAGACGAGGGGTGGCTGAGCGTCGGATTCAGCGGATCGCGCGCGACTTTCGGTGAGGGTTCTCGGTCGGAGGGCGGGAGCGTCGTGGACATGCCGCGCTCGACCAGACGTAAATTTTGTTGCAAGGCTTCGAGGTGATCATGGTCTATGGGGAGGAGGTCGAACAGCGGGCGTGACGACCAGCCGTCCTCGCGGGTATTAAGGGCTTCGCGCGAGGCCCGATTCATATACTGGATACGGTCCTGCTGATCGATCATGATGATCGGGGTCGGCACGGCGTCGAGCACCTGGTCGGTGGATTTCTGGAGAACCTGCACTTCCTGCGTTTTCTCTTCGACCTGGGTATTCAGCCCGGCAAAGGCGGCTGTCAGTTGGGCGTGCATGCGATTGAACTCGACCGCGAGTTCTTCCAATTCATCTCCCGTGTGAATTTGGATCGGCTCGCGCAGCTCTCCGCGCCCGATGAGTCGCGCAGCCTCTTGCAATCGGCGGACCGGCGTCACAATGCGGCTGGCCGCGAAGTATCCCAGTGTGGCGAGCAACCCGAGCGCGAGCAATGCCAGAATGGTCATCCATAACATGAGATGCCGGATCGGCGCGAACAGCTCGTCGGAGGATTGCCAGACGAAGGTATGCCACGCGCCCAGCTCCAGGGACCCGTTCGTGGCGCGACTGGTCTCCGGAAGCGGAGCGAATCCAATGATGGCGGTCCCGCTGCCGCCATGTCCGTCGCTGTCGGCCGTCACCCAGCCGGGCTGGTGTATTGTGACCTGCGGGATGAGCGCCGGGTCTGATAGGCGCACGCCGGTGGGAAGAATGGGACAACTGAGGACGGTTCCCCGGCTGTCGATCAACATCACATGCCCGGTCTTGCCGAACCGGATGGGGTGCGTTGCGGGAGAGAAAAATTCCTTGGCATCGATCACGCGATGGAGGACGCCGACCACCTCATAGCGGAGGCTGTCCATGATCGGGAGCGTGATGCTGACCACGTAGGCATTCGCCTGCTCGTCAAAATGGAGATCTTCGATGAACAGTTGGCCGACCCCTTTGTTGAACGCGCCTTTCCACCAGAGACTGTCGGCATGTGCAAAACCGGGTTTCGTCGTGAGGGCCGCAAAGAGATTGCCCTGCACATCCGTAATGAAGAGCTTCTTTGTGGCGGCCCGGACGACCTGGGGGAGGAGCAGGTCGGACTCGCTCTGAGAACCCGCGTAGAATCCTTGCAAGAGGAGGGCTGTCGCATTTTCGGTGAGCGCGGTCACGGCTGCGGGGTCCCGAGCCTCCCAACGTGCTCGCAGCTCAGCGGGCTGGGTGCGTGCCGGGTTTTTGTCGGGCACCTGCAAGATATCCCGACGGTGTTCTAACGCACGTACGACATCCGGATGGACGGCAATGCGCGATGTCCTGGCCACCTCTTCCGCCACGAGCAGGTCTAGTTTGCGGGCGGCCTCCGTAGCCAACGCCTGGAAACTCTCGCCGCTGACGACCTGGATTTCCTTGGAGCCTTGCAAGAACGCCATCCCGAGGCCGAGCAAAAGAGGGACCACGCCGACCAACAGCATGGATACAATAAGTTTACGTTTCAGCCCCCATCCGAGAGCGCCTGAGAAGGGTAGCGAGGTGATGGTCATAGGGATGCGCATGGCATCGTGGGCTGAACCTGGGAAAATTCAATGCGGAAGGTCGTGCCGACACCGATGTCGCTTTCGACGCAGACGTGACCCTCCATCTTCGAGATCACCGACATCACATTGTACAATCCCAACCCGGTGCCTTTTCCCGGGGGTTTTGTCGTGTATAACGGCTCGAAAATTTTCGAGAATGCTTCTTTCGGAATCCCGCATCCCGTATCACTGACCGAGGCGGTCACTCCTCCGTCCGGACCGACCGTGGTGTGGAGTGTTAAGGTGCCGCGATCCTTAATGGCCTGGACGGCATTGGTGATCAGGTTGACAAAGACGTGGAGCAGTTCATCCGGGTTTCCGGTCACGGTCGCGTCCTCGGTATAGTGTTTGACGACTGTAATATCCTGGAGCGTGACGGCATAGCGGGCGATTTTCAACGCTTCGTCCATTTTCATGTTGAGGTTGACCAGGATGGCTTCCCCGGCACTGTTGCGCCGGGCATAGCTGGTCAGGTCGCGGCAAATGGCACTGGTGCGCTTGACGGCCTCCGTGATATCCAGGGCCTGTTCATGGACGACACCGAGGTCCTGTTCTTCCGTCAGACTTTCTGCGAGCCCAAGGATCAGCTGCAGCGGATTATTGATATCGTGAGCGATCCCGGCCGCAAAAGAGCCCAACCCTGCCAATTTGTCGGCCTGAAACAGTTCGGCTTCTAATTTTGACTGATGTTGGACGAGGTTCCATAACAATCGTGTGGCGGCTCCGCTCAGGACCTCGGATCCGGGACGTTTCGAGCCATGAATGAGCGGTCCCATGGACGGGTCACCGGTGACATCCATAATGAGATTGACGCCATGATTCTGGATGAGATCCTGCACCCGTTCGGCGACGTGCACGTTCAAGTCGCGCGCGCGCTTGAGCCCCTGGGCGGAGGGATTTTTATCTGCAATGCCGACGATCTCGACATCCGGGATTTGATGGAGAAGCTCCAGCAGGGCGATACCGCCCTTTCCGGCGCCGACAATCGCTACCTTAGTCGGAGAGATGCTCATAATCTTAGCTCATGGTTCATTTCAGATCCCGGCCCAGGTGCGGCGCCGTGGGGTAGAGCCCCATCTTGCTCTTCGCCATTTCCTTCCGGGGAGGCCTTTACGCCCCCCGAAGTCGAGCCAACGACGCGCAGTGAGCATTATGCATGGCTATAGTCTGGCCAGTTCCCTTTGTTCCATGGCTCTGCCCACGGCGGTGCGCAACTTTTCCCCTTCCACCGGTTTTACGAGGTAATCGACGACACCGCTACGCAAGAATGAAGTGGCCATGTCGGTGTCCGGAAAGCCGGTCAACACAATGATCGGCACGCGCGGCCATTCTTGCTGGAAGTACGCAATGGCTTCGACACCATTGATCTTGGGCATCCGGATGTCGCAGACCAGCACATCCAGCAGCAGCCGGTTCTCGCCGGCATTAATGGCTTCAATGGCCTTTTCGCCATTTTCCGCCTCAATCACCTCGTACCCGGCCTTTTGCAAGGTCATACGGACGACCTTGCGGATGTCCGGTTCATCATCGACGACAAGCACTCGACCGTTACAGGCTGACTCGCTCATGAAGAAGCCCGATTTAAATTCTCCCATGATCCCCTCCTTGATGGTTATGACGATCTGTTGGTTGTCTGTCCTCGCGTGCTCCTGGATAATAGCAACAGATGTGCCAAGCAGATCGGTCTATAGAGTGGAGTAATTTTAGCTCATTAGGAGAAAAGAAGCCCCGGGCATGCGCGCCTGGTGGTGGATATCCACCAGACCGGGTGAAATACACCACCGGGGAAGGCCTCACTGCAATCGCGTCGGGGTCTGCTAGCGCGCATCCGGCGGATTGGCATCCCGTCGGTCACGCTCCACACAGGTCCAGGCTCGATTTCAAGGAGTTCAGAATTGCCTTCGGCGTCACGGATGCGTTATTCTGTACCCAGATGATTAGCGCCGAATCCGTGACAGCATTCATCCACCAGATGTTCCCTGATGCCGCCGTCACTGTGATCGACAAGACCGGCACGCAGGACCATTTGATCGTGCGGGTGACGTCAGATGGCTTCGTCGATAAGAATCTTCTGGACCGGCATAGAATGGTCTACCAGGCATTAGCAGTTCCAATGAAAGACGGACGGATTCACGCCTTGGAGATTTCGGCCAAAACCAAGACTGAAGCCGGGCAATAGGGAGAGATATATGGCTGACCCGATCGACGAAGAAATTCAAACAGAGATCAAGGCGAACAAGATTCTCATCTATGGCAAGGGCACGAAGACAATGCCGATGTGCGGGTTCACGAAGGAAACCATGCAGTTTTTCGATAAGTACGGGTATCCGTACGAACTCGTCGACGTGTTGTCGCAGCCGGCCAAACGAGACGCATTGACCAAATTAACGAACTGGCCAACGCTTCCCAAGGTGTTTATCGACGGGCAGTTTTACGGCGATACCGACATCCTGGATCCGATGGAAGCCAAAGGCGAGGTGGTCCCCCTGCTGAAGAAAGCCTTCGGCCTCCAGTAAGACCCGCTCCTTCGTCCTGCTTTGCGGAAGGGTTACCCTAATAGGCCCAGCCTTCCGTATACCGGGTGACAGCTTCGATGAGACAACGTTCCGCGTAAGTCCTTGCACGATTTCTCCCTTATCGATAAAATCCTGCCTGTTACGTATGGGTGAGGATTTTCACGGCAAAAGTCCGCTTTGCGTCGATCTTGATGGCACGTTGATCAAGACTGACCTCCTGTGGGAATCTCTGCTCGCTCTTCTCAAGCAGAGTCCCCTCTCGATCTTTCAGCTTCCGTTCTGGCTGTTGAAAGGAAAAGCCCATTTCAAGCATGAGATCGCCCGCCGGGTGACGCTGGACGTCACCACGCTTCCCTATCACCAGGAGCTGATCGAATTTCTCGCCAGCGAACGTTTGTCCGGCCGGGAGCTGGCCCTGGCTACTGCCAGTCATGTGACCCTTGCCCGGGCGGTGGCGGCTCATCTCGGACTGTTTGACGATCGGGTGTTCGGGAGCGATGCCAGGGTCAATCTCAAAGGCGCGCGCAAAGTTGCCCTCCTGATCGAGCGATACGGGGCTCGCCGGTTCGCGTATGCGGGAAACTCAACGGCCGATTTGCCCGTGTGGGCCGAGGCAAACGAGGCGATTGTTGTCAATGCGCCTGCCTCACTGGTGCGTCGAGCGGAAGCACTGACCAGGGTCAGCCGAGTGCTTAGCGAACCGGTGAAATGGTTAAAACTCGTGGCCAAGGCGCTCCGAGTGCACCAATGGGCCAAGAATGTGCTGGTATTCATTCCGGTCGTTGCCTCTCATCAAATCATCGACAAGAGTCTCGTGATGAAAGCGGGGGTGGCCTTTTTTTCTTTCAGCCTCTCGGCCTCTTCCGTGTACATCCTCAACGACTGTCTTGATCTGGCCTCCGATCGCCGGCATCCCCGGAAAAAGAATCGCCCCTTTGCCTCCGGCGGTCTTTCGATCCCTTTCGGGATCCTGTTAGCCGGGGGCTGTCTTCTCGGAGGCGTTCTTCTGGCGTTCCTACTCACGCCGTTGTTCCTGCTCGTGCTGGCCGGTTATCTGCTTCTGACCACAGGGTATTCGTTCTACTTAAAGCAGTTCGTGCTGGTGGACGTGATTGTGTTGGCGCAACTCTATACCGTGCGCGTCTACGGCGGCGGGGCTGCGACCGGGGTGGCTCCTTCTCATTGGTTGTTGACGTTTTCGTTGTTTCTGTTTCTGAGCCTAGCCCTGGTGAAACGCTTTACCGAATTGCGGCTGATGAGCCAGGCCGAGGGCAAGGAACTCCATGGGCGGGGCTATTGGTTGACTGATACGGAGCATATTTCGAGTATCGGCTCGGCCAGTGGCCTGCTGGCGGTGCTGGTGCTGGCGCTGTACATCAGCAGCAAGGAGGTGCTCCTGCTGTACTCTCACTCAGAAGTGCTGTGGCTGGTCTGCCCGGTGATGTTGTACTGGATCAGCCGGGTCTGGATGTTGGCCTATCGGAACCGGATGGACGACGATCCGGTGGTGTTCGCTGTCCGGGACCCCAAGAGTTATGTGATGGCAGTGATGATTGGCGCCATTCTGTACCTTGCAAAATGAGCGCAAGCCCGGTCAAATTCCCCACCCGCCGCTGAGGTGGAGGTTGGCGCCGTTGACATAGCGCGCGTCCTCGCTCAACAAGAATCGCACGGCGGCGACGGCGTCCGCCACGCTTCCGATATACCCCGCGGGGATTCGTTTGACCACTCCCGCCAGCTCTTCGGGGGGCGCACTGCCTGAATCGATGAAGCCGGGAGAGATGGCATTGACGGTGATGTCATACGGAGCGAGCAGTTTCGCCAGGGTGCGTGTGAGGATTAACACTCCGGCCTTGGCGATATAGTGGCCCGTTACATCCGGCTGCGCCACCATCTGGTCTGCATTGGCCATACTGAAGTTGATGATCCGTCCGTGCTTTCTCGCCTTCATTCCCGGAGCGACCGCCTGCGCCAGATAAAAAATAGGATGCAAATTTCCGTCGAACATTTCACGCCAGCCCGCTGTTGTCTCATCGAAGAGATTCACCCGATGGTAGGGACCGGCCCCGTTGATCAATGCGTCGATTCCGCCCCATTGTCGTTCGACTTGTGAAACAAAATTTTTGGCTGTCTCCGGATCGGACACGTCGCATTGCGCGGCAAGGGCCAGGCCGCCGAGAGCCACCATCGCGGCACGGGTTTCTTCCGCAGCCGCGGCACTGGTGCGGTAACAAATTGCCACGGACCATTGTTGTGCCGCAAGGTCGAGGGCGATGGCCCGTCCGATTCCCTTTGCTCCGCCGGTGATGAGGGCGACTTTGTTGGGCATATTCTTCGTTTCTGAGTTGCGAAAAACTCTGTTGCTACGGAAGCATTCCGATGGCTCGCGCGTGCGGCACAGCAGAAAGGCCCTCCCGCAGGATGCTCAAACAGGCGACCGTCTGACCCGCCCGCCCCGCGCCTGCCGGGACAGGCTCTTTTCCCCCAGGGGTACGTTGAGGGCTTGAACGAGGCGAGAACGCGGCTGGCGGACGTGTTCAGCAGGCTGCTAGGTTTCACGTGTTCGAAGGCGTTTTGCCAGCAACTCGAGTGTACCCGCTGTCCGCATTGAAAACACCCGCTCGCGCTTGAGCCGTTGTTTATCCGCCGCGCTCTCATCGATTAAGGCCTGGAGATCGTGAAGGGTATCCACATCGCTCCATGCCGGCAGGACTGCGGTTTTCAATCCCGCCGCATCGGCCATTTTCTGCGTGAGAGCCATCACGCGATCCGTCGACCAGGGAATGTTTGCGAACAGATCGACGCGAGGGCGGGTCAGGCCGATCAGGTAATATCCTCCGTCTCTAGCCGGACCAATCACCAGATCATGCCGGGTGAGTGATTCCACGGCATCACGGTAGTGCGTAAGCGGCAGCGACGGCACGTCGGTGCCCACGAGGCAGACGCGTTGGTAGCCACGTGCAAAGAGATTGTCGAATGTGTGGTGCATCCGGGCACCGAGGTCTTCGCCCTGTTGATCGAGAAGCGTCACGCCGTGCCGTGCTTCCATGATTCTGAAAAAGACATGGGTGCTTGAAGGGGCACAGGCAAGAAAGCGATCGACCGGAAGCTTGAACGTGCCGACCGCGGCTTTGGTGCGCTCGAGTGTATCGAGGACGAAGCTCCCGTGAAGCGTGGCAGCCTCATCCGCGGTCAAGGCGGGGCTCAGTCGTGTCTTGACCTGTCCAGGAACCGGCGCTTTGGCAAAGATCACCAAGGCTGCCGACATGGTCTCCCTTCGCGCTGACACCGGCTCGCTCATGGGTTTATCGCACCATGCTGTAAAAATGCTGCAGCCGGTTCGGACTCACCCCGATCCAGTACAGGAAGCGCAGGGTCCACATCAACACAATTGTGCGGAGGGGGCCGTTCTGTTCCCATCGACGAAAGGAGGTCACGACCTGTTCAGTCAGTGCCACGAGGTGTCCAGCTCGTTTGAGGCGCTGCGTAAAGTCGATATCTTCCATGAGCGGGATGTCCGCGAATCGTCCGATTCGTTCAAATACCTCGCGCCGGACGAAGATCGCCTGGTCGCCCGTGGCGATACCGAAACAGTACGAACGCAGATTCATCATGCCTCCGATGATACGTGCCACTGTGCGATCAGAGTCGAAGCGAACGTCGAACCGTCCGCCGACAGAGGTATCGTCGCACAGGGCGTCCAACACGTTCTGCCTGGCGTGCGGCGGGAGGTGGGTATCGGCGTGGAGGAACAGCAGTACATCACATTGACTGGCGGCTACGCCGGCATTGAGCTGACGAGCACGGCCCTGCGGCGCCGACAGGAGTCGAATGGAGCCGGAGGCTGACGCCGGGCCGACGAGGCGAGCCGCCTCAAGCTGTCTCGCGAGTGTATCCACAATGGAGCAGGTCTGATCGGAACTGCCGCCGTCGACGACGATCAGGTCGTCGAATCCGAGCGCGAGGGTGTGGGAAAGGGTCCGGCCAATCCGCCGGGCTTCATTCAAAACCGGGATGATGACGCCAATTGTCATTGCGGCAGGAGGGTAAACATCCTGTCCAGCGCCGCGCGGTCATGGCATGGCACCGCACTCGGCATCTCAGGCCGCCGGTTTGGGTTCTTTGAACATAAAGTACATGACCACGACGATGGTGGACCAGAATATCACCTGCTTATGCCAGAACAACACTTCGCCGTAGTGGAAAAATGCCAGGCTGATCAGGACGGAGGCGGCCATCAAGGAATAACGAACGGTCGGATTCTCGACCACGGCATTGGCCCAGACTGCGATCCCGCCGAAATAAATCAACAGGGGAACGACATTGATCTCGAATCCGCCGCTGATGGAAAGAAATACGTCCAGGAATCCGATGAACATCAAGGCCGTGCCGATCATCATTCCGATGACATGGGCCTGGCGGTCTGCATTACTCTCATCGTCAGGGCGGTGCGATGGGGGCCTGACCGGATGAATTGAAGGATCTGGGAGGTCGCTGGGTGCTGCCATGCTTAGGCCTTGAAATGTTTGCTCAGGGTGAGGGCTTGTCGTTGGTAGGACGAGCCGAGCGTGGTGCCGTACATCTGTGTCGGTATGGCTAACATGCGATCATACACCACTTTGAAGAAGGTTTGCCCGTCATGAATGAGGAAGGGCACATCGTGCGGGCGGACCTCCAGGACCACCTGTGTCCCCCGCATCCGTCCGTCTCCATAGCCAAACCCAGGGTCGAAGAATCCCGCGTAGTGCGTGCGGAGCTCCCCGCAGGCGGCTTCGTAGGCCACCATCTCGGCGGCATAGCCGGGCGGCACTCGGATGCGTTCCTTGGACGCCAGGATATAAAACTCTTCCGGTTCCAAGAGGAGGCTGTCCTGCCGGTGCCGCTTCAAGGGTTCCCAAAAGTCCAGCGCCGCATAGTGGCCGATTTTTGACAGGTCGATCACATGACTATTCTTCTTGGCCCGATAGCCGATCACGGCATCCTCACGATCACTGCCGGTCAGATCGATTCGCAAAAAGAGTCCTCGTTCGGTCCGGAACTCATTCGAACGGAGCGCTTTCGGCGTTGGCGAATTGTGAAACAGCAGGGGCTCTGCCGCATGAATTTTCTGCAGCGCGGCATCGGATACGGTGGCATCCAGACGCACGAAGCGAATCTGATTTAACGAGTCACCCGTTCGCACTTTGATGGCGAACGATCGCGGCACGACTTCGAGGTACAGCGGACCCCGATAGCCGGCTCGAATCTCATCGAAACCGGCATTTAAGTCGGTGACGACCCGGGTGAAGACATCCAACCGCCCGGTGGTGCTTTTGGGATTGGCGCGGGCGCGGACGGTGGCCGGCAACTGCAGATGTTCCAAAAGAGGCACCAGATAGACATGGCCCTTTTCCAGAATGGCGCCCTGTGTGAGGTCCATCTCGTACATCACGAGATCGGACTGATAGAAGTCGAGGACATTCAGGCGGTTGCTGATAGGCGACAATTCAGGCAGGAAACTGCTGATGAGCCGGTAGGCTTTCTTCCCAAGCCGTAGATCCAGGCTGGCCGGCTGGATCTGCCGGTCTTCAATCGGATCGGGCGACTGGATGATACCGCGGGTGATGAGGTCGGCGATCTGCTGGTACGGCAGAATGCCTTTCGGCGACCCGGCGCGTGTCACGGGTGCTCTCCTCCTCCATCGCAACCATTGCGTGCGGCGACCCATGAGGGATGAGCCCCGACCATCGGCAACTCGCGTCCCTGACCGGATCCCGGCTGAGGGTAGTGATATGTGTTGCCTTCGTAATTTCTCAGCACCGCGCCATCTTCATCCAGATCGACCAGGTATTCCGCGGGAAGCAGTGGAATCTTGCCGCCGCCTCCGGGGGCATCGATGACAAAATGCGGGACACCCATGCCGCTCGTATGGCCTTGTAAAGACTTGATGATCCGTAGTCCCGTTTCCACCGACGTCCTGAAATGATTCGTCCCCTTGGTCAGGTCGGCCTGATACAGGTAATACGGCTTGACGCGCGCCAGCAACAATTGATGCATCAGTCGTTTCATGATCTCGGGATCATCATTGACCCCTTTCAGTAACACGGTCTGCGCGCCGAGCGGAACCCCGGCATCGGCCAGCATCCCGCAGGCCCGTTTGACATCCGGCGTCAGCTCGTCCGGGTGGTTGAAATGCAGGTTCATATAAAGCGGATGATACTTTTTGATGAGCTCGCAGAGTTTCGGCGTGATACGCTCGGGGAGGCTGCCCGGCACGCGTGTGCCGATCCGGATGAGCTCCAAGTGAGGGATGGTCCGGAGCGATTTGAGTGTCCGTTCCAACAGATTGTCCGGCAGCAACAGCGGGTCCCCCCCCGATAAAATCACATCGCGCACTTCCTGATGTTCCCGCAAATAAGCGATCGCCCGGTCCAGTTCTCCCTTCTTAAGAAATCCTGGTTTTCCAACCAGGCGCTTGCGGGTACAAAACCGGCAATAAATCGGGCATTGGTTGGTGACCATCAAGAGGACGCGATCGGGGTATCGATGAACCAGATGGGGCACGGGGCTCATCAGATCTTCTTCGAGTGGATCGTCTTCCGCATCGGCGTCCGCCATCTCTGCCCGATCGGGAACGACTTGTTTCCAAATCGCATCGCCCTTTTCCTTGATCGTGGCCAAGACCGTCGGAGTGATCCGCATGGGATACTCCCCCACGATGTCTTCGATTTCTTTCGGGTCGACCCCGAGCCGATCGGCCAGGTCTTTCGGCTTGACCACGCTCTGAGCCAGGATGCGTCTCCATTCCTCCACGTGTCTATCCTTTCGCTTATGCTGGTCTGATCTGTCGAATCTTGCGGATCGGCGCCCGCGCGCACCTTCGCGCGTGGTCCGCAATCCCGGGTGTTCGGTGTTCGGTTCCCGGCCGGCTCCTCACGGGTTGGCCTTGTGGTAGCGAGTGTCGAGGTGGGCGAGAATCTCGTGCGTTTCCGTCAGGACGGTGTCTCCATCTTTCAAGACCGGCACATAGTACTGGCCTGACACGTCATAGACCTCTGTTCGCATCGGACGAAAGTCCGGCACCACGATGTCGTCATAGGGCACGTTCAGATCACTGAGACGATCCCGAACCACTGCGCAGTCCGGGCACCATGGGACATGATAGAGCGTCAGTGCCATGAATACCTACGGTGAAACGGTTGAATGTTCATGAATGAATGTGCCGATGCTGAGGCTGCAGCCATCAGGTCACCTTCGAAGGGACACTCGGCGCAGCGGCACAGGGGGCCATAATGGCATCGACCATGCCGTGAATGATTTTTTTGTTTGCAGGGCAGAGGGTAGCGAGGATTCCACCGAGTTCGGCCTTGTCGCCGACGATAAAATAGTAAGGGGACAAACGGGCGCGTCCGGACATCGGCACCACCGTATCGGTTTGGTCATCAAGATAGGCGGACTCAAACAAGCGGCCCTTATGAAATTCCTGGAGCACGTAAGGGGTCGTCGGAAAGGCTCGCAGGGCTTGCTCCAAGGCCGCAGCCCACTCGACTTGAGGGAGGTCATGCCCGACGGCCACGCCTCGGCTGCCCCAGGCCAGCTCCGAGAATCCCGACGGTTTAAGCACCAGTTGACGTTCCCTCTGAGTCGCGTGGGCCAGACGGCGAAAGTCCGACAGGGCCCGTCCTCCGATCGTCAGGTGCGGGATGATCGCTGTGGGAGGCACCGGTTGTGGATCGAGGATCCAAGTCCGTGGCAACAGCCGCCGCAAATTCGCGACGATTTCTGGACCCAATGCCTGTTCCCAGAACGGCGTGAGTTCTGGATGGTGGAACAGGGCAAATGCCAGCTTCTCTTCGAGCGCGGGCTTGTAGGGCGGCGTGACGGCGACATGCCCTTTCTTGGCGGCATACATGACCAGTTCGGATTTCGGAATGTTCTTCAGATCGAAGAGTTCAAAAAAACGATACATCAGGCCGATGCGCCGGCGCCCGTCCGGACCTTGGAGAAAGAGTCCGTCTTCTGAAAAATGAACCGCCCGGGGTTCTACGCAGAATGCCTGGCACCCGATCTCGCGCAGTCGCCGGGCCATCCATTCCATTTCCGGTCGGTATTCTTTCGCTTCGTCCGAGACGACGATCGCGAGGCATCCCTCCTGGTCGTCCTGCAGAGCGCGCACCATGGCGGCGAATCCCTGCAGCATGCCGTCACGGCCGGCAATCAGCGGGCAACATCCGGATGGTGTGGCTGGCAGGGGGTTGTCTACAGCATGCAGGTTGTCATACGCGCGGGTCAAGCATCCCGTCAGGCCGATCCCGCCGGGAACGGAATCGAGCTCCGTGATGACCATGCCCTCGGCGGTTGGAATGACGTCCGGTCGAATGATGCCGGGAATGAGATTCCGGAAGCGGTTCATCCGGCTGTACGTCACCAGTGATTCCGGCTTGCCGTGGTCGAGATACGCGGCGACCCACGCCGGTTGAATTCCGCGCGCGCTCTCCTGATAGAGGCGGTTCAGGGCCCGGTAGAAGGCCAGGAGATCCTGTCCCAAGCGTTGAAAGAACGCCACATCGGAAGAGGAAAGCAAAATGGGAGCCGGGGCCACACGAAACCGTGGCGGCAGAGTCGCGGAGCCGGTCGGCGCGATTCTGTCTTCTGTCTCGACATGGCCGTAGACCCCGGCATGAATGAGGTCCTCACGGATTGCGAGACAACGTCGGCGGGCTTCGTCGGAGGTCAACGGCTCACGTGAATATTGTGCCAATGCAATGTCCTCGATGCTCGCAGCGCAACCGCATGCACCGCATGCACGGGTGGATTCGAGGTGGAGGAAATCGTACCATGGCCTCTTGCGTCGGTACAAGTCGCGGACCGGCAGTTCTTTCGACTGCCGTCTCTGGCGTGACATGGACATGCAGACGGCAGAGAGAAAAAATTTGAGCAGTAGGACCTTATGCGGGTTTAGTGCTACAATGCGGCCGCATGTCATGACGAGCCCATTCGCTTCTGTCTCCCTGACGACTTGCTCGCGACCCATGGCCGGCTCTCCCTTACAAATCGTTCCCAGTACGACCTGTCTGCACTGCGAGGTCTGTTGCCGGTTTCCCGAGCGAGACAGCTTCTTGCGGCCGTTCTTCACGGCCGAGGAAATTGAGACCGCGATTGCGGCCGGCCTCGGCCCGGAACACTTTCAGACTAAGGCGGGAACACAAATCAATCTCATCCCGAATCCGAGAGCTGAGGGCTACATCTGCCCGGCGTACGATCCTGCGACCTCAGAATGTCGGATCTATGACGTCCGTCCATTAGACTGTCGTCTGTATCCGTTTGCGTTGATGTGGGATGCCATGCACGCGCATGTCGTCCTTGGGTGGGATACCAAGTGTCCCTACATGCGAGACCTGTCTTCGCCCGTTATCATTCAGGCCGTCAATGAGGTCGCACAATGGATTGAGCAGGATACCGCCATGGCCGCCATTACCCGCTATCCCAGGCTCATCGGGCAATTTCAAGAGGATGTGATCGTGTTGCGGTCCCTTGATCGGTTGACCGATCGGGTGCAGCAAGGCAAAGTCCCGGTGGCCACGCGAACTTTTACCCTCGCGGACCGCGGGCGCATTGACGCGGCGCTCGCCGTCAGCGTCGGCCACCGGGAGACACCGCTCGCGGCGGCATCCTTCGCCTACCATTATATCTGGCGACATCTGTTGAGCTATTCGTGGGCCGACCTGCACAGCCACATCTGCCTGTTTGCCGAATCCCGCGATGGTATGTTCATGGTCTTGCCTCCGTTGGGGACCGGCCCGCTCGCGCCGGCTCTGCACGCCGCTTTTCGTTTCATGCGCGAACGAAACGGGAACCTCGCGGTGACGCGAATAGAAAACGTGCCGGAGTCCTGTGTCGAGGAGGTCCGCAGACTGGGTTACCGGGTGGTAGACAAAGAGGCCGATTACCTCTATGCCGCGGTCGATCTGGCCGCTCTTACGGGTGAGACATACAAATCGCCGCGGGCGGCTTGCAACCGATTCCTGCGGGAACAGGGTGGAGTACTTGAGCCCTACGACCCACGCGATCGAACAGCATGTTTGAGTCTCTTTCATGAATGGAGCGAGCAGAAACACCTGGCCGGCGCCGAGGACTGGGGGCGCGCGCTGTTACAGGATGCCGCCGGCGCGCATGAGACGGCCTTGTCCTCTGCTCAAGAACTGGCACTTACCGGCGCCGTGGTTCGCGTGGGGGGTCGCATTCGAGCCTATACGATCGGGATGTGGTTGAACCCGGTGGTGTTTTGCGTGTTGCTGGAAATCGCTGACCGGAATATTGCGGGACTGGCCCCGTTTATTTTTCGTGAATTCTGTCGCCAAGCGTATGCCAAAGGGGCATGTTGGATCAATACGATGGATGATTCAGGCCTGCCGGATCTTGCGCGCTCTAAACGCCGGTATCACCCTACGCGGTTGTTGCCGAACTACATTGTGATGGAGTCCTGACTATGTCCGTCTCGTCCCCCGCTGGTTTCCCGCGACGTGCGTATCCGTGGCTGCCTGTGCTGATCGTCGGCATGACCATCGTGGCCTTCGTCATCGGCGTGGTAATGCTGCGATCGATCGAAGTGCGAATGGTCGAGGCGAGCGGGGAAAATCTCACGCTAGCATCAGCTGAAATTGCGGACAAGCTCGACCGGCTGCTGTTCGAACGTCATGGCGACATTCGCATGATGGCTCGCTTATTTTCGGGGCGCCCTCTCGACAAAAAATCTCTCAATGAATACCTGCAAGGGATGAAAGACACTTATACGCCGGTGTATCTGTGGTTGGGCGTCGCGGATGCCCGGGGCCAGATGATCGTGGCGACGGATCCGTCCATCATCGGCCAGGACTTTGCTCGAAGCGGGTGGTTTGGAGGGGTGCGGCAGGCAGGGGCTGTGAGGGTCGATGAAGTCGAGATCCATGAATCGAATCACAAGATCGAATCGGTCGCCTTTACCGCTCCGATCTTGGATGCAAAGGGCGAATTTATCGGAGCCGTCACGACCCGCATCGGGTTGCCGATGCTTGAAGACGTGCTTCTGGAAACCGTGCGCGAGATTCAGCGCACCGATGGAGCCGTCGGGACATTTGAATACCAGTTCCTGACCAAGGAAGGCGTGATCTTCGTCGATTCCATGCTGTCCGGATCCGATCGGGTCAATCTGAAGCAAGCGGGCTTGCCGTCGGCAGTGCTCAGCGGGTCGGGCAAAGCGGGGTATGTCGGAGAAGAGCACGCACGACGCCACGTCCCGGTGGTGACGGGGTACGCTCAGACCAACGGGTATAGCGGTTATTCCGGTTTGCAGTGGACGATTCTTTTGAGGATGGATCGTGACGTCATTTTGCTGCCGATCCGGGCCATGATGTGGAAGCTGGGGATTGCCGGCGTGGTCGTCTGGTTTCCGATGGTGGGACTCTTGTTGTGGGCCACGGGGCGGTTGCGCGATCAACATAGGCAGGCGCAGCAGGAGAGTGAGTGGGCGCGGGCGGCGGAGGCAGCGCTCCTGCAGAGTCAGGAACGCAACCGCGTCATCGTCGATACGGCGCTCGACGCCGTCATCTCCATGGATGCGGCCGGGATCATCACGGATTGGAATGCGCAGGCGGTGAACATTTTCGGATGGCAGCGGGAGGAAGCGCTCGGTCGTCGGGTGTCGGAGACCGTGATTCCCCTTCGCGCCCGGGAGGCGCATGAGCAAGGGCTGCATCATTTCCTGGAGACGGGAGAAGGCGGGATTCTCAACCGGCGGATCGAGATGTCGGGCAGCCATCGCGACGGCCACGAGTTTCCCGTGGAGATCACGATTTCTCCGGCCAGGCTTGGCGACGCCTATATTTTCAGCGCGTTCATCAGGGATATCACCGCCCGGAAGCGCACGGAACGCCAGCTGGCGTCGCAGTATGCCGTCACGCGGGTGTTGGCGGAGTCTCGCACATTGGAAGAAGCGGGGCCGAAAATCCTTCAGGCGATCTGTGAAAGTCTGGAATGGGAGTTGGGGGTGTTCTGGCGGCTTGACCGGCAGGGAAGTGTCCTGCGTTGCCTGGATGTCTGGCAATCGCCCGGTCTGAACGCCGAAGAGTTTGTCCTGTCCACCTGGCAGCACATATTTGCGCTCGGCAAGGGGCTGCCGGGGAGGATTTGGCAGGCCGGACAGCCGACCTGGATTATCGATGTCGTGCAGGAGGCGAATTTTCCTCGTGCCGGTGCCGCCGCACGGGTGGGACTGCATGGGGCGTTCGGCTTTCCCATTCGGGTCGGCACCGAGGTGGAGGGCGTGATCGAATTGTTCCGGCGTGAGATTAAGGAACCGGATGAGCAGTTGCTCAAAATGGTCGCCGACGTAGGGCTCAAAATCGGGCAATTCGGCGAGCGGGCGCGGGCCGAGGACGCCCTCCGGCGCACCGAAGCGCAACTGCAACAGTCACAAAAGATGGAAGCCGTTGGACGGCTGGCCGGTGGGGTGGCGCACGATTTCAACAACATGTTGACCGTGATTCGAGGCTACAGCGAATTGGTGTTGAGCCGGCTGAGTCCCACCGATAAGTTCCGGAAGGAAATGGAAGAAGTGAAGAAGGCGGCTGATCGTGCGTCCGGCCTCACCGGGCAATTGCTGGCGTTCAGCCGCCGGCAATTCATCGCTCCGAAGGTATTGGATTTGAATGCCGTCATCCACAATATGGAAGGCATGCTTCGGCGGCTGCTGGGAGAAGACATTGTCGAGCTCTGTACTGTCCTGGATCCCAATCTGGGACAGCTGAAGGCCGATCCCGGCCAGGTCGAGCAGGTGATTATGAACTTGGCCGTGAATGCCCGTGATGCCATGCCGAGCGGCGGTCGCCTGACGGTTGAAACCAGCAATGTGCAGTTCGGACAGCGGAGAAATCGCCCACCGATGGGAGCCGAGCCCGGTTCGTATATCGCGCTGATCGTGCGTGATACCGGCCATGGCATGGATGAAGACACGCAGTCGCATGTCTTTGAGCCGTTTTTTACGACGAAGGAAAAAGGCAAGGGCACGGGTCTCGGGCTTTCAACGGTCTATGGTATCGTCAAACAGAGCGGCGGATGTATCGAGGTTGAGAGTAAGCCTGGACGGGGGGCCACCTTCAAGATTTTTTTTCCGCTGGTCGAAGGTATGAGCCAGGGCGCCGAAGCGGCCGCGGTCGGTGGGGAGCCGGTCAAAGGACGCGAGACCGTGTTATTGGTAGAAGACGAGCCGGGCGTTCGCCGCTTGGTGAACGAAACGCTCCGGTTGCACGGCTATACGGTGTTGGAGGCGCGGCATGGAATTGAAGCGCTGCTGACCGGCGCCAAACATGCGGGCCCCATCCACTTGCTACTCACCGATGTGGTGATGCCGCAAATGAGTGGACCTGAGGTCGCCGAAAAACTGGCCACGGTTCGTCCGGAGGTCAAAGTGCTCTATATGTCCGGATACCCGGATCACCCTGCCTTTTCCAAGGGAGGCGTCGATACCGAGCATTCGTTCCTGCAGAAACCCTTCACGCCCAGTACCCTCGCTCAAAAAGTTCGGGAAGTGCTCGACAGATCGGCCGTCGCCTGACGGAGGGTCGCGAGAGAGGCCGGCGCATGTCGATCCATCCGGCTGCTTGAACTTCCGGCTCGTTTCCGTTTATCGTGGCGAACCGTGCAGAGTATTGACGACCACACAGGAGTCTTGGGATGAACGAAGAGCGGCCGGCTTCAGCTCCGAAAGGCCAGGAACTGGACATCGATCGATATCGGATCGTTCGCGAGCCGTTTTACGCCGAGGTTCGCGGGGAGGTCGGGCTGTTCACGATTGCGGCCCAGAGCCGCATGCCGGTCATGCTCAAAGGGCCGACGGGGTGCGGCAAAACGCGGTTCATCCAACACATGGCCCATCGCCTGGGTCGTCCGCTCATCACCGTGGCCTGCCATGAAGACCTCACCGCATCCGATCTGGTCGGCCGCTATTTATTGAAGGGACAGGAAACCATATGGATGGACGGTCCCCTCACCCTTGGCGTCAAGCACGGGGCGATTGTGTATTTAGATGAAATCGTGGAGGCGCGAAAAGATACCACGGTCATCATCCATCCGCTGAGCGACGACCGGCGGCTCCTGCCTATTGAAAAGAAGGGGCAGGTGGTGGAAGCGGTCGACGATTTCATGCTGGTCATTTCGTATAACCCCGGCTACCAAAGCATTCTGAAAGATCTCAAGCAGAGCACGAAACAGCGATTTATGGCGATTGAATTTGACTACCCCCTCCCGGACATCGAAAGCCGGGTCGTCGTTCACGAAGCCGGTGTGAGTGCCGAGATTGCGCAGCGGCTTGTGAAAATCGCCGAGAAGGTGAGAAATCTCAAGAATCATGGGTTGGAAGAGGGCGTGAGTACCAGGTTATTGATCTATGCAGCCACGTTGATCAAGCAGGGCGTCCCGCCCGATCGAGCCTGTGAGGTCGCCATAGCCCGTCCGATTACCGACGATCCGGATATGCTGCGCAGCATCCTCGAAGTGGTGAAAGCCATTTTCTGAGCCGTTCGTCCGGTTCGATGCATGGAGACTCCCTCCACTGGTGCCTCGTGACCCACTGCCATCTTTCGGGAGAGCCGGATGCCGACAGGGCGACAGGTGATTCGCGATATGACCGGGGGGAGCGCGATCTCGGTGCATGTCCAACCTCGTGCCTCCCGTACTGAATCTGCGGTCTCTATGGTCATGCCATCAAGATTCGCGTGGCGGCACTGCCGGCCGATGGAGCGGCTCATGTCGAACTATGCCGATTCCTTGCCCGCCTCTGTGGGGTGCCGCTCAGTGCCATACAGATCTTGCGGGCGGGCAGCAGGCAGAAACGCGTGTTTGTGAAGGGGCGCTCCGCCGAACAGCTGTTCCAGCGATTTCAAGCCGAAGGAAAGGGAGGTCGCCACTATGTCATGGTGCAGAATCGGATTCCGACAGGTGACCGTTTGCCTCGTCATCCTATCTTCCGGATGCGCCGGGCCACAGCCGATCCTCCATCCCAACCAACAGTATGAGCAGGCGGGTCCGAAGCAGGCCGAGGCGGATGTCACACGCTGCCGGGAACAAGCCGACGCGGCCGGGGCCAGTGAAGGATCCGGAAAAGGCACGCAAGTCGCGACCGGTACGGCGGTCGGCGCCGGGGTAGGAGCAGCGGGTGGCGCGGTTGGAGGTGCGATAACAGGCAGCTCCGGTATCGGCGCGGCGGTCGGCGCCGTCAGTGGTGCCATCTGGGGACTGCTGAGCGGACTGTTTTCATCCGGACAGGCGCAGCCGAGCCAGGCCTATGTGAGCATCGTCAATCGCTGCCTGCAGGAAAAAGGATACGAAGTGGCTGGTTGGCAATGACGGCGCATGCAGAATCGGATTGTCGGACGCCTCTTCCGTGCTACCCAGGGAAAGGGGCGCGCACATGAAGGCGGATCGAGTTCCCCCCATCCTGATTCTCCTGGTAATGACCGGCATGGTGGCTTGTGCGAGCCCCGAACCTATTCTCAAAAACAATACCCGGCTGCAACTATATGGCCGGGATATGGCTGAGCGCGAAGCGGCCGTGTGCGGACTAAAAGCCGAACGCGCCGGTCTACACCATGGAACTCATCGAAGCGGGAATGCCGGTGCCGGTCTCGTATTGGGTGTTGTGGGCGGAGCGGCCGTGGGGGCATCCACCGGGTTGATCGGGGGCCCGACGGGTGTCGCGATCGGTGCTGCGGCGGGAGGGGCGGTAGGTGCGGTGCTGGGTCTGCTCGCCGGCACGTATAAACCACTGCAGCCGGAGCAGGATTATGCCGCCTTCGTCGAACGTTGTCTCAAGGAAAAGGGGTACGAAACTTCCGGTTGGCAGTAACCGAGAGTATGCCTCGATAGGCAGAGGGAGGGCTGGATGGGTTAAAACATAAAACAGCCCGAATAATCGGCCAGCAGGCATTGAACGCGGATCGAGATGCGCTCCAACCGGTCCAGATTCTCCGGCGTCGGCAATGAGCTGTCGACAGTGCGCAGCCATTCCGCATCCTTCCTCAGTTTGTACAGGGACCATCGCGACGTGCCCGGGATTAACGTCTCATCGTGCGACGCCTGTTCGACGATGCCGCGGAACGACGCCACTTCATCGGCAAACTCTACGCGATTCGCGCTGAAGGTGTAAGGCGCCTCGTCTTGATCGATCAGCGCGAGGAGGCGCCTCAGCCATTCAACAGTGGCGGCCATGCGTTCGTAATGCAAGGTGCTGGTGACGTCCTCAGCGGTATGGTACCGGGGCGTGCGCCCTGCGGAGAGAAAGAGAAACGGCACCGCATGGTTGCGGAAGACGTCGTAATCGCTGAACGCCTTATGCCCGAGATCGGGAATTTCTTCCACGAGATGAATTCCCGCGAGGAAGACCGTGAGGGGTGGAGCGACGGCTTCCGTGAGTCGCCGGTAGAGCTCAGGACTTTTCTCCGCGCCGGTGGCAAAAATCGCATCCTTGAGCGGCGCCCACTGCACGCCGCCCATGAGATCCATAATGATCACGGCCTGGAGGTTGTCCGCGCGACCGATTTCTGCCGGCAGGTGATGGAATAACAACTGCGATCCCATCTCAGCGGTACCGAAGTACGGGGATTCCTCGCTGTTGAAGGCCACAACAATGATTCCGTGATGGGAGGGGCTCGCCGTGTGTCGCGCTGCTTCAATGAGAATTGCGATGGATGATGCGTTATCGTCCGCGCCGAGGAACGGGTAGCCAAGATGGTCATAATGAGCGCCGATCACAATCCACCGTGCGGAGCCAGTGCCAGTAGTCGGCGGTATGAAGCCGATAAGATTGTCGCCGATTTGCGGCGAAATCACCTGTCGGTAGCCGCCCAGGGAAGAAAACGGTTGGAGCCCGACCGCTCGAAACTGTTCCTCGATGTATTGAGCCGCCTGACGATTGCCCGGTGAACCAGGTCGACGACCGGTCAGCTCGGGGCTGGCCAGGAACGACACATGGCGTTGCAGCCGCTGAGCAGAAATCGTATCAATGGACAACATCACCGGATCGATAGCTTTCATCGTACTCATGCAACCGGTGGAGATCAGACCTAACATCAGGCACAACGTTGAGAGGATCAGGTGAACGAGGCGGTTTCGATCCGGTAGACTGTGCAGACTCACGGTTGAGAGGCTGACTCCGAAGGTTCCGGGGGCGTAGGTCCTGTCGGCGCCATCGGAAGCGCCTTATGCCGGAGTGCCCGACCTTTCTCCGGAGTGGGATCGGTGATCAGGCCATAACATTGACGGCCTTCATGGTTTTCGGGCAAATATTCGGTGATGGGCATGCCGTCTTCCCGGACGAACAGCAGGCAATGGCAATATTTATAGATCTGCATTTCGTCGCAGGCGCACATCCATCGTCGCAACTTGGCTTCGGCCGGTTTGTCCGGGTAAAAGTTGCATGGGCACAGAGGTTTGCCCAATTCGTCGACGTGGGCGGCGAGGCCTGACACAACGGCGTCGGTGACAGCCGGATTCGGGTGCATGGTGGTGCCGCTCTTCTCGGCGAAGCCTTTTACATACTTCCACATCTTGTCGAGACTTTTTTTGCTCGGCTCAGCCATCCCGCCCCCGCGTTTCAACTGCACAGTGATTATGGATCTGGTGAAGACTGCGTGCGAGGACATAGTTTACAAGCGAAATTGTGTCCTTTACAATCCACAACTTCCGCCTAAAAGGACTGTCGATCGATGACTTCGGGACGCGCTGAGCAGGAACTTCACGACCAGTTGGCCGGCCAACTTGGTCAGGACTCGGCTACGGCGGTAGTTCGCGCAATCCTCAATGCGATAACCAGGCCTGATGCCATAGCGGGGGTGCTGGTCTTGCTGGACGAACTCACCGAGCAGGCGCCGAAAGCGGCCAAGAGTGCGGTTGATGCCTTGGCCGAGATGCAGCGTCGGGGGGTACTGGCCGAGGTCCTCCCATGGCTTGATCTCGGGGCGGCCATCGCGGCGGACTCCGGCGCATTAGCCTTGAGATTTTTCAAGGAGAGCCCGCTGCTGCTGAGCTTCCTGGATCCCTCGAAGCGAAAGATTGTGCTGGAAACGGGTTTGGAATTGGCGGATCGCCAGGCCAATGTGGCGGTGGAATTCATCCGGATCGCACCGGAGGCGGTTGGAGTGTTGCCCGTGGCCGACTGGACCACATGGATGGATCTGGCCTGTGAGCTCGCAGAAGCTGATTTTGCCCTGGCGGTGGAATACATCCGGCAGATTCCCTCGATCGCGCGCGTGCTGTCCCTCGAAGGCGTCCGTTCCTGGGTGCAGTTCGGGATGAAATTGATTGTTCAGAATAGCCTTGGCAAACCGGATTACCTGGGCGCGCTGGAGTTCTTCAGAACGAGTCCAGCCATTTTGGATGATATTCCGGAGCGGGCTCAGCGGAACGACGTGATTCGGTTAGGCGCGCAGATGGCGGAGCGGTCACCGGAAGCCGGTATCGCTGTCCTGTCGGAGGCCCCCGCAATTTTACGGCGGCTTTCCACTGATCTCTGGCGGACGCAGGTGCTTCGATACGGTCTGTTGGTCGCAGAACGCGATGCTGACACGGCGTTAGCCTATGTACGACGTTGTCCTGAATTGGTCGCGTTGATCGGCTCCGTCGACGGAGCACGGGAGAAATTTCAAGCCTGGTTTGCCTCCGGCATGGAGGTGCTGGAGTATAGCCTGGACGGGGGTAGGGCTTACTTTGCCATGGAGACAGAGAAGTCCTTGAGCGCCGTGTCTCAGGCGTTGAGCGGTGTGTCGTTGCGGCAGGTGGCCCGGCGCGTCAAGCTGTTTGCCCAAGCGCTCTGTGGCCGCGATCTGCGTATTCACGATCTCCCGGATTCTCTCGAGTCGACCCAGCCGATGGCCCGCGCAACTGTGAGTGACGATGGCCGTAGCATCGGGTTGCCCTCGATTGTCCGGCGCTATTCGACGTTCGACGAGAATGAGCGTGTATACATGGTGATGGCGGCGCACGAAGCCGGACATCTCGAGTTCGGCACGTTCGACCTGTCCATGGCTCGTGTGCAGGACCTGCTCAGGGATCTCGGGCAACGGTATGGGCGACTTGCCTCGCAGGAAGCTCGGACATTAGGGGATGTGTTTGCGCACTATCCCCAGCCCGGTCTGATTCGCGATCTCTGGGCCCTGATCGAGGATGCTCGTGTGGAGTACCTGCTGCGGGCTGAATATCCTGGCTTGAGCCGCGACTTGGCATCGATCGCACAAGATGCCGTACGCGTTCGAAGTCTTGCCCACGGCATGACGGCGCGCGAATTGATCGTGGATCACCTCCTGCTGCTCTCCACCGCGGACGCCGGGCCTGTTACGATTCCCACTGCGGTTAAGGGGGAAGTCGATCAGCTTTGGGCACTCTGTCAGACCATCTTCCACCCTGCAGCGACTGTCGAGGGAGCCGTGCGGTTGGCCGACCGTCTCTATGTGAGTATGGATGAGTTACTGGCCATCAGGCGGGAAGCTCTCCCAGCTCAAAATGAGTCGGACGTTCCGGAACAATCGCTCCCTGCTCCACAATCGTCGGAGGATCTTTCGGACACCTACCGTCCGATGGACAATTGGGACTATCGGGGGACGATGGATCCGAACCTGGTTCGGGACCGTACGGAATCATGTCTCGAGCAGACGACGGCTTCCGGCCAAGGCGACAGTGAGGGAGGCGCCGGTCTGGCCGGTGAGTCCGGAGGATCCTCGGGGGGCGGGACGGCTCGCTCGCCGCAGACATCGCAGGATGCCTTGGTCCCCGGCCGTCGTCCGCCGACGCTCGTCGAGGAGATCCTCGCAGTTGAAGGCGAGGGTTTGCACCCTGAGCGCGAAAAGATCGGACATATAAAGACCGTTCGCTACCATGAATGGGATGCCGCCATTCAGGATTATCGGATGAACTGGTGCCGTGTGGTCGAGCGCGAGGCGATGGAGGGATCGTCTGATTTTGTGGAGACTACCTTAGCGGCGCAGGGGGGAGCCGTGAGGCTCCTGCGGCGCTATTTTGAAAGCCTTCGCCCTCCCGGCCTCCGGCGCATTTCCGGTCAACTCGATGGAGAAGATTTAGATATGGATGCGGTCATCGGCCGGATGGCCGATCTCGCAGCCGGCGTCGAACCATCGGAGCGGATTTATGTGCGACGTGAAAAACGGGAACGGGACGTGGCCGCGGCGTTTTTAGTGGATCTCAGCGGGTCGACCAGCCGGCAAGTCGACCAGGGACAGCGGATCATCGATATCGAAAAGCAGGGTTTGGTGCTCCTATGCGAAGCGCTCACGGCGATCGGAGACCAGTTTGCCGTGTACGGCTATTCAGGCCAGGGACGGCATCACGTGGACTTTGTGGTGGTGAAGGCGTTCGACGAATTCGTGACCGGCCGCGCGGGGGCCAAGCTGGGAGCGATTGCTCCACTGCAGCAGAATCGCGACGGCGCGGCCATCCGGCATGCCACGAGTAAGCTCCTGGCCCGTCAGGTGAAGACGAGAATTCTAGTGGTCCTCAGCGACGGCCGTCCCTTGGATGACGGTTACAAGGATGACTATTCGCTGGAAGATACGCGCATGGCTTTGCGGGAGGCCCGCGCCAGAGGAATTGAACCCGTCTGTATTACGATCGACAAGCAGGCAGACCCTTATCTGCGGCGGATGTATGGGGATGTCCGCTATGTGGTGATTGATCATGTAAAGGGGTTGCCGGAGAAGCTTCCGAGGATTTACCATCGGCTGACGGCCTGAAGGGTCGTGAAAGAGGACCTTCTCAGCACTGGGGTATATCCACGATGATTGAACAGCCATCACGACCGACCGTGCCGCCCTGGCTGTACAAACTGTTTACCGGCCATCAATATCCCTTTGTTCGGCGGCAGGCCAAATTCGCGAATCGGGATTTCAAGCCGGGCGAGCAGCGGCCAGAACCTACGCGAACTGAAATCGATGCCAAGTTTTGGGAGATCTACCCGCGTTGTACCGCCAAAATTCTCGAGGAAGTCAAGGCCGGCATGATTGTGGTATTCCACGAGTTGGGTGAGTACCCCGCGGGTGGGTATCAGGGTTTGGTGGAGGCGCCCGAAGAGTTTCTCGCGGCCAACTATGGAAAAAAGAAAATCAAAGTGAATTTTTATGACGGTGATAATTTTGTGTGCACGATCAATTTCAAGGTCGGGGGATGGACCGGGCACGAAGGGCACTGAGAAATGCGGAGCGTGAAATGATGCATGGTGAATGGGTTCTCTGACGTGATATTCCTCATGCATCATTTATAATTCAGAATTCGCGGAGGCAGTATGGGGCGACCGAAAATTACGGTAGTGGGCGCGGGGAACGTCGGCGGGACTGTGGCGCAACGGCTCGCGGAGAAAGATGCGTACGATGTCGTGCTGGTCGACATCGTACCGGGAATTCCGCAAGGGAAGGCGTTGGATATTACTCAGGCCGGGCCTGTGTGTGGCTACGGCACCCGCGTCGTCGGCACGAACGGGTATGAGGCGACGGCAGGGTCATCCATCGCGGTTATTACGTCGGGCATGCCCAGGAAACCGGGGATGAGCCGGGATGAGCTCTTAGTGACGAATGCGAAAATCGTGCAGACGGTGGTGAGGGAACTGGTGGCGCGTTCCCCGAACATCATCCTCATCCTGGTAACCAACCCGTTGGACGCCATGGTGCATGTGGCGCGGCAGGTCAGTGGACTGCCGAAATCGAGGGTGCTCGGTATGGCGGGTGTGCTTGATACGGCCCGGTTGCGGTCATTTGTCGCGGAAGAGTTGGACGTGCCGGGGACGGATGTGCACGCGGTGGTCCTGGGCGGGCATGGGGATACCATGGTGCCGTTGGTCCGGCACACGACGGTGGCCGGAAAACCGATCACCGACCGGCTGTCTCCGGAGCGACTCGCGGCGTTAATCACGCGCACGCAAGACGGCGGCGCAGAGATCGTGGATTTGCTCAAGACAGGCAGTGCATTTTATGCACCTTCCGCTTCCGCGGTCGATATGGTCGAGGCGATTATGAATGACGAGAAGCGCGTGGTGCCCTGTGCCATGTTCTGCGAAGGGGAGTATGGATTAAAGGACGTCATTGTGGGCGTGCCCGTGATGCTCGGTCGTGGCGGCGGTGAATCCATTGTCGAATATGATCTCACACCTCATGAGCGAGCGGCGCTTCAGGCGTCTGCCGGAGCGGTGCGGGACCTGTGTGTGGTCGTTGACCGGCTGCTGACCGCATAGCCGACGTTATTCCACTCCCGTGACAGGCAGGTTGCTTGACAAGGCTCGACAGCCTACAGTAGAGAACGTGGCTTGCACTAAACCGTTTCAGTTGGGGGACCTATGAAATTTCTCGAAGATCCTTATCAGACGTTGGGCGCGGGTCTTGCGCTCACAGTCGGATTGATAGTCGTGTATCTGACGATAGCCGGAATAGGAGGAGGCAATGCCGACTGGTTCGGTCTGATCGTTCGCTGGATCCATTTCCTGGCCGGCATTACCTGGATCGGGCTGCTGTACTTCTTTAACCTCATCAACGCCGGCTTTCTCAAGAGTCTGGATGGACCAACGAAGAACATCGTGATCCCGAAGCTGATGCCGGCTGCTCTGAATTGGTTTCGCCATGGCGCCACGGTGACCGTGCTCGCAGGCATTGTGCTCTACGGGTATCTCTACTCGAAGGGGGGAACGGGGGCCATTGCGTTGGGGATCGGCGGCCTTCTCGGAATTATCATGATGGGAAATGTCCACGGAATTATCTGGCCGAATCAGAAGAAGGTTATTGCGGCGGTGGCTGCGGCCGCCCAGGGCACTCCTGCACCGCCGGAAATGGCTCAGTGGGGAAGAACCGCCTTGATTGCCTCGCGTATCAACTTCCTGCTGTCCATTCCTATGTTGTTCTTCATGGGTGCGGGCAGTCATTTTAAGTAAACACTCGGGTAAGGAGCATCAACGGGGATTGGCCATTCGAGAGGATGGCCAGTCCCCGTTTTTCTTGCCTTGATCTGTTCCCGGAACCTCTATCGAACGCTGGCGAGTCTTTGGGCTGATGCACGCTAGGCCTATCAGCCCTAACCGATTGAGATTCAGGCCTAATCGGGCCCACTTGGCTTGACGGCCCCAGGAGGGCAGCCGTATAGTACATTCCTGCTAACCTGGGGGTGTTACCCCCGAAAGGGAACAACGTGACCCTACCTCAACCACGGGTATTACAGAAGCTTGAAGGAGCTCCTTGGGAAATTGATCCCTATCTGCATACCGGTGGGTATGAGGCCTGGCGGAAGTGCCTCAAGGAGCTCTCGCCGGATGACATCGTCGGGGAAATTAAGAAGGCCGGCTTACGGGGGCGTGGAGGTGCCGGGTTTCCCACCGGCACGAAATGGGACAAGGTCCTCAACCATCGTGTGAAGGAGCGATATTTTGTCTGCAACGCCGGGGAGCATGAACCGGGTACGTTCAAGGATCGCCATCTTCTCAAGCGCATCCCTCATCAGCTGATCGAAGGCTGCCTGATAGCATCTCGAACTGTGAATGCCAAGGCATCCTATATTTACGTAAATCATGAGTATGAAGAAGAAGAAGCGAATCTGAGGAAAGCGATTGCCCTGGCGCGGGAACGCGGGTTGTTGGGAAAGAACATTCTCGGCACGGGTGTCGACCTCGAACTCGAGGTGTTTTCGGGTCATGGCAGCTATGTAGCCGGTGAAGAGACGGCGATGCTGGAGTCGATGCAGGGCCGTCCCGCGATGCCGCGTCAAAAGCCGCCGTTCTATCCTACCGATTTTGGACTGTACGGCAAGCCGACGTTGGTCAACAACGTCGAGACGCTCTGCAATATTCCATTGCTCCTGAGAAACGGCGCCGCGTGGTTTGCTCAGGTGGGCACGGAGAAATGTCCCGGGACCATGCTCTTTTCGCTCAGCGGGGCGGTGAATAAGCCCGGCGTGTATGAGATGCCGATGGGCATTACGATCCGGGACCTTATTGAGACGTGCGGCGGCGGTGTCCCCAACGGACGTAAGATCAAGGCCGTGTTCCCGGGAGGGCCTGCCTTTTCAATGGTAACCGCGGATCAGCTGGATCTTCCAATGGATTTCGATTCGCTCAAGAAGGCCGGAACTGGACTGGGCTCCGCCGGGACCATCGTGATCGATGACGCCACCTGCATGGTCGCGGCCATTCTTAAATACTCCAACTTCTTTAAGAGTGAAAGTTGTGGGCAGTGCCCGCCGTGCCGGATGGGCACGATCAACTTGGCGACCTTGGTCGACAAAATAGAACGGGGCGAGGGAACTCAAAAGGACCTCGACTCTTTGCTGCAGCTCTGCGGATTTGTGAAAGGGACAGGCTATTGCACGCTCATTACCGGGGCGGCCGTCTTGGTGCAGAGCAGTCTCCGGTTGTTCCAGCACGAATTTGAAGAGCATATTCGGATGCAGCGCTGTCCATTTCAGCCGGCTCGGGCAGAAGCCGGCGCAAGTGCTTAAAGGAGCAGTCGCATGCCCCGAGTGAGTTTTCTTCATCCGGCGGGCAAGAGCGGAGAGGTTGAGGCGAACCTCACCTTGTTGGAGGCAGCCAAGACCCTCGGGTTTGAACTGAACAATGACTGCGGGGGCAATGCGTCCTGCACGACGTGCCGCGTCGAAGTGCAGATGGGCGAGGACCACCTTTCCGAAATTGATTTCGACGAACAGGATCTGTTGGATCGCGAGGCCCTGTCTGAGCCCTGGCATCGGCTTGGCTGCCAGGCGAGGATCTTGGGGGACGTCGTGGTACGGGTTCCGGAAACCAAATGGGTACAACCCACATCAGGGTCCAGCGAGGTCGGGAAAAGCGGAGCCGGACTTCCGTAAGCTTCCGAGAGATGATACACTAACTCAACGTGACAAACACGTAGATCAGAAGGAGGACATACGATGGTGACGATTACGCAGTTGGCAGAGCAGAAGATCAAGGAACTCATGACCGAGGAAAAAGATGTGGTCGGGTTGCGGGTGTATGTTCGCGGCGGAGGATGCCATGGGTATCAATATGGGATGGCGTTCGAATCCAAAATGGCCGACGACGATACGGTCATCGAAAAAGGTGACGTGAAGGTCATCATGGACTCCCAGAGCGCCCCGCTGCTTCAGGGTGCGGAAGTCGATTATGTCGATAGCCTGCAGGGATCAGGATTTTCGATCAAGAATCCGCAAGCGAAAACGACCTGTGGATGCGGCAGTTCGTTCAGTGCGTAAGACACTTCCGGTTGTCATGCAACCGGAGACGCTGGTTTTTTATTGAATGAACCATCAAGCCGGGAGTGGCTCCCATCAGCGGGGAGCCCTCCCGGCTTGTTTTATTCTGACAATCCTCCGGAGCCGGCGCAATGCCTCAGGCCACTATCACTCACCGGTATCGTTTCTGCGCGGCGCATCGTCTGCATACCGATCGACTGTCCACCGATGAGAATTGGGTCACGTTCGGCAAATGCAATAATCCGAATGGTCATGGACACAATTATGTGGTGTTTGTATCCGTCACAGGCGACATGGATCCGATAACCCATCAGGTTCTTAATGGGCAACGGTTGGATGAAATAGTCCAGCGAACGGTCGTGCAGCGTTTTGATCATCGGGATTTGAATCAGGACGTAGAATTTTCGACTCAGACCACAACCGGGGAAAACCTGGTGCGACTCATTTGGGATTTGCTCGTCCAGGAGATTCCAACGGGACGATTAAGCAAGGTCGGCTTGATCGAAACTCGAGACAATTACTTCGAGTATTCCGGCCTCCCGCAGGATAGACAGAAAAAAGATGAGGTCAGGCATGGCTAAAGTGGCTCAAGGCGCTCGCGCCAGACGGTCGCGCGTTTTATCGGAAGATGAGCCAACGACCGACCCGGATCCGATCGAGGCGTTGGTGACGCAACTGCTGCTGCACGTGGGAGAAATCCCGCTCCGCAACGGATTGCAGAACACCCCGAAGCGGTTCGCGAAGGCCATGCGGTTTATGACGCAGGGCTATGGACAGGATATCGACCATCTTCTCAATGGGGCTCTATTTCCGATCGAGTATGATGAAATGGTCATCGTCAAGGACATCGACTTTTTCAGCATGTGCGAGCATCATCTATTGCCGTTCTTTGGAAAGTGTCATGTGGGGTACCTGCCGAACAAAAAAGTCGTGGGGCTCAGCAAGATCCCGCGCGTGGTGGACGCGTTCAGTCGGCGCCTCCAGGTGCAGGAACGGTTGACCGTGCAGATCGCGGAAACGCTCAAAAAGAAACTGAATGCGCATGGTGTGGGCGTGGTCATGGAGGCGCGACATCTGTGCATGATGATGCGCGGCGTCGAAAAGCAAAATACGATCGCTGTGAGCAGTTCGATGTTGGGGGTCTTTCGCACGCAACAGCAGACCCGTGAAGAATTTTTGAAACTGATCCGTGGTAGCAGCCTGAGGGACGGAACTTAGAGAGTCCTCTCTTCAGTCC
>JACCYV010000185.1 GCA_013696305.1 Nitrospira sp.
GCGATCATCGGACTGATGATGGGGTGGTTGCTCCGCAGCTTTGCGACTTCTGAAAAACGCCAGCAATTGTCCGAAATCGCCGGCAGGCTCCGTGGGCGCGAGCATGAGCTAGACACGCTGAACCATGAGCTGAAGGTACGCACGTCGGCCGTCCAAATGCTGGAAAGCAAGATGATTACGTCGGAAGCGGCGCTCAAAGATCTGACGGCCGACCTCGCCCTCAAAGTCGAGCACCTCACGGCGTTGCAGGCAGAGGTAGCAGAAAAAGGCGTCCGTTTACATGCCGTGCAACGTGAGCGCGATACACTCCGCCGCGAGGTGGAAGAGGCCGAGACGTCACTCACGGCGAAGGCGGCGGGATTCGCCGAGATGCAGACGCAGATGGAAAACGCGGAGGATGTGCTGATCAGCCGCGACCAGGAAATCGCCACCTTAAAAACCTGGGTTGAACAACTGGCGCCGAAAGATACGGAAATCACCCGCTTGCGTGCGCGCAACGAAGAGTTGGAACCGTTTGTAGAGCGGAGCCGACGATTAGAACGCGAGCAGGAACAGGACCGGACGCGTGCATCCGCCACGCTGCACAGCAAGGAACAGGAGCTCGCCGCGCACCAAGTGCGCCTCAGAGAGATCGACGCGGACCTCGCCCGCCTCCGAACCCAGAACCAGGAATCCCTGACGGGCTTCGAAGAAACCCTCCAGGAACGCGACAGGGAGATTCAGCAGTTGCGAGCGACCGTCGGAGACCTGGATATGATTCGTGGAGAGGTCGCCAAGATGGATGTCGCCCTTCGCGAGGCAGAAGAGCGTCGAGTCATGGATGTCAGCGAACGTGAGGAGGAAATCGGGGCTCTCCGAAAACGGCTGGTCGAGTATCGTGTAGCGCAGCGTTTCGGTCCAGCATCCAAGCCGGCGGGGCCGGTCGAATCGATTGTGCACAGTACGCCTGCCGCAGGCCGGGGAGCAGGAAAGGTCCGCCCGCACCAGAAAGACGATCTCAAGCAGATTCACGGAATCGGACCCGTTATGGAGCGGGTGTTGAACCGCGTAGGCATGTTCACCTTCCGGCAGATTGCCGAGTGGAAGGACCCGGACGTCGAACACATGGCGTCGGAGCTCAACACCTTCCCGGATCGAATCCGCCACGACAATTGGATCGCCGGTGCCAAGGAACAACATTTCCTCAAATACGGTGAAGAAATTTAGCCGGCACTGCGATTCGGCACGTGCGCGACATCCGCTCAGTCCCCTTCCGGCATCTTTGTCACTCTTTCTTGGTGCCCGACACCCCCGGCGGATGACTCGCATGATTACATCAACCTTCTGTTTGCTTCCGGGGATCGGAATCCGGACTGAGCGGCGATTCTGGCGAGAAGGCATCTCCACGTGGGACGAATTTCTTGTAGCCCGCGAGGTTCAGGGAATGAGCGCCGCTCGAAAAACCCTCTTCGATGATCGGATTGCGGAAGCACAGCAACGTTACACGAGGGGCGACAGCCGTTACTTCGCCACGGCGGTGGCGCCTCGTCATCAGTGGCGCCTCTATGAATGGCTGCGGGAGCGAGCGCTCTATCTGGATATCGAGACCGACTCTTTTGGGCAGATCACCGTGGTTGGGCTGTATGGTCGAGACGGCTATACCGCGCTGGTTCAAGGGGAATCGCTGGGGTTGGTTCGCCTGAGAGAGGCATTATCCCGCTACGACTTACTCGTCACCTTCTGTGGTTCCACGTTCGATCTCCCCATGTTGCGCGCGCACTTTCCGGATCTTTTGATCGACCAACCCCATATCGATCTCTGTGGAGTGGGCCGACAACTCGGCCATCGCGGAGGGCTCAAGGCCATCGAACGCAGAATGGGCATCGAACGAGTGGAGGTACCCCAGGGCTTCACGGGGCATGATGCCGTGCGGCAATGGAACCGCTGGCGGCATCAACGGGATGAGAACGGGCGGCGATTGTTACTCGCTTATAACGAAGCCGATTGCGTGAACCTCCAGCCCCTCGCAGATGCGTTCTACTGTCGGCTGGTCCAAGCGTCGGGGTTAGGAGACGTGCCGGTTGGGCCGATCAGTCAGCATCCGTCAGCCACCACTTCTTGAGGCCTGTAATCGCTTCGGCCTGGTGCCACTCCCGGTCGTGGAACGATCGTGCGGCGATGCAACGTGGCGGTTCCGTTTTTCTGCATCGTACCCGCACCAGGAATTCTTCGATGAGCTCCTGCGAAGTCACACGCGCTGGGCCACTGCCAGCGCGTTCAGGAGAAATGTTTAGGTGTCCCCTCTCTTCATGGGCCACCTTCCGAAATAACAGGTGAGCGCATCCGTTCGCCAAAGGCATACGCTTCAAAGATTGGGCAAGTCCGCACCGATCCGTTGAGAGCAATCCCGCGCAGCCCTTTCCACATCAGATGTCCAGACAGAAGCAAACACGCCATTTCCACTGCCACGCTGGGAGCATGAACATGAAGTCTACATCTTTTCAGAAATAGGATAGATGGGGACGGCAGGAAAAGGAAACACCTTTCAGACTAGACAATTGCGTGTACCTCGCCCGAATGAACAGCAATGAGAATCTTAGCAAGCTGCGGACAACTAGGTGGGCGGAGGGCTTCGCTAGGCTGCACATCTTGGACAGCAGGAGAAGACCACTCAGGATGTTCAACAAGGCCGCCCACTAGGCCGCAGCGAGGTCCACTGGGCGGAACATTATGAGCGCCACGCGTGTGGACGCGGCGATAGTGAAGCGGCAGTGTCTCGCGAGAAATAAAGCTGACAAACTTTTCCGCCTCCTGCGCTAAATGGTGTACGGTACGATAAAGGAGCGATCGTGGGAGCAGCTGCGACTAAGCCGGGCAGCCAGTAAACTCAACGGACCCTGCAGGATTCACAACCTCCTCCCCTACCTGCCCCTCAATACAGAATCGAAGGGAGGAACGCGCCGGAAGGCTGCTGATACAGACCCTGACTCATCAACGTCATCGGGTAAATGATGCGCAGGCCATGCTCAAGGCACCAACGGAACAATTCGCCATTCCGGGTGGGCAGTAAGAAGCCCGGACTTTGGAAGACCGGTGCCGCTCCGATCAACGCTTTCAGTTCTTCGTTCGTGCGACCGACGGCGTGCCCGAAAAATCCGATCAGGGTCGCGTAACCTGTGACGCTTCCGCCATGTTCCACCACGAGAGCGTTTCCCTGCTTGGTAGCCTCGAACAATTCCCGTTTCCGGTCGTGTCCGTGCACGTGGAAACACAACTGATTGCAGGCATCGAGATCTCCAGCCGTCGCCGGCCGTACCGCATAGCCAGGAAGGTGGAGGTCTAACAGAGGCCCCTGCATGACCGAGAGCGGTTCGCGCGCATCGAAGCCAAGTTTGCTATAGAGGGAGAGTGATCGATTGTGGTACGCAGTCTGAACCAGACGCACGCCGGCAAAATACTTGGCGCGGGCCCGGTCCATGACACGTTCCATCAACTGACGCCCGAGAGAACCGTTTTGCACCGACGGGTCGACCGTGATCGGTCCCACACCGGCGATCACATCACCCTCCCACAGAAAATTGCTTCCCACGATGTCCCGTTCCGTCTCTGCGACCACTGAGTACACATCGTCCCGTGAGAGCAACATCGTGAGGAGGCCGACCGCTGACTCCGGCTGGGGAAAATCGACCGGAAAGTTGTGCTGCTCCGCGATGCGTTTGAACGCGTCGTAGAACACGGCGCCGCAGGCCTGCGCATCCTCTGGTATACCCGGACGAAACGTCGCTTGCATGGACAACTCCCTCTCATTGGCCGGCCCGTACCACCAGGACTCGAATGGGCACGGCGAGGACGACAGGGTCCGTTTCGAGGCGAGCCCTGTCAATGTGTCGCGGTCGGTGCGCCCTGCATGGAATCACCGCGCAGGATATGTACTGAAAGACGAGCCAACACGCCTCACTGTTCGGACGCAGCAAGTAGGGCCCATAGACCATTGCGAATAACAGATAGGCGCCGCTCCAGTTTACCGCAGCCGCAACTAACAGGAGATTCGTCGCAAGTCCCGTGCTCGGACCAA
>JACCYV010000197.1 GCA_013696305.1 Nitrospira sp.
TTGGGAAAGGCGATCGGGCAGGTGGAGCTTGCCGTCACGCGCGTGATGAAAGGCGTCAGTCTGCCTAGAAAGAAATAGTTATCGCGGGACCGGGTAAGCCGGTCTAGGGATACGCCTAGTGCAAGAAAGGGACGGGATCCGATAGGCTAACGATGTCAAGGAGAGTTAAATTTGGGGGTACCGATGGCGTCATGGAGTTCATTTTTATCGGCAGCGATCCTTCTAACTGCATCGAGCCTGACGGTGCAGGCAGCTGAGCCGGGGCCAGGGTCCGCCGACCCGACGCAACCTCCTCACACCCAATCTCCTCAACTACCGCAACTACCGCCTCCGGCGCCGTCGTCTCGTATCGACCCTGGAATTCAGAAAACACCTGACACCGTCCCGAATCCTAAATCCGTGGTGCCGCCGCCGGTCGTGGATCCCCACATGGCGATCGATCCTGAAAAAGCGCCTCGACCCGGCGCGAAGGTACCTTCTCCCGCGCCTCACGATTCACCTGCTCCCAGGAAGTGACCCGTACGGCCGGCGACGGGGCGGCTGGGTCAGCATGTGCGTGGACACGTCGAGACATACCTTTGCTTACTCGCCCCTTCTTTGACGGTCTTTCCAATAAATTAATCGAGCTCCCGGTTTGAAGGTAAGGTAATACCACATCCATTCCAACATCACGCGGATCCGGTTTCGAAATCCGATCAGAAAAAATACATGGATGAAACACCAGGGCAGCCACGCCACCTGACAGGGACACCGGTCCAAGCCGCGCCACGGCTTTGGCACGTCCGATGGTCGCCAATATTCCGCGATCCTTATAGTCAAAAGGAGTACGGTCGCTCTCGGGAATCTGTCTGGAGATAATCGTTGCCACATAACGATCCTGCTGCATAGCGACCGCCGCCAATCCTGGCAACGGCCTCCCCTCCGGCGTGGGACAATGCGCCGCATCCCCGATCACAAACAGCCACGGATCTCCGATAAGACTGAGATCGGGTCTGACGACGACTCGTCCTGCGGGGTCTAACGGCACATGCAATGTTTTCACAATCGATGAGGCCACATTTTCCGGCAGCCCAGATCCCGTGGGCGCTACGGATGAATTGAGCGCCGGCCAGGACCCCTTGGGAGGTGACCTCATTCACACGGCTGTTCAACATGACCGTCACGCCAAGGCTTTCGAGAGCCGCCTGCGCCTTGCAGGATAGGCTTGGAGGAAACGCATCGAGAATGCGTTCACCCCCTTCGACAAGCAAAACCCGGAACTCCGCCTCCTGCAGCACACGGAAATCCGGCGGCATGGCCTTGCGCCCGATCTCGGCGAGGGCGCCGGCCAGTTCGACGCCTGTCGGGCCGCCGCCACGATGACAAAGGTGAGCTGATCCCGGACACCGGACGTCCCCTTCAACCGTTCCGCTTGTTCGAACGCCATTAACATACGCTCCCGAATTTCCAAGGCGTCCGGGAGGGTTTTGAGTCCCGGAGCCTGTTCTTCCCATTCACGATGCCCGAAATATGAATGACGGGATCCCGGCGCCAGAACCAGACAGTCGTAAGAAATCACTTCGCCTCCAGAGAGTTCAATGCAGCGGCGGCCGCGATCGATCTTCTGAACTTCCCCCAGGACGACCCGGACATTCTTCTGCGAGCGAAGCAAGGTTCGAAGCGGCCATGCAATATCGCCCGGCGAAAGGGCCGCGGTTGCCACCTGATAGAGCAACGGCTGGAAAAGATGGTGGTTCGCCCGATCGATCAGGATGACTTCGCCATTCGCCGGTAAGAGAGCACGAGCGGTCGCCAACCCGCCGAATCCTCCTCCCCCGGTGACGACTGGATCTTTGGAATGTGCCTGCAAGCCTGTTTCCCCGGTGTAGGTGACTTTTCGCGCGCACGAAATCGCCGTTCCATCATCCGCGACAACTGTCGTCCATCACTAGTAGGGAGGCGCCTAGTGCGGGTGTCCGACCGACACCGCTAAAATCGCTTTCGCTCGGACTGTGGCCGATCGGCAGATTCGGATCTTGAGCAGTCCGGAATGTTCCATCAACCATGTCGCAAGAAGGAGTTTCAGGCATGAAGATCGCTCAGGTCGCGCCGTTGTGGGAAAGTGTTCCGCCTGTTCTACATGGAGGAACCGAACGCGTCGTGTCTTTCATCACAGAAGAATTGGTGCGCCAGGGTCATGAGGTGACGCTCTTTGCCAGCGGCGATTCCACCACCCGCGCGCGCCTCGTGGCTATGTGCCCTGAAGCGTTGCGACTCTCTAAAGTCATTACGAATTATGATGCGCCGTTGGTCGCCATGTTGGAGAGAGCGTTCACTCAGGCCGGGGAATTCGACATCATCCATTCGCATCTGGAGTTCCTGCCCTTTCCGCTGGCTCGGCGGTGCCCTATTCCGGTGGTCACCACCTTGCATGCACGACTTGATCTCCCGGAGTTGCTTCCCCTGTTCCGCAAGTTCGCCGATCTTCCTGTCGTGTCTATTTCGAACGCGCAACGCGATCCGATGCCGTGGGCCAATTGGCAAGCCACGGTTCACCACGGCTTGCCGCAGGATCTCTATTCGTTTCATCCCGATCCCGGAAAGTATCTGGTTTTTCTGGGACGCATCGCTCCGGAGAAGGGACTCGATCAGGCCATTGAAATAGCCAAGCGTGTCGAGATGCCGTTGCGCATCGGAGCGAAAATCGATCCCGCAAATTTGGAATATTATCGCGCCGTGATCGAGCCGTTGCTTGACCATCCCTTGATCGAATATGTTGGTGAAGTAACCGATATGGAAAAAGACGATTTTCTCGGAGAGGCCTATGCTCAACTCTGCCCCTCTGATTGGCCCGAGCCCTTCGGCCTTGTCTTCATTGAATCGCTCGCCTGTGGCACACCGGTGATTGCCTACCGTCGAGGGTCGCTGCCTGAAATTATCGACCACGGGGTGACCGGCTTTACGTGCGAAACCCTGGAGGAGATGATTCAGTCTGTTCGCCACGTGTCTGTCGTGGATCGAAAGGCCTGCCGGCGAGCATTCGATAAACGTTTCACCACGCAACGCATGGTGAAGGACTATCTGAAGGTCTACGCAGCAATTACTTGGCATACCCGCTCAAGCAGCGCCGGTCCTTTCAGGTCACGCTTCAGATACACGTTAACGCTCCGATCCTTTCAGATGGGGAAATCTCAGGAATCGCCACCCCCAACCTGGGGTAACATGAAATACAAAGGGCAGGCTCTGAGAGAGCCTGCCCTTTGCGGTACGCACAAAGCTACGAGTTACCGTTTGCTGCTGGGATTGCCGCCCTCAAATCCGGGGGCTTTTCCGGGAGGCAACCCGCTGGTACCGCTGGGTCCCCCTCCGCCCACTGTATCTTCTCCCATTGAGCCGGTCGCCTCTGGACCTTTTTGACCCGGTACGCCGGGATTGCCCGGAACCGTCGGGGCCTGGCGTGCCTGGTCCAACTTGTCCTTGTGTTCCTTCAGATCGGGAGACATGTCCTTGCTGCTGGTCGAAGATACGGCGTTTTGAATATCTTCTTTTTTCAGATTCAGCTGCAGCTTATCACCCTTCGTCTTAAACTGGCTCCAACGAATGGGGACAGGACGTTTGGATTCATTGGACACAAAGACCGCATACTCGATATCTCCCGTCTTCGTATCTTTCATCACTTGTTGAATTTTTCCAATTTCATCCCCGTGAGTATTGTAGACCGTGGCGTTGAGATACTTGCTGTCCTTCATCTCGACAAGGTTGCCCTGCCGCACGGGAGTGTCTGCATATTCTTCGGGAACGCCTTGCTTCCCGCCGGTTAAATCGGTGCGCTTGTCCGTCTTCGGCGGCTCAGTGGGAGTACCGGTACCGGCTCCTTTTCCCATGGTCGAATCGGGGGATCCCCCGTCCATCGATCCCTGACTGAATCCGGAGGTACTGGTGGCGAGAACCAGGGCAATCGTTCCTGCATAAATGGCAATCTGTCGTGTCATAGAATACTCTCCTTTGTGAAATGGAAGACCATGAAAATATGGGACGCGGCTGCCGCCCCGACGTATAAGCCGACTCGCATTACCAATAAGGCTTGTATCCATAATAGGTGTGGACCATTTCACCCCATGAGGT
>JACCYV010000203.1 GCA_013696305.1 Nitrospira sp.
AAGGGCTACCTGCAGTAAACTCGAGACATAGATAGCGCTAGCACGAGGCAAGTCAATGGATGGACTATAAAATTATTCTGCGTTCCTATGCAATAGAGATAATTGTCCACAAATCATTGATTCTACAAGACATGGTTGCTAAGAGAAGTCTGTGAATTGAGAAAAAAATTTCGGGACGGCGCCCCCGAAGAGCGTGATTGGGGTGTCAAGCAGAGGACGAAGGAACTTGTTCATGGGGCGTCAGGCGGTGCGATTCCGATGAGAACGGCTAAAATGTTGCGTGTCATCTGTTGGGCGGCCTCGCTGGAGCGGGTGGACCGCAGTGAGGGCGCATTGTAGTCGTCAAGCCCCCAACTCCATTGGATGGTTCCCGCTGCAAACACGTGAGCGCCGCTGGGTGCTTCATAAAGAGTCATATCCCCGTAAACGACCTGTCCGTCGTGGACATAGGGAGAATGAGCGAGGATAGTCAAGCCGGCGGGTCCGTTCGGAAAGGCCCGGTCGATTTCGTACCCCAGCAGGCCGGGGAGTCGATGATCGGAGGGCAACTCTATACCGGCAAATAGAGGGTGGATCGGCAATGCGACGATGATATCCCCCTCCACCGGCACAGTCTCGTACATGACCCCGATGAGCTCGTGTTCCGGTCGATTCACCGGCGGGTCGCGCCATTGCACCGTGATCAGGTGATCGTTGGACGAATCTCGATCTAGGGCATAGGGGTCTTCCGTGAGAGCTGCTTCCTTATATGTAACCATAGTTCTATAGGGCTCGCCCGTGATCGAGCTGGGTTCAAGCCTGATCTGCCAGTAGCAGGTATCGGCCGAGAGAAAACCGAGTCCCACCCCTTGGTCACGCGCCTCCTCCACGTGACGTCGCATGTCCTGTGACCAGTATTCGTCGTGGCCCACCGAGAGCCAGGACTTGTGCCCTTTCCCAAAGTCTGCTCGACTGTGCGTGTCGATGTCGGTGTTGTATGTGACGTCGTACTCGTTGCGCTCAAGCCAACGCACCATGTTGTATTCCCAGCCTGCCGTGGAGAGTGAACGCGTGGGATGGATAGACATGGCGGTCAGAAACTCCCCGGCACCCGTGCCGCTGCCGCCGCGAGGATGTTGGCTCGTGGCATAGGGACGATTGAACGACACCTTCCGTGCCCATTGCTCATTCAGGCTGTTCGAGGGATAGGTCGATTTGCCGCCCCAATTGTTGTAGGCCTGAAATGTCGTCACGCTGGATTGGAACAAGAAATCGGAAGGGCGGTCATCTTCCCGAATGACAAATATAATGTAACTTTGTTTACCGCTTGTTCCGGTCAGTTTGGCCAGGTAGATGCCGCTTAGCCACTCCTGCGGATCGTCCGTTCTCGTGGTCAACTGGTACGACAGTCGCCAGTTGCATTCGATGAGTCCAGTCACAGGGTCCGGCGTCGGCATGGGTTGTCGCATCCCCGGTAGGGTAATGACACGCTGTACCAACCGTGCGCCGGTGCCCCCGTACCACCCCATGCGATAGATGGCGAGAGTCACGCGTGGGTCCGTGCTGTGGATGTACAGGCGAAGTGTTTGGCCGCGCTGGATACTGGTGGCCGAGGCATACCCCTCTACCTCGTGGACGGCAGGATCGGTGAGGATCCAGTCGGAATGTCCGGGTCGTGCATTTTCCAGGGCGACCGGGGAGGTGGCATTTGATTCGACTGGGACGACGGTTTCAGCGACGACCGCCAACATGAAGACTGCGATCGCGCTGCGGAGGACGTGCGCGGTCTTACATACGAAGACGGTCAAAATCTTTGACGTCTTTCTTGATATAGTCACGGAGCCGCTTAATGATTCGCGCCTCCAACTGTCGCGTCCGTTCCTTCGTAACACCATATTTGGCGCCGATATCTTCGAGCGTGAGGGGAGTTTCAGAGAGGATGCGATTGCGGAGAATTTCTTCCTCGCGCTCATCGAGAGTTTTTGTGAATTCTGCCAGCTTCCGTCGGAAGAGCACCTTGAGTTGCGTGTCTGCCAGTCGCTCGTCTGCCGCCTGTTCATGGGCGGGGAGAATATCCATCAGCGTCCCGTCATGTTCTTGGCCGATTGGTTGGTCGAGCGACAGTTCCCAGCTCCCCAGCCGCTGGTCCATCTCAATGACATCGCGCTCCCTGACATTCAGGCGGTCCGCCAGGAGCTTGCTATCCGGCGCGAAGCCTTCACGTTCAAGCTTGGCTTTTTCCTTCTTCAAATTGTAGAACAGCTTCCGCTGGTCTTGCGTGGTACCGATTTTGATTAGACGGTAGGTGTTCAGCAGATACCGGAGAATATAGGCCCTGGCCCACCAGGCCGCATACGCATAAAAGCGGACGTTTTTCGTGGTGTCGAACTTCTTGATGGCCTGCAGCAGTCCGACATTGCCTTCCTGAATCAAATCCATATGGTCTGCGCCGGTGTGAAGATATTCTGAAGCAATGGACACCGACACCCGCAGGTTGGCGAGAATGAGTTTCATGGCCGCATCCCGGCTGCCGCGCAGTTGATATTCCTCGAAGAGGCGAAGCTCTTCTTCTTTCGTGAGATAGGGATAGCGCCGGATTTCAGTCAGGTATTGCTGGATGGTGGTAACCGGAACGAGCGAGGTGGAGAGCGGAGCCTCCTCAGGTTCCTTCGACGCCTGCCGGCCAACCGCGTGATGTTCTTCAGTAACCTCTTCGTCTGTCGGCTCCAGGGAGTCGGGCTCGACGGCGTCGTCCGCCAGGTCTTCGTCGGAATCGTGCGTCTGCTTAGGCTGTGCCATGTCATTCGACCGTGGGTTAGGTTGCAAGATGTGACTATACCAGATGTCAGGCGCAGGACAATACGACAGGAGCGGAGCCGGCCTCCTCGATCTCTTGCGTCTCAGAAATCGTGCCTCGTATAGTGCGCTATGGGTCTGTCAGAACCGAGCGGGAATGTATCAACGTCGGATGAGGCTCCCGGGATGAGTGTGAGCAGGCTGAGTTCAGCGCTACGTACAGGACATTGGCCGACGCTGGCCGGTGCATGGCTGCATCTGACCGTGAGTTTCATGGTGTGGGTGCTGTTCGGCGCGTTGGCCGTCGCCATCGGGGAGGAACTTCGGCTTACGGCGACTCAACAGAGCGTGTTGGTGGCGATTCCACTCTTGGGCGGAGCGCTGCTGCGGGTTGTAGCGGGATGGGCTTGCGATTGGTATGGCGCGAAGCGGACCGGTCAGGCGGTGCTGAGTCTCCAGTTGATCGCGGTCATCTGGGCCGCTCTCAGCGGAACGAGTTATGGCGAGGTGTTGGGCATCGGGCTGCTACTCGGCGCCGGGGGAGCGAGTTTTGCGGTTGCCATGCCGGTTGCCAGCCGGGTATATCCCACGGCCTACCAAGGCCTGGTGCTGGGGTTGGTCGCGTCCGGCAATGTCGGGACGGTGTTGGCCCTCTTATTGGCTCCGCGGTGGGAATCGGTTCTGGGATGGCACGGTGCCTGCGGGATCATGCTGATTCCCGTTGTGCTGGCGCTTAGCCTCTTCTCGAACGTGGTCCGGGAAATGCCTCTCGCGCGTGCGGCGGGAGTTGGGGTCTGGTGGGAAGCAGCCTGGGGAATGATGCGCGTGCCGTCTGTCTATTGGCTCTGTCTGAATTACGGCATCACATTCGGAGGATTTGTCGGTCTCACAAGTTTTCTTCCCCTGCTGCTATATGATCACTACGGCAGCGATCCGATCGTGGGCGGCTCCATTGCGGCTCTCTGCGGGTTGGGAGGGAGCCTGATTCGTCCGGTCGGCGGGTATGTGGCGGATCGGTGGGGAGGGCTGCGTGTGCTGGTGGCGGTATTTATTGCGCTCGCGCTGACGAGCGTCCTTGCGGCATCTCTCCCCGCGCTGGTCTGGGCTGTTGGACTCTTTATGGTCACGATTGCCGTCATGGGGTTCGGAAACGGAGTAATTTTTCAGGTCGTCTCGGAGTGGTTTCCCAAAGATATCGGTCTGGCCTCGGGCTTGGTGGGGGCTGCGGGGGGATTCGGCGGGTTTCTCGTGCCGATCTGGTTCGGCCTGCTGCGAGAAGGCACCGGCAGCTACATGCCCGGGTTCATGGGATTAGCTCTCGTCAGTGTCGCAGCGGCGATGACGGTGAGTCCGGCTC
>JACCYV010000222.1 GCA_013696305.1 Nitrospira sp.
CGGAAGCGGGCGGAAGAAGCGCTCCGCACGAGCGAGGCCCGCCTCAAGACGACTCTGCGGGGATCCCAGATCGGAGTGTGGGACGTGGATCTCCGCGCAACCAGAGTTTATTACTCGGCTACATGGAAACGACAGTTGGGATACGACGACCATGAAATCGGCACCGCATTCGAAGAATGGGAGACACGGATCCATCCCGACGATCGGGACCGTATTCTCCCCATCAATCAAGCCTGTCAGGAGGGCAGGACAGAGCAGTTTGAGCACGAACATCGCTTGCGCCACAAAGACGGATCGTATCGATGGATTCTCGCTCGTGGAAGTCTCATTCGGAATGAGCAAGGTGAAGCAATCAGAATGCTCGGCATTCACATCGACACCACCGATCGAAAACGCAACGAGGAGGAGCTCCGTGCAGCTAAAGAAGCCGCCGAGGCAGCCAACAAGGCCAAGAGCGAGTTTCTGGCGAATATGAGTCATGAAATTCGCACTCCCATGAACGGCGTCCTGGGAACGACCGAGCTGCTTCTCAACAGCGAGCTTACGGACAAGCAGCGGCATCTGGCCTCGACTGTGCATCGTTCGGGACGAACCTTGCTCGCGATCATCAACGATATCCTCGATTTTTCAAAGATTGAAGCGGGCAAACTCGAATTGGAATCTGTGAGCTTCGATCTGTCGCAAATTCTGTCGGAATCGCTCGAGTTATTTGTCGAAGCGGCCCGCAGGAAACAACTTCGTCTGACCCAGCACATCGGCGAAGGAGTGCCGTTGTATCTCAAAGGTGACCCGGTCCGGTTCCGCCAGATTCTCATGAACCTCCTGAGCAATGCCATTAAGTTTACAGAAACAGGCGAAGTGTCGCTGACCACGGAACTGGCAGAGAGCACCACTAGTCACGTCCTGTTGCGTCTCGCGGTGGCGGACAGCGGCATCGGCATTTCCGCGGCGGCCACGTCATACATCTTCGACGCCTTTTCACAAGCCGATGGCTCAACCACTCGACGATTCGGCGGTACCGGTCTGGGCCTGTCGATTGCCAAACAATTGGTTGGACTGATGGGCGGGACCATCACGGTGGAGAGCAGTACGGGGAACGGCTCGACCTTTTCCTTTACGGCCCGGCTAGCTCGTCAACCCTTTGGGGCCCCATCTCAAAAAGGACTTTTTCCCCGCGCGCGCCTGTCCGCGCCCTCTCCCGCATACCACCAGGCCGTGGAAGCCCCTCGCGTCCCCTTGTCCTCTCTCGTGGATGAGGCGTCTGCCCCGAAGCCGGCCGGCCGAATTCTGCTGGCCGAAGACAGTCCCGTCAATCGGGAGGTCGCTGTCGGCATGTTGGAACTTCTCGGATACGAGGTGGTGGTGGCGGAGAATGGCCGGCAAGCATTGATGGCCGCCGATGAAGATAACATCGACATGGTGTTGATGGACTGCCAAATGCCTGAGATGGACGGGTTGACGGCGACCGGAGACATTCGCCATCGCGAAACATCTTCGGGACGACGGCGCTTACCGATCATCGCCGTGACAGCACATGCCATCCAGGGAGACAGGGAGCGCTGCCTGGCGGCCGGCATGGATGATTATCTGACTAAACCCTACACCCAAAGGCAATTGCGTGACGTCATACTCAAATGGCTGATAAGGAAGTCGCCCACTTGGAACTCCTCTCTGATTTCTGGCACAACCCCGCCCGCTTCCGCATTGGAGCCTGATTCATACTCATTGACGACTGAGCCGATTGTGGATTCTATGACCGTGCCTTCCGGTATTGACCTGAAGGCCCTGGCGGGCATCCGAGCATTGCAACGCCCCGACCGACCGGATGTGCTGTCGTCCGTCCTTCGAAAGTATCTCGACAATTCGCGGGACAGCGTGGATGCTCTCCGGGACGCCATTCGCGCGAACGATCCGGCGGCGCTGCAAGCTATCGCACACCGGCTCAAATCGAGCAGCGCCCAACTCGGTGCCGTCGCCATGGCCACTCGATGCCGAGAGCTGGAAGCGATGGGCGACCGAAAAAATTTGATCGATGCCGACCGCGTGCTCGCTCAACTGCAATCGGACTATCTCGCGGCTTGTGCAGTCTTTCGGAATGAGATCGCAAAGGGGAGACAGTCATGAACCCTCTCACACCTGGACGGACCCCCTTTGCGCTGGTTGCGGACGACGACATCATTATCCGCATGTTCGCTCGCGAGGCGTTGGAACAAGTCGGCTGGATCGTGGAGGAAGCTCAGAATGGACGGGAAGCCTGGACGGCCTTTCAGCACCGCCCGCCCGACGTGGTGCTCCTCGATGTGATGATGCCTGAAATGGATGGCTTCGCGACCTGTGCGGCATTACGTTGCCTGCCTGGCGGGGAGCATACCCCCATTCTGATCATGACCGGCCTGGACGACTTCGACTCTATTACGAAAGCCTACAATGCCGGCGCCACGGACTTCATCGTCAAGCCATTGAACGCGATGCTACTAACCCACCGTATCCGCTACATGGTTCGGGCCAACCAGGTGCTGCAGGAACTTCGAGCCAGCCAGGCCACCCTGACACAGGCCCGTGATGCGGCCATCGAAGGGGCTCGACTCAAGTCCGAGTTCCTTGCGACCATGAGCCACGAAATCCGAACGCCTATGAATGGCGTGCTAGGGATGACGGACTGGTTACTCGATACGACACTCACCGCTGAGCAACAAGATTGCGCCCAAACCATCCGCTCCTCGGGCGATGCCTTGCTGATTATTATCAACGACATTCTGGACTTTTCCAAGATCGAATCCGGAAAACTGTCTCTCGAACTGCTGGACTTTGAGTTGCCCGTTTTTCTCAATCGCGTCGTCGCGCTGTTTACTGAACGAGCCCAGCGAAAGGGTCTGGTATTAACCTCCACCATAGCCGATGGAGTGCCGTCCGGCTTGCTCGGAGATTCCTCCCGGCTTCAACAGATTGTATGCAATTTACTGGCGAATGCGATCAAGTTCAGCGATCACGGAATGGTCTCTCTCCGCATCGATCTTGATCAACGGCCCCCGGAGCAGCGCCTCGAATTTCCGGCCACCAGGTATGGCGAAATATCGGCTGATGACAAACGGGTGATCCACGTCCGCTTCTCCGTGTTCGACAATGGTATCGGCATTGCCCCAGGCGCCTTTTCAAAGTTGTTTCAGCCCTTCGTGCAAGCGGATGGGACGACGACCCGAAAATACGGTGGAACGGGATTAGGACTTGCCATTTGTAAGCAGTTAGTGGAATTGATGGGGGGACATATCGGAGCGGAGAGCGAACAGGGACGTGGTTCCGTTTTCCGATTCACCGTGCCACTTCAGCAGCGATTTCCGAACGACGAAATCAACAGACGCGCTGCCTAGCCAGTTGCCTTTTACTCTCCCTTGTCCTCGGCTCGCTTGTTACCTTGTCTACTTTAGTATCTTTTTAGATACACACTGGATAAATGTGAGATACTTGCCAGGTTTTATGACTCTGCTTTTTTCTCATATCCAATTGATATTTCGACTAAAATAGAATGGCTTAAACTTTGCTTTACTTCCAGATGCGCACATAGTATATCAGGCACGGCGAAAGGGGCCTCCCCAGTGAACTTCCTATATCGAGCCCGCGCGGCATCCCTGAGTTATCCCACACTGTATGCAATATCCTACAGCCGTCAAGGAATTCTGCTGTGCATTGCCTGACATTCGACATCGAAGAGCACTTTCAAGTGTCGCGATTCGACTCTCCGATTCGCCGTCGACATTGGGGATCCTTTCAAACCCGGGTGGCTCCAAACACCTGTAAACTGCTGGAGCTCCTCGCCCGCTACCAAACCAGGGCCACGTTTTTTGTGCTCGCCTGGGTCGCTGAACGACACCCCGGCCTCATCAAGCAGATCGCCGAATGCGGGCATGAGATCGCTTCACATGGATACGGCCACGAGTTGGTCACGGCACAGACACCAGAATTGTTTCGGGCAGACATCAGAAAAGCAAAACAGATTCTCGAAGACCTCACAGGATCTCCCGTCCAGGGATATCGCGCGCCGGGATTCACCATTACGCGTGAAACCCTCTGGGCTCTGCCGATTTTGGCGGAAGAAGGATATACGTACGATTCCAGTGTAGTCCCGATCCGACATGACCATTGTGGCATTCCTGGCGCAGACCCCTGGCACCATCTGCGACAGACCTCATCAGGTCCCATCTGGGAGGTTCCACCATCCACCGCTAATCTCGGAGGACTACGGCTTCCGATCGCCGGGGGCAGCTACTTCCGTCTCTTGCCGTTCTCGCTACTGTGCCGGCTGTTGAGGCGCATCGAAAGGCAAGGCCGTCCCATGGTGATGTACTTTCATCCATGGGAGCTTGACCCGCAACAGCCGCACATGGAAGGGCCGTTTCTTTCTCAACTATTCCACTACCGGAATTTGGACAAGATGGAGTTCCGAATCTCAACCCTGATGAACATGTTCCGTTTTGCCCCGATTACCGAGCAGATTGACTTCTCACCGATCATGCCTCTCGCCCCGCTTATCTTTCCAGCCGTTCCCCCGGCCCATATTGCACAAGACGTGGCTTGAAGGTTCCCGAGATCGGATCGCAAGCCTCCCTGGCGAGATTCACGATGCGTCTCGTCCTCTTGCGCTGCGTCAACGTAGGGATTGCAGTGTGGAGGCGGTTTCAGTACGGTAAGGACCGTCCAAACATGTCCCATGTGAGCATTTCAGGGAGAACCACCATGCAAGACGGGAATACGAGCCTACGATCCGCATCACACCATATGGCAACCATGATGTGGGCGCTGGCACTTGGCCTTCTCTCTCCTGTCGCGGCCCTCAGTCAGACCGTCGACGATACCGTGCAGTTCATCAGCGACATGGCCAATACCCACGGCTTTGTTCGCAGCCTCAGCTGCAGAAACCCCAAAGGGGGAAAAGCGACGAAAGCCACCGAAATTTACAGCGTGATTCCCACGGGTACCAAACTCGGAGCGGTCGAGCTCAATCACGGACATGACGAGGTCAATACCGGTTTCACCCACTTCAACCTGCATGACATCGATACAATCGAATACCAGGGCAAAGACAGCCGCGAGAACAACCTGGTTCTTTATGGGGTTCGTTTTACCTGCAAAAGCAATGCTCCTTGCATTATGAAAACCAGTTTTTGTACCGGCGCGATCACGGAACTGGAGGCGACCTTTCCGGAGGATACGTTGCTGTTTCGATCCCCCTCTCATGCCGAGCGGATGACCAAAGCCTTCGCTCATTTGTTGACGCTGGTCCGCACGCAACAAAACAATCAACCATTTTGATGGTGCCCTAGCGGGGCAGAGTCGACGATTCAGATAGGCTCACTGCTGACGCAATGGTTTTTTTCTGGGCGGGGATGGTCCAAGGACGCGCCCCCTGCCTCGGCTCACCGACAGAGGGGGGTCAAGAAACCACATGACAGCCTGCTGGCCGTAAGAACTACCGGCTATGCGAACGAAACCGTCCGGTCCCGGGCAAAAATACTTCCGGCTCAATTTATTCCACAATCGTCACGGTCATTTCGATGCGCTCAAGAGGATTGTCGCATGGCCCTTTGTCGGCAGGACTCGGCGCACCGGTCTGGCACATGACTCTCGGCAATCCGACAATCTTATCCGCGACGCCGATTCCTTTGACCACCTCGCCGAAAATCGTATATTTTCGATCTAAAAAACGCGACTCTTCGATCACGATAAAAAACTGTGACCCGGCGCTATCGGGATCTTGCGCCCGCGCCATCGACACCATGCCACGCTTGTGAGGCAGGTCGCTAAACTCGGCCTTCACATTATGTCCTGGCCCACCTTGGCCGTACGCATTTTTCTTGAGTGAATCTTTCGTGTTCGGGTCTCCCCCCTGAATCATAAATCCGGGAATCGCCCGATGAAAAATTGTACCATTGTAGAAGCCCGACTTAGCCAGTTTGATAAAGTTCTCTATATGATTCGGAGCCAATTCCGGAAGAAACTTAATCTCCATATCGCCGAACTTGGTCTTAATGACCGCCCGCGCGTTGTTGATGTTCACGGATTCATTTCCTGCTGGTGCGGCATCAGCCGCCCAACAGAGCCCCGTCATGCCGCCCGTAACGAGCCAGCTCATCGCGCCTAGAATTCCTAGCGCCTTGTTCCATTGAGTGTGTGCCATCGTGCCCCCTTCTGCCGATCCATCCCTATTGCCTCAAGCCGTCAACTGCGCCAGTGCTTCTTTGGCCGCCATTTGCTCGGCTTCTTTCTTACTATGGCCGCGTCCCACTCCATGCATGATACCCTGGATCGTCAGCTCGATTTCAAATACTTTTTCATGATCAGGACCCGATTCTCTTACAGTTGAATAATGCGGCAGCGTGTCGAAACGCTTCTGACAGATCTCCTGCAGTTGCGTCTTATAATCATCCATCCCGGGCCGTGCCCGTTCCGCACGCGTCGCCAGCACTTCCTCTTCCAAAACACGCAAGGTGAAGGCCCGGCTCGCCTCAAGGCCGCCATCCAAATAGACGGCCGCAATCAATGCCTCCAGAGCATCCGCCAGCAGAGAATGTTTTTCCCGCCCCTTGGAGAGCTCTTCCCCTTTTCCCAGGCGCAACAGACGACCCAGCTTCATACGCCGGGCGGCTCTGGCCAGCGAGGTCTCACTCACGAGTTGCGCTTTCAGCTTGGACAGCCCGCCTTCGCTGCTGTCCGGGAATTCGGCCGCCAGGTACTCACTCATAACGAGTGACAGCACGGCATCGCCGAGAAACTCCAGCCGTTCGTTCTGGGTTCGATCTTTGCCGCGCCGCTCGTTGGAATAAGACTTGTGAGTCAGGGCTTCTTCCAACAGGCCAGGCTGACGGAAACGGTAGCCCAACATGCGCTGGACCGTCTCAATTGACGTTGCCTGCGTCATAGGATTTGACTCGTGACGGGAAGGGAACTACGAATCACACCGGCGAAAGAGCAGACAGGCGTTGACCCCACCGAAGCCGAATGAATTAGAGAGAACCACCTGAGGATTGGCTGGACGGGCGTGATTGGGCACATAATCGAGATCACAGGCGGGATCGGGATGATCAAGGTTGATCGTAGGCGGCAATATGCCGTGATGCAGCGCGAGAATGCTGAACACGGCCTCGATCCCGCCCGCTGCACCCAATAAATGGCCCGTCATGGATTTCGTCGAGCTGATCGGGATTTGGTAGGCCTGCGCCCCGAACACCTGCTTAATCGCCTTGGTCTCGATGGCATCCGCCATAGTCGACGTGCCATGCGCGTTGATGTAGCCGATGTCTGTTTTGGCGACGCCGGCGTCCTTCAACGCCATTTCCATACAACGAACGGCCCCTTCGCCTTCCTCAGGCGGGGCCGTAATGTGATACGCATCGCTATTCATCGCGTACCCGATGACTTCCGCATAGATGCGCGCGCCGCGCGCTCGGGCATGCTCAAGTTCTTCGAGCACTACCACCCCGGCCCCTTCACCCAAGACAAATCCATCTCGATCTTTATCGAATGGCCGACTGGCTTTCGTGGGATCCTGATTTCTGAATGACAAGGCCTTAGCCGAAGCAAACCCGGCTACGCCCAACGGCGTGATGGCCGCCTCCGCGCCTCC
>JACCYV010000223.1 GCA_013696305.1 Nitrospira sp.
ATAATCTGGGCACGAAAGGGAAATGGCGCGCCGGTGCTTGTCGTCATCGGGAGGGCCAATGCCGCGGCGAGTGTGACGATCCCGCGCATGCCGGTCCAGGAAATGAGAAACAGATCCGACCAGGGAGGCATCGGATCGCGCCCGCAGGGTCGCGCTCACCACCGGGGAATGAAGGCAGCCAGAGGCACCCACAAGAACCGAACCGCAATCGTAGTCGCGCAATCAAGGCCCCCGCAAGCAGGACCGGGCCGAATTGTCCGGCAGGCACCGCGTCGCGTAACGCTCCAAGCTGAAGCCCGATCAAGATAAAAATCACCCCGTTCAAGATAAAGATCAGGAGGTCCCACACGGCGCGTGCCTGCAGCCTGGTCGCCGGGGCCACGGCACTGCTGAAATACTGGCGGAGATACAGCCCTCCGGCCACGCAAGCCAGCACGGCAGACGCATGCACGGTTTCGGCAAACACCCACGCGATATAAGGTGCCAGCAGCGTGATGCCGGTTTGAGTAAACCCATCTTCCGTGGCGCTGAGCGACCAGCGCGTGAGCCACGCAACCCCGATCCCGATGGCGACGCCTGCCAGTCCGGCAAACAGAAACTCGAGGACGGTTCCGCCGAGCACAAACGAGCCGGTCACGACCGCGGCCACCGCCGCCCGATACAACACCAGCGCCGTCGCATCGTTCACCAGGCTTTCGCCTTCCAGAATCGTGACGACCCGACGCGGAATCCCCAACCGTTTGGCAATCGCCGTCGCCGAGACGGCATCCGGCGGCGAAACGATCGCTCCCAACGCAATGGCTTCTGCCCATCCGATACCGGGCAGTACGGCATGCGCGACCACCGCAACCCCGCCGGAAGTCGCCAATACCAGCCCCACGGCCAAGAGGGAAATCGGTCGAAGGTTCTGACGAAACTCACGCAGTGAAGTGAAATAGGCGGCGGCCCATAAGATCGGCGGGAGAAAGATCAGGAACACGAGGTCCGGATGGAGCGTCACGGCAGGCAAACCGGGCACCACTCCAAGCACGAGACCACCCAGTACCAGAAAAATCGGGTACGGGATGCAGATCTTCTGCGCGATCGTGGTCAGCGCAAGCACCACCGCCAGCAACATGATGATGATTTCGAGTTGGTGCAGGCTTTCCATCGATCAGACCTTGCCGAGGCGACCGCCCGCCGCCGTCTCACGACCATCGGCGCAGACAGTCGGCTACATCCCTATCGTCTCGAGCCGCTGCAGGTCCTCGGGAGCAATCGTAAACTGGTCCGATTGCAAATCTTCCTTCATGTGCTGCGGGTTGGTCGTGCCCGTCAACGGCAGCATACCGATCTGCATCGCGAACCGAAAGACGAGTTGCGCCAATCCCATGCCGTACTTAGCCGCCATGGTGCGCACTTCAGGCTCCGCAAACACCTCACGATTGGCGGTCAACAGCGAGAAGCCTTGATAGATGATCCGGTGCGTACGGCAAATCTCCCGCACCTCTTGATCCCAGCCAAGAGCGGCATAACAGCGATTCTGCACCACCATGGGTTTGTGTCCGGCCCGTTCACAGAGCCCTGTGAGCTGCTCTGCGGACACGTTGCTGATGCCGATGATTTTGGCTTTTCCCGATTCATACAGGCGTTCAATTGCGGCCCATACTTCCCAATCAGCATCGCTCAGCCCTCGCCGTCCATGGGGACCGTGCAAGACATAGGAATCGACATAGTCGGTGTGGAGATGGGCCAACGAACTGTCGAATGATTGTGTGACCTGCGTCGTGAGATCGGCCTGCGCGTCATAGGGCGTGCGGTGGTCTTGGCCGGTGACCGACGTGAACTTGGTTTGGAGAAAGAGGCGATCTCGCGTCGTGCCCTGCTTCGCCAGTTTCAACAGCGCTTCACCCACCAGCGCCTCCTGATAGTGGATCAACTGATTCGCCGTATCGATGGCCGTGAACCCCGCGGCGACCGCCTGTTGCACCAAGTCGGTCGTGGCCTCTTTTTTCCATGCGGTTCCATACATAAACGAGGGAATCGGCACACTGTTATAGGCGATCAAGGTCATGAGTGAGTCCTCCACTGCCCATGCTTACCTGGTTTGACATCTCTCTGTCCACCGGTGCGCCGTGACAGTCTGCACCTGTCCGTACACGGGCATGCGTATCCACAGCCGGTCGTCTCTCCTCACTTTTCATTCCATACATCCGCTGTCCCGTCACCCCCGTAGTAATTAAAAGGGGACCATCGCATGGTCTTCACCGAACCAGATTCCTTGCGGTCATGGCTGAGACGATCATTGCTCAGGCGCTCGAGTCCCCGATAGGATGATTCGGTGTCATCAACAGGTCCGGGTAGCCATGGCGCAAGCGGGCCGTGCCATCACGGATTCAGAATGGTCAGAAGGAGACTGCACATGAACCATCTCGGGCGTCTGGCGGTGAATGTGTGCGAGCGTGAGCTGCTCCCCGATGCGGTGCTCCGGCGCGGCATACGCTACCTGGTCAAGCACCGCCTCGACGAACTCCTCACGGACGACCCGGGCACGGCGGCCAGACACGAGACGGCTTTCATGGAACAGATGCGCCGCGCCCCCATCGCACTCGTACCCGAAAAAGCGAACGAACAACACTACGAGGTACCGGCAGGATTTTTTAAACAGGTGCTCGGCCCGAACCTGAAATACAGCAGCGCCTACTGGCCCGACAGCGTGACGACGCTGGCTGAGGCGGAAACCGCCGGACTGCGTGAAACCTGCGTTCGAGCCGACATTCAAAACGGACAGACCATTCTCGAACTCGGCTGCGGGTGGGGATCGCTGACATTATGGATGGCCCGATATTATCCCGGCAGCCAAATCACCGCCGTCTCCAATTCCCATACACAAAAACCCTATATCGAAACGACGGCCAAGGAACGAGGCTTACAAAATGTCCGCGTCGTCACCCGTGACATGAACCTATTCGACATCACCCCTGCCCATTTCGACCGGGTGGTGTCGGTCGAAATGTTCGAACATATGCGGAACTGGCCGGCGCTCTTCGAACGTATTCACCGCTGGCTCAGACCGGGTGGCTTGTTTTTTATGCATATCTTCGCGCACCGGACACGGTCGTATCTGTTCGAAGACCGGGGGCCGGGTGATTGGATGAGCCGTCACTTCTTCTCGGGCGGCATGATGCCCGGCGACGACCTTCCGCTTGCCTTCCAGGACCACCTTAGCTGTATCGCCCGCTGGCGGTGGGAGGGCACGCACTACGAAAAGACCGCGAACGCCTGGCTGGTCAATATGGATAGGGCGCGTGAGAGCCTCTCGCCTCTTTTCGAGGACGTCTATCCGGCGGGCGACGCGCGAATCTGGTGGGTTCGCTGGCGGCTGTTTTTCATGGCCTGTGCCGAGTTGTTCGGATATGAGGGTGGCCGGCAATGGGGGGTTAGTCACTATCTGTTCGCCAAACCTGTGCCGGCCACGCAATGACCGCCCGGTTCGGCCTGGTAATCAGTAATTTCGTGATCTATCAGATTGCCTGGTTCGCAGGGATATGGAGTGCTGCGGCACAGCAGCCCTGGATCGGAGCCATCGCGATGACGCTGGCCATAGGGATTCACCTGTTCCGAGCCCCTAGACGGGAGCCGGAACTGGTACTTGTGAGCATGGCGCTGGCCATCGGACTCGTGTTTGACAGCCTCCTCACATGGCGAGGCTGGGTGCACTACTCATCGGGGATCCTGGTCCCGGATCTCGCGCCTTATTGGATGGTGCTCATGTGGGGCCTCTTCGCTACCCTGTTGAACGTGACCCTCCGATGGATGCAGGGGCGTTATATCGTTGCGGCCCTCCTCGGCGCCATCGGGGGTCCCGTCGCCTATTACGGAGGCATGCGAATGGGAGCGCTGCACTTCGAAAATGAGGGCGCAGCACTCATTGCCTTGGTCGTCGGTTGGGCAATCATCACTCCCCTCCTTGTGGCATTGGCCGACCGGTTCAACGGCTATGATGCTGTGCCGGAGACAACGACCTGATGGGTATTTCGCTCTATGCCATGGGACTGGGAGCGGCGCTCGGGCTTGCGACGATCACCTGGCTTCTCAGTCTGATCAAACGCGATGTGAGCATCGTGGATGGAGTCTGGGCCGTGATGTTCCTCAGCGCCGCGTTGGTTTATGCGGGAGGCACAGACCATTATTCCGGACGAACAGCGCTCATACTCGCCCTGGTCTTGTTGTGGGCTCTCCGGTTGTCCGGCTATATCCTCATCCGTAATTGGGAAGAGCCTGAAGACGGGCGCTACCAAGACATTCGCAGAAAATATGCGCCGCATTTCTGGCTGAAGAGCCTCGTCATCATCTTCTGGTTTCAGGCCCCTCCTGGCCTGGATCATTTCCTTGCCGCTGTGGGCGGCTCTGACCGGAACGGCCGGCCATGCGCTGTTCGATATAGCGGCTCTGGCGCTCTGGACGACGGGCATGACGTTCGAAGCCGTCGGCGACTGGCAGCTTTCCCGATTCAAGGCGGATCCCGGGAACAAGGGCACCGTCATGGATCGCGGATTATGGCGCTATACCCGCCATCCCAACTATTTCGGAGAATGTCTCGTGTGGTGGGGATTCTACTGCTTCGCGTTGTCCACCGGAGCCTGGTGGACGATCGCGGGACCGCTGCTGTTGACCTACATGCTGCTGAAGTTCTCCGGCGTGGCGCTGATGGAGCAATCCATCGTCGAACGACGGCCTGCCTATCGTGACTATATTGCGAGAACCAATGCGTTCGTGCCGGGTCCTCCTAAATCAAAACCCGCTCACAACCCTGTATAGAAAGAACTGTCATGAGGCGATTCTGTTTCACGCCCGGAACCACCAGAACGGTCTTGATGCTCGTGGTATGGCTGATAGGCCTGTTGAGCCCCAGCGGGCAGGCCCATAGCGCAACGACCCGAACCTATGAGTTCAAGGTCTTGCTCGACGGCGACGAGATCGGACGTCAGCGCTTCGACGTGTCGTCGGACGGCCCGCGAACCCAGGTCCGTGTGGAGGCGGGATTCACGGTCAAGTTCCTGCTCATCACCGTCTATACCTATCGACACAGCAATGTCGAAAGCTGGGAAGGATCGTGTCTGCGCGAAATCACAGCGGAGACCAATGATAACGGCGAACTATTTTTCGTCAAAAGCACGTCTCACGATGCAGCGCTGCAGTGGCAGACCCAAGCCGGGAGACGCTCAGCGGAGGGATGCGTCAAGACGTTCGCCTACTGGAATCCGGCCTGGTTGACCGGCGATCGGTTGCTCAATTCACAAACCGGCGAGCTCGATGCCGCTGAGATCCTTACAGTCGGCGGAGAGACGATCTCAGTCCGCGGCGCTCCCACGCGCACGACTCACCGGCGGATCGTCACAGGCCAGTTCACCATCGATCTCTGGTACGATCTGAACGGTGAGTGGGTTGCGCTGCAATCCACCACACAAAAGGGCCACACACTTTTTTACATGCTCCAGTGAGGTTCTCATGCTGATCCGTCTCTCGTCTCTCGTCCTGTTAGGCCTTTGCCTGACCCTCGTCGCCTGCAATAATCATCCGCCTATTCGCACTGAGAAAGCGGTAGACCTGAGCCGGTTCATGGGAGATTGGTACGTCATCGCCAATATTCCTTCTACGATCGAAACACAGGCCTACAATGCCGTGGAGTCCTATCGCTTGCAGGAGGACGGATCCATCGCCACGACCTTTACCTTCCGCGAGGGTGGATTTGACGGGAAAAAGAAGGATTACCATCCGACCGGCTATGTCATCGACCGGGAATCGAACGCAATCTGGGGCATGGAGTTTGTGTGGCCCATCAAAGCCGACTACCGCATCATGTACGTGGATCAGGCGTACGGGCAAACCATTGTCGGCCGGCTCAAGCGCGATTATGTCTGGTTGATGGCGCGCGCGCCTGAAATCCCGGACGCCGACTATCAACGGTTCCTCTCCCTCATCGCCCAAGAGGGCTACGATGTCTCGCAAGTCCGGAAGGTGCCGCAACGGTGGTAGCGCAGAGAAGACCCGATAGGAACTGGGCGGAAGAAATTGGTAGAGTGGCCCATCACCATGGGGGCTATACCGACATGACTGATGCACCCACCATTCAGGAAGTTGAGATTCGACTGACCTACCGTTATGCCAAGGAACATCCCTGGACCGTGCAGGCCATCAACGGCTTTCTGTCGGCCTATTTCATGGAAAAACCCGGCTTTCGCGTGCAGCGGCATTTTGACGAGCTGGAATCCGGCATGCACGT
>JACCYV010000240.1 GCA_013696305.1 Nitrospira sp.
GAAGGGCGAGACGGATGTCTCCGGTTACAAGAAAGAGGGCGCGAAGGAAGGGGATCTCGGAGGAGCCATCAGCGTGAAGCTCCCCGTAAAATAATTGCACAATAAGATCCGCCTGTCGTATGCGGGACAGGGATATCGACGCTCGAACTTGATGTCCCTGATCTCGCAGGATTGATCGGCTCACTAAAGTAATGGCCGGACCTGTCGCTAATTACTCGCCCGGTTCATGGACTTTGCGGGCATATGCGCCATGAACCGTTGAGGCGATGAATGAGCTGAGCCCCTGACCCTGTTCAGCTAGCTGTTTCATCTGCTCGACATGGCGCGAGCCGGTGACGGCGTGGTTGTACTCATACACCGCCCCGTTCGAAAACTGCACGTTGATGAAGGCGGATCCGATTTCATACGCCGTCACGCCCGAATCTCCGCTGAGATTCTTATAATGTGTCATGCGCGGGTATCCATGTGGAGTGTTGTCTAGCTGATCGGTTGCGAACCACATGGCTTCTCATCGATATCCTGCTCTCTCACAGCTTCTTCGTATACGCAACGAGCTGATCCAGGGCCTTGCCCCAGCCTTCGTGGAACCCCATTTCTTCATGCCTCTTTCGGCCCTGCTCGTCTTTATGCATGGCGAGAGCTGTGTACTTCGTCCCCTGTTCGTAGGGTTCGAGTGAAATCACCGCTGTGAAGACGATTGACCCGCAGTCGGTCTCCTCGACACCTGAGAAAGTCGCCGGCCGGTAGCCAGGCGCAAGGGCATTGGTCCAGACGAGTTTTTGGTGCGTGATGATTTCAAGGTAACAACCGTCGTTTGGAAAATCCTGCCCTTCCGGCGAACGCATGACCGTTCTAAACAGACCACCTGGCCGAAGATCGATTTCGCATTCCACCGTTTTCCAGGGTGCCGGCGTGAACCAGTGTTTGACATGCTCCGGTGTCGTCCAGGCAGCCCACACGAGTTCCGGCGGGACGTCGACGATGCGCTCAAGGACCAGATCAAGTCGAGGGTCGGATTGATGGATGGCGCGAGTCATAGTTTTTTCTCCTTCATGTGCTTGAGATAGCCGTCCAATTGATCCAGGCGGGATTCCCACATCGTGCGGTGCGCGGCCATCCATCGTTCAGCCACTTTCAACGACTTCGGGGCGAGCTGATAGGTCCGCACGCGACCGGCCTTTTCGGATCGCACCAACCCGCAGTCCTCCAATACATTCAAGTGCTGGGTGAAAGAGGGCAAGGCCATGTCGAATGGGTTTGGCGAGTTCGCTCACAGGGGCGGGGCCGCCGCTCAGCCGTTCAAGAACCGCCCGCCTGGTGGTGTCCGCCAAGGCATAGAACACGCGATCGAGCTGTATGGATTGGTTAGGCATATACCTAACTGTACAGATCGTAAAAGCTTAGGTCCACACCTAAGTGTCAGGGAGGCAGCGGCGAATTTCACGGTCGAAGCTGGAAGATCTTGGACGTGGGGAGAAAGGCAGTGCCACGACGGGATACTCAAGGATGAGAGAATGGAACCCTATTCTTCTCCGCGATAGTGTCGACCCCTGCTAGGCGTCGAGCGCATCGTAGACATAGATGGATCTCATGTCGAGCACATCGGCCGGCCGCATCCGCGCTGAAATCAGCGATGACATTTGATCGTTGATTCGGTGGCCTCTTAAAAACGCCGGGGCCGTCTGAAGCGGAGCATACGTTCGTCCGTTTTGCGTGAGCCAGGCTTCCCACAGTCGATCCACGTTACAATGGTTCAGGTAAAACACCGGGTCGTTGGGCGAGCTTGACGGCAGCATGTCTCCACCCACCCAGACGTGCACACGGTTATGGAGAGCCGGAGCGGCGGGCGGCGCCCATCCTTCGACCCGATTACGAAAACCCGTGGATGACGTGTCCCAGGGCGCCGTATCATACGGAATCATTCCCCGGGTTCCGCCTGTGTCGGCGGTATTCGGCAACGTCGAGATTTGTGTTCCGAGGGTCCGCCTCAACCCGCGATTCCTTTGAACGAGCTGCCCGTTCACGTCCGCTTCAATTCGCACTCTGAAACTGTTTGGGTCGGCAGCGTTATACTTGAAGGGTCCTGTTTTGACAGGACTACCGGACCCGCCCAACGCGCCGGCGGCCCAGATGCCGGACCTCTTCTGATCCGCTGCTGATCTTTGACCGTCCGCCGCCCAATCCCAATAGGGGAGACCAAATGTCACGTCGTTCAGCACACGCTGAAGGTTGAGTTCGAGCTGGTACAGCATAAAGCGGTGCCAGGGACAAAAGACGGGGCCCCGGTGGGCAGCGTTGCGATCCCCCTGTGTCGCCGGTGTCAGCGTCGACATGGCCGTGTGGTGCCAGACCACGAACAGGTCGTACGTGCTCACGGGGCGCGAGGGTCCCGCGATGCCGAGAGTAGTGGTGGTCGGACCGGTAAATTCGGTTTTCAGGAGGGTGACACCTTGTGTGTATTGTTGTCTCGCGGCGGCATTCGTCAGGACATTGGATCGCGTGATCGCCATAATCAAGCTCCTCGTGCAAGCTTCTCGTGATGAGGATGAGTCTTCTTCGGCTTCCTTGCCGGCCGCTTGCCGCGCCCGGCCCCTTTTGCCTTCTTGGCGAAGTCGTCGGGAAAAATATCTATAAGTTGTTTTACCAGGTCGATGGCAGAGGCAAATGACATGTTGGGGACCGGATGATAATGCACGTGCCCGTCGTTCGTTACTCCCATGTGTCCCGTGACCGTGCGCCCATCCACTTCGATCTCATACCGTGTGCGCACGACGATGCGGTGACCCTGGTACTCGGCTTCCCGCACGCTGTCGGACATGGGATGTGGATGCTGTTGAACGTGTTTGACGTGGCTCGCGTTTTTCCGGACATAGGAGGCAACGGATTCCACCGTGGGGGGTGTCAGGGCTTTTGCAGTAGGCATGTCGGTCCTCCGCTTGCTGTGTGGCATAGGTACATCGTAGTGAGATCGGGTATAGAGATCAACCATCGTCCTGCACCCAACTGAAAAAAACTACGACA
>JACCYV010000257.1 GCA_013696305.1 Nitrospira sp.
GTTGAGGAATACTACTGGGTCGATCAAATTAGGGGTTGTTACCCAATCAATCCAACCGCCACGTTGGCTTGGAGAACGGTTCCGGAGGAAAGTACGATCGGCTTGTAAGGCCCGGGCCCGAGAAAGCCAAACGACACCGGCGAGCCGACTGACGTCTCCCCCGAAAACGACGACAAGGTAAAACGAGAGTAGACTAGCGGCTTCGGCGGTCCTCGACGAAAGGAGTGGATCGATGAAGCGGTCACGATTCTCGGAGGAGCAGATCGTCTATGCCATCCGGCAAGCCGAGAGTGGTACGCCCGTCGGCGACCTCTGCCGGCAACTCGGTGTCAGCGAAGCGACCTGCTACACCTGGAAGAAGAAGTACGCCCATCTCGGGGTCAGCGAACTCCGCCGCCTCCGCCAAGTGGAGGAGGAGAACGCCCGACTCAAACGCCTGGTCGCCGACCTCTCGCTCGACAAGCACATGTTGTCGGAGGCCCTGCGAAAAAAAGTCTGAGGCCCGCACGCCGTCGTGAACTGGCCGCTTGGTTTCACGAGACGTTTCAGGTCAGTTGCCTGCGGGCCTGTCGGTTGGCGCAATTCGGCCGCGCCTCGTGGTACCGACGGAGCCGCGCGAAGGATCAAACCGCCCTGCGGCTGCGCATTCGAGATCTGGCGCATGCCCGGCCTCGGTTTGGGTACATGCGGATCTGGGTGTTGCTGCGGCGTGAGGGCTGGCTGATCAATCGGAAGCGCGTCCGACGATTGTATCGCCTGGATGGGTTACAGCTGCGCATGCGGGTGCGGCGTCGGAAACACATCGCCCTGCATCGTGGTCCGGCTCCCATCCCGGCCGGGCCGACCGAGCGCTGGAGCATGGATTTTGTGCATGATACCCTGGCGGACGGGCGACCGTTTCGGATCTTGACGGTCGTGGATAACTGGAGTCGGCACAGTCCTGTGCTAGAGGCGGCATTTCGGATGTCGGGCGAGACGGTCGGCCGAGCCCTTGACGGGGTCCTGGACGAGAAACCGGGACCACGATCCATCACCGTGGATCACGGGACGGAATTTCAGTCACGCGCGCTCGAAGATTGGGCGTATCGGCGGGGGGTACAATTGGACTTCATTCGACCAGGCAAACCGGTGGAGAATGCCTTCATCGAGTCGTTTAACGGACGGCTACGCGACGAGTGTTTGAACGTGCACCAGTTCGCGTCCCTCGGTGAGGCCCGAGCGATCATCGAAGCGTGGCGGATGGATTACAATCATCGCCGCCCACACGGCTCACTCGGGCACCTGACCCCGGATGAGTTTGTCGCACAACGTCAGGGACAACAGATCATCGAAGAAGCCCTCTACTCTGGTTAAGAGTTGTCTCGAAAGGGAACCAACGTCAACCGCTGGAAGTGCTCCTTTGACACTGTCTCCTTGACGGGGAAGCTTACGCAACCAAATCGAACTCTCGACGCACTATGCCCTTGCACAATGCATCGAACCCTGCCCGACCTTCTCTCCCCTTTGAGCCGCTAATGCCCCGGGGCCAAAACCGGGATCGAGTCAAGCGTGGCCGCAGCCGGCTTCAAAAGAAAAGAGTTAATCTCCCACTGTTAAAGCAAGGAGTTACATACAGCTTGCCAGAATATTGAAGTCTCTGCCCATTGGTAGGGGGGCGCGTCCTGCCCTAGCGGTATTGTCGGCACTGCGGATCGCCCTTAGGCTGAGGTACATGGCGCGAGGTGTCCAACAGCTCAGTGCTCAGGCCTTCACACGAGGTGCATTCATGGATAAGAACCTCAGAAATACTTTCCGCGGTAAGACGGGTTATGCGGCGGTTTCCTTGGCCGCTTGTTTTTTGGTCAGTGCCTGTTCCTCCCTGCCGAAAGGAGTGTTGTCTCTGGATCTCGGCATCAAGGACCGGGGCGTCGCCTCCTGGTATGGGAAGGAGTTTCATGGCAAGCTCGCGGCGAATGGAGAAGTATTTGATATGACGGCCTATACCGCTGCTCACCGCAAACTACCGCTGGGCAGCGTCGTCCGTGTGATGAACCTAGAAAACGGCAAGTCACTTCAGGTGCGGATTATCGATCGAGGTCCCTATGTCATCGGCCGCATGTTGGATCTCTCGCATGCCGCGGCTCGTGAACTTGGCATGGTCGAGGCGGGCACAGCCGCGGTACAAATTGAAGTCATCGGTGATTATCAGGTGATGCCGCCACTTCCTCCCGGTCCGCTTTCTGTCGGGATGCATGTCCGTCGTGATAGCGGTCCTGCGAGACACCACCGTCCGTCAGGCAAAGACCTTGAGAGACCCGCCCTTCCCGTACGAATGAGGCCGCAGGAAGCGTTGTATGTCCGCCGTGAGCGCCGTCTCGGCAGCCTGCTAGCAGCCCACAATTCGGCTCACAAGGCGGGTCCGCCTCTCATCATTTCTTAGGGACTGAGAGCCGCTGCTTCTGAAGTGACGACATCTGGCCCTCGCCAAGCCATGGGTTGAGTGGAGGAAATCGCAATGATGGACGATAATCGGAGTCGAAGAATCGATGTGCTGGCTATCGGATTATTTGGCTTGGCTGTTGGCGCATTGACCTTGGGAGTCGCCCAGTTGGGGTGGATCTCGGGGAAGAATACGGTCGGGGCTCTGGTCATCGCCTTGATCTTCGGGGGCATTGTGCAACTGTTGGCCGGCATCACCGATATTCGCTACAACGAACAATTGGGCGGCACCGCGCTGACGATGTATGGGTTCCTCTGGCTCACCCTCTGCTCGGTCCAACTCGTGAGCACCAATAGCACGTTTCACTTTGACGCCGTGCTGTACGCACCAATCAACCTCGTCTATACGGCCTTCTCCGCGGTCATGGTCTATCTGACCGCCTATCGGAACCTTACGCTGAGCGTCCTTCATTTGATCATTAGCTTCACCTTTTTGGTGACCACCTTCGCCAGACGGGACTTTATCAGCGATCTCTTGCCGGGATGGGGACACCTAGTGGTTGGCCTGTTGGCCTTTTATCACGCGGTCGCCAGCCTCACCCAAGCCTTTACGGGTCGTGGCCTTTTTCCGCTCGGCCCACCGCTCTTGTTCCATACCCCCGATACACTTCGTTCGATCCCAAAGGCAGGTTAGGACGCTCTCGTCAAAGTGTCTTTATACGCTGACCATGTATGTTTTACCGGTCGTCTGAAGCGTGCCGTCTCTGATCTTCATCCCATTTTTCAGGTCCGTGCCTACGATCACCGTCACACTCCACGGCGACTCTTCGCTTCGCGCCTTGCAGGAACAGTTCTATCCTATAGTTGTAGTCGTGTAAAAATGGCCTGTGTTGAGGCCTACAGTTTGTACCCTCTTTTTACCGCAGACCGATGCCGCAAGTGCTCCTCACAAAGCATCCGTGTTGCTAGAGAATAGTGAATCAACCCTCTTCGTCCGTCACCCGCCAGATTGAACACGGGAAAGCCTATGCCTTGAAGAAAGGCTGGACCGTGCCCGACGAACTCATCTTTGTGGACGATGGCATCTCCGGTGCGGAATATATCAAACGGCCTGGTTTCATCCGACTGATGAATACTTTGAAACCCAAGCCTCCCTTTCAGTTCTTGACTATGTCGGAAGAATCCCGCCTGGGGCGGGAATCCATCGAAACGTCGTATGCCCTGAAACAAATAACCGATGCGAATGTGCGCGTGTTCTTCTATCTGGAGGACCGCGAACGCACGTTGGATAATGCGATGGACAAGGTGATGCTGTCCCTCTCCAGTTTTGCGTCAGAAATGGAGCGGGAACGCGGGAAACAACGAACCTACGACGCGATGTTGCGAAAGGCCAAGGCCGGGCATGTGACGGGAGGAACAACCTACGGCTACAATAATCATAATGTCTGTTCCTCTGAAGGGAAACGCCTGCATGTCGTGCGCGTGGTCAATCAGAACGAGGCCGCGATGGTGAGGCAGATTTTTGGAATGTATGCCGGTGGTCTTGGTATCACACGCATTGCAAAACGGCTGAACGATGAGGGGGTCCCCGCCCCTCGTCAGAGCCCCCGAGGCTGGTGTCCCAACGCCGTGCGGGAAATGCTCCACCGTCCGCTTTATCGCGGTCAGATTATCTGGAATGAAATGGAAAAGATTGTGCGTGGTGGGACCAAGAAACGCCGTCGCCGCCCGGACAAGGAGCGGATCATTGTTGAGGCACCAGAGTTGCGAATCATTCCGCCTGACTTGTGGGAATCGGTGCACGCCCGCCTCGCCCGCACGAAGGAGCGAACAGGGCGGCTCCGCGATGTGGAGTCGAAGTATCTGCTGACCGGCATGGCTCGCTGTAGCCAGTGCGGGGGACCCATGATGGTGGTAGGCCCAGGCACGTCTCGACGACAAGGCCGCTATTATGGGTGCGCCTATCACAAAAAACGAGGGAGTAGTATCTGTAAAAATTCCCTCTTGGCAGAGCAGGAAATGCTGGATCAGGTGCTGTTGCGATCACTGGCCAACGTGCTCCATGAGCAGGTCATCGACCAAGCGATTGAGCAGACTCTGATTCAGCTACGGAGCCAGCACCATTCCCAGCTCGACCGGCGCACCCATATTGAACGAGAGCTGTCGCTTATTGAAGCGATAAAGGTGCGACTGGTCAATGCGATTAAGAAAGGAGAAGGTGCCGTGGAGCCGCTGCTGGCTTCTCTCAGCGGGGAAGAGTCCCGCAAAAAGGATCTGATTGCCGAACTCGACCGGCTGGACCGCGTCGGCCCCACGGAGTTGGACACCGCCCGACTCAAACGAGAGTTTAATTCCCGTCTGGCCGACCTGCCAGCCCTCCTCAGTGGCCATGTTTCTGAGGGCCGAAGGCTCCTCCGACTGCTATTTGAGGAGCCAATTCAATGCAGGGCTGTGGTAGAGGGCAATAATTCGAGATACGTACTCAGCGGAACCGGGAACTTTATGAATTTACTCCCAAGTTCCGCTGCGCACTCAACGTGGTGTCCCCAACGGGATTGAATGGCATTTGCCAGCAACTATCCAAGGCCTGGGGGATCCCGTTTAAAGGATGTATGGATGCCGCATAACAAGAGGACTTTGAGTTTGTGTTCGGGAGACTTAGTCACAATAGCCCCCTGGACTATCGGGCGCTACGAAAGAAAATTGCTCTAGCAGATTCCCGCAATCTTCCTTACATTAACTGCCGTGTAATATCTTAGTGCCTATTTAATTTTCTCAAATACAAGAATTTCTAAATCGCCGGGCGTGCCATGCGGGCGCAGAAGAGCGCCTGTTGAAGAATTTGCAGCTCAGCTTATGTCATTACAAAGGTCTGGAAGATGAATAATATCGTGGGCATTGATCTTGGCACAACCAATTCTTGCATCGCCATCGCTCAAAGTGGCACCTCGAAAATTATTCCTAATGCTCTCAATCAGCGGTCATGCAGTATCTCTGGACGTATGTCGCCCAGGTCGTGACGCCGCAGGTCCCGTTCCTGGACGCCGACACGCCGCTCTTCTGGTCTCGCTGGGGACGGCGCGGCGTCGGCACGACGCGTCAACCGATGACGGGCAAGAATATCTGGCGGCTCTGCAAGGTGTATGGGCGCCTGATCGGCGCGCCCACACTCAAGCCGCATGATCTGCGGCATGGGGTGGCGATGGAAGTCTACGAGCAGCATCATGATCTCGAAGCAGTCCGCGCCCTGTTAGGCCATGCCCGCATCGATACGACGCAGATCTACGCCCGGATTCGTCCCCCGCAGTTGAAGCAGACCGTCGGATTTTATGAGGCGCAGGCACAGCGAGTCCTGAGCCTCATGCCCCGTGAGGAAAAACCGGTTTGAGGAACATCCCGATGTTCCTTAAACCCGAACGGCAATTGTTCTATCATTTCAAGGTGGTGGTCCCAACGGGATTTGAACCCGTGTCTGAGCCTTGAGAGGACGACAACAAATGTGACGCTAGTGTAGTGTATCAGTAATATCTTTCCAATAGTGGTTGGTTCTGGTATCGTCCGGGGTATGTGGAAACCAACCGACTCGTTGCCGATGACGGGAGAACAGACACAGACATTGGAGGCGTGGATG
>JACCYV010000265.1 GCA_013696305.1 Nitrospira sp.
TCTCATCTCTGGTCGTAGTTTTATTACGCTGCCGTGCCGATCAGGCTTTCGAGTGGAATGTGGAGTGTGCGATGGATTCGACGAATCATAGTCAGTGAGAGGCCGCGTTTTTTAGAGAGAATTTCAGAGACTCGGCCTCGCCCGCCGAGCAATGCCTCCAAATCCTTCCGGCTCATGCCTAATTGTTCCATCCGAAATCGAATCGCTTCAACGGGATCAGGTGGACTGACTGCATGATGCTTGGCCTCGTAGGCTTCCACGAGGGTGGTGAGAATGTCCAACTCATCTCCGGCTTTGGTGCCGAACTTTGCATCCATCAGCTGTTCGATGCGGAGCAACGCACGCTCATGATCCCGCTTGGTTTTGATAGGAGAAATATTCATGGCTTCTGCACCTCGTCAGACGGTGTGTACATCGATCTGGTCATACTCTTGATGGGTGCCGACGAAACGGATATAGACAACCCGATAGGCGTAGTTAATCTTCACCACCAATCGGTACTGGTTCCCTGCAATGTTGAACACCGCGCGGCTGCCTTGCAGCACACTGGCTGAGCGAAACTGAGCTTTAAGCCCCGACGGGTTTGTCCAGTCTGCATGAACCACTTCCTGATGCCACGCTTCTAAGGGTCCTCTCGCGCGCGGGTATCGATTCCAGAATGTGCCAAGGGTCCGTTTCGCGATGATGCGCACGGGCGCAGTCTACCATGATCCCAATTCGGGAGCAATCTACGATGACGGACAGGATGTCTCCTGGAGACTACAGATGTTCACAAAACTGAACAGCCCGGCCTTCCTTGACGAGAGGGCTGGTCGATAGCTGCTCAAAATGACTACAGGAAAAACCGAATGGTTGTCCTCTGGGGCACATTGAGGATTTAGAGCCGAGAATGAAGCTGAAAGGAATGGTCAGCAGCCGATGACAGTTTGCGAATAGCGCCCTGAAAGATTGAGATCTGCGTCATCGGATCGCCGGAAACCCAGAGTCCAATCGGGCCTGCTCCTCGAGGGCCCTAGAGCAACGGACTTTGTGGATGAGAAAGGTTGAGAAACGCTCTAATGACAGCAAGGTCTGGGTCTCCCTGCAGCCTAGGTACTTTCATTCGACGGCATAGAAGACAACATCTGCCAGGTGAGGAAGAGTGGAAGCTAAGGGAGTCAATCCGGTAATCTTGTCTACCTGCTTGCGCGCTCACGAGACACTGCCGCCTGGATGACAAGTTCCTGCTGCAGATTGACTGCTTCAGCTCCCGTAGCTCTCGCTCCTCTCGAACCCATCGCGCAGCAGCATCCGGGGAAACGCGATGGTCGCGATAATCTCGATATTGCCTCTGTTGATCGAAATCCAGGCGCGCCAGATATAACGTGTCCGTTTCACGGAGATCCAATTGCTCGATGGCGTCCAGATACCGGTTTCCCGCCACGATAGCCGCCAGCAAGGCCACGCATAGAATGAGCCGGGGGATTATCATCGTGAACTGAGATGGGATGTCGTGTGGGGGCATGATGCGTTTCCCTTTCCAGCCATTGCGTACTCGCCGGTGACACTGAACATGGACTTCGGCACTGTGTCGGCAGAAAAGGTGTTGATCTTGAGTGGGCGCGACGCAGAGCTCGGCCGGTCGCGGGAGAGAGGTTTCGTGGGGGTATCAAGCTCACCCTCGGTGACGCAGCTCGGCGAGGAATTGGCGGGACGCATCGCAGGACTTAATGGACAGAGGGGCCTGAGTCGGGGTGATCCAGGTCTAGTGGAGGTCGACGAAGTCAGGGGAATACTTGTTGAGCCCTCGTCAGAATAGGGATAGATTTTTTGTAGCGGAGACTACCAGGAGAATGACCGACAATGGAAGGCGGAGCGGACGTCCGGCGCCGATTACAGCTCGCGGATGGCGCCTTGAAGAACCGTGATCTGCGTCATCGGATCTCCGGCGATCTGGAGCTCCGTGCGGATCTGGGCTTTGAGGTAGTTAGAATACCCGATTTTATCGACCAGGAGTTCGAGGAAGCGCTCGGAGGACAGCAAGGTCTGGGCTTTCAGTTCGTCGAGGATCTCATCGGTCACCGGCACGTAGCTGCTGCCGATATGGAAGATGATGTTGTAATGACGGTTTCGCCCGAGTCGTTCGAACCGTAATCCTTTCACGTCCCGTCCTTCCTGATACAGGTCAATGTGGGCACATTGTAGACAATCATCGGTGAGAAGACAAGGCACGACCCCGCCGCGCGAGCTTATAGGGCGCCATTCCGGATGGTGAGTCAGGACTTGTCTGTTTTCTTTCCGAAGTATTCACGCCGGCTCACGGCAACGTCGGAGACGAACATGACGCCCGAATACCGATCGAACAGCGGTCGCAGTCCGGCCAGAACTGGTTCCACTTTTTCTTCGGGCACCACTGCCATAATCATGACCAGGCTCTCCTGTTCGCTGAACATGAAGTGGGCTTCACGCACCCCGTGATGCCCCTTCCCCGAGATATTGCCGATGATGGTGTAGCCGGTCGCCTCAACCTTATCCAACAACTCGGTCACAAAGGGCCGGTTCTCACCCGACACGATCACTCGGATTTCTTTCATGGGATGCAATGTGAGTCCGGCCATGTTCTCCACTCCTTTGAAAAAAAGTCTTGTTCCAGACGGGATGCGCCACGCGATCTATGTGTCGCCGGGATTCTTGACCCGGCGCCAGACCCCCGACGGCATATAGCGGTACCAGATTCCGTCTTCGGGATCCAGCGTCGCCAGGTGTACCCATTCATTGTGATAGAAATGTTGCAGGACTTCGTGCCGTGCGATGAGCGTCTCGATGCGGCTGCGAGACGCTTCGACCAGCGTCAGGAGGCGCATCGGTTCGTGATAGGGTAGATCGTCGTTCATGACGGTCTGCCAGGCCAGGCCGAGCCTGAGATCGCTATATGGACCGGACATGATCCCGACGCGACCGACGACGTTGTGATAAATCTTGCTCCCGCTGCCATAGACGTCATTGT
>JACCYV010000275.1 GCA_013696305.1 Nitrospira sp.
GTTGGTTTCGCATGCTGGGATGGTGCGCGATCTGTGTGCTCTTAAACTCCTGCCAGTCCAGAACTGAAACGTATGGCGGCGAGCGTCCCGTTGTGACTCCCACCAAAGCGCAGACCCTAAAGATGGAAGAGGCGTCGGCAAAAGATACCGCCGCTGCCGACAGCCAAATGAAAGCCGTATTGGACGAGCTGACCGAGCTCAGCCCGAAGCCGATCGAGACCTTGTCGGCCGATGATGCACGAGAACAACCGACCCCGGGCGACGCGGTGATGAAGCTGCTGAAGAAGCAGGGAAAGAGCACAGACCCGCAACCGGTCGGCGATGTGGAGAACCGGAAAATTCCAGGGGCGGATGGAAAGATTCCCGTTCGTGTTTATACCCCGGAGGGTACGGGACCGTTTCCCATCATTGTGTACTACCACGGCGGCGGGTGGGTCATCGCAACCATCGACACCTATGATTCCTCGGCGAGAGCGTTGGCCAGCGCGGCGAACGCGATCGTGGTGGCGGTGGAATACCGCAAGGCACCGGAATACCGGTTCCCGGCAGCGCATGAGGACGCCTACACGGCCTATGTGTGGACGTTAGAGCATGCCCAGGAGATAAAAGGCGACTCGTCGAAGGTCGCGGTGGCGGGCGAAAGTGCCGGAGGAAATCTGGCGGCGGCGGTGTCGATGATGGCTCGCGATCGCGGTAAGCCGCTTCCCGTGCATCAACTGTTGATTTATCCGGTCGCCGGCTATGATTTCAACACACCGTCTTATCAAAAGAACGCGAATGCGAAACCCCTCAATAAAGCGATGATGCCGTGGTTCTTCGAGAAGTATTTGCGGAGCCCGTCGGACGCGGAACACCCGCACATCTCCTTGACCAAAGCCGCGAACCTGCAAGGGCTGCCGCCTGCGACCATCATCGCCGCAGAAATCGATCCGCTCCAATCTGAAGGAAGGCAGTATGCCGACAAGCTTCAAGCCACGGGCGTGCCGGTTACATATAAGAATTTCCCGGGAGTGACGCATGAGTTTTTTGGAATGAGTGCGGTGCTGGACAAGGCCAAACAGGCCGTCGCACTCGCCGCAACGGAATTGAAGCAGAGCTTCAGAAACGCTGCACACTCGATGCCGCAGCCTATGCCCTCTCATTCCGCACGGTGATGGCACACCGAAAGGATCATGCTGTCATGGCATTACGACTGAAAAAACTGCGAGACCAGATCATCGTCATCACCGGCGCTTCATCCGGTATCGGCCTCGTGACCGCTCGCATGGCGGCACAACGCGGGGCACGGCTCGTGCTCGCCGCACGCAACGAAAATGCCCTCATTGAACTTGAACGGGAGCTGTCGGATGGCGACCGCAGAGCTGTGACCGTGACTGCCGATGTGGGGAAGCCGGCCGATGTGCAGCGCATTTCCCGCATCGCGCGGCAGAAGTTCGGTGGCTTCGATACATGGATCAATAATGCCGGCGTGTCGATCTATGGGAAACTGCTGGACGAACCGATCGAGGATATGCGGCGCCTGTTTGAGACGAATTTCTGGGGTCTGGTGTATGGATCGCTTGAAGCGGCACGGCACTTCAAGGAACGCGGGGAAATCGGTGCGATCATCAACCTGGGCAGCGCGTTATCGGACCGCGCGCTGATCCTGCAGGGCATCTATTCCGCCTCCAAGCACGCCGTAAAAGGCTTCACCGACGCGCTCCGCATGGAATTGGAAAAGGACGGCATTCGGACGTCGGTCACTCTGATTCAACCCGGGGCGATCGATACACCCTATTCCCGCCATGCGAAAAATTACATGGACACCGAGCCCACCAATCCGCCGCCGGTCTATGCTCCGGAAACCGTCGCTCGCACCATTCTTCATTCCGCTGAGACCCCCGAGCGACACGTCTTCGTTGGGGCAGGCGGCAAAGGTATCCCGATGCTGGGTTACTATGCGCCGCGGCTCGCCGACCTCCTGATGGAATCGTTATTTGCCCGCCAGCAGCAGTCCGATCGCCCGGCCAGGCCGCGCCAGGATAATGGTCTGGACCGTCCA
>JACCYV010000288.1 GCA_013696305.1 Nitrospira sp.
CGCATCCAGGTGTCATAGGGAGCCCATTCCAGGGCCGTGTACGTAGCGGGAGACGGTGACCATAGGAATTCTGCACAGAGGGTGGCGGCGAACGCCATCAAGACGGCTTGCAGCCAGACGTTTCTGACGAACAGGCGGGCGGCGATACGCATAGGTTGGGATGGTTACGGTTTGGGGGGTTCGGACGCGACCTCGTCGAGAATGCGTTTCACGTCATCCCGTGGCAAGCCCTTCAGGTAGCTCTTTGCCTTGGCCAGGTCCGGCGCCAGGCCGAGCCCCTTCGCATAAATGCGAGCCAGCGCCATCCGGGAGGGAATGGATTCATCGGCCGCGGTCGATTCCAGGTAACTCAGGATCCATTGGCCATGGGGCGGAAGCTGGCCATCGAGTCCCTGTTCGTACAGTTGGACGAGTGCTGCGTGTGAGATATCGTTCAGGGCATAGGCTTCGCGCAGGAGAACCGGGAGCGCCTCAGCCGTACGTCCCTGCTTGAGCAAGGTCGTGCCGACGGTTTCCGTTGCTTGGTTTTGATCGAGATCGGGAAAGTCCAGCCAGAGCTGGTCGCAGTAATTCTTGAAGGCCTCTGCCGCGGCCTTGGACTGTTTCGTCTGAGCATTGCCTTTGACCGCCGCCAGCCGTCGGAGTTGTGTAAGCGCCTGCGCCGCTTCCGGCAAGCCCTGCTCGAAGGCGCGTGCCCACCAGGTGATAACCATGACCTGGCTCTTCTCCACCCCCTGTCCTGATCGATAGGCATTGCCGAGAAAGTACTGGGCTTTGGCGAGGCCAGCGAGTGCGGCCGTTTCCAGTTCCTGCGACGCCTCTTTTTCACGCCCTGCGACCTTGAGAACGAGGCCTAGACGATAATGAGCTTCGGCAAAGTCTGGGCTCAAACGTAACGCTTCCTGGTAGGCCTTGATGGCCGATTGCACATTCCCGCGAGTGTAATGAATCGTGCCCATGCTGTAGTGCGCTTGCACCAGAGCGGGATCCAGGCGGCTCGCTTCTTGGAGTTCCGCCATGGCAGACCGCCAATCCTGTTTGGCCATGAGCGCAGTTCCGAGATCCAAATGACCTTGAGCGACGGTAGGATGAAACCGCAGGGCCGTGCGATATTCGTCGATCGCTCCCTCCGTGTCGCCTAGCTGAAACAAGGTTCTGCCCAGGGTGAGGCGCGGTTCTTGGGCGTCGGGTTCTATGTGCAGGGCCTGTCGAGCCTGGGTGAGGGTCTCGAGCAGGCTCAGCGGCGCAGGGGCTGGTGGTGGCGGAGTCGGAGGAGGCGGTGGAGTCAATGCTTCAATGGGGAGCGGTTCTTCCCGAATGGCTTCCGGTGCGGGGTTCGAGGATAGATCCTCCTGAGCCATAACCAATGCAGAGTGGAAGAGCAGAGTCACGGATACGATCGGGAGCCACCCTCCCATGGTGGCGCGTTGCAGAAACATAGGCGCTGACAGACCTCCACGTGAAAAAGATTGACCTATATACACACAGACTGAGCAGAAATTCCATGGGATCTCGCGTGGGACGGGCGGAGGTGATGTTGAACGGAGATAGCGGCTGTGCCCAGGTGGGTTAGCCTGAGCGATTAGATGCGTTCACGCTTAGGTTGTGAATACAGCGAGGGTGAGTGCGAGGAGGGCGATTAGACCCAACAGGCACAGAATGAGATATTTCCACCACGACAATTGATCCTGCACCAGCATGACTCCCAGACTGACGCCTTCCGCGAGGAGCCAGTTTCGAAATTCCTGTGGCGCAACGTGAGTGAGCCCCCGCTCTGTGCAGGAGGCAATGAATCGATCCACGACGACGCCCCGCAGTGCGGAGCGAATCAATCTCTCCAGCCAGCGGGGGAGCCGGAGACGGGTGTCGGCCTGGGTGACGAATTGATCTAAGATGGTCTCATGCTCTTGCCGGATCGTGGGAATCGTACGTCCTGCCGGTTCTGCAGCCGTGCCCATGTGGGGCAAGGTGTGAAGTCACTCACGGAGGATGAGTTCCACCCGTTCCACCGTTTGCTAGGCCGCGTCCAATACACCTGCCACGGTCCCGCCGATCAGCGCGATGGCGACATACAGCGCCGTGAGAGACCAGCCTCCCACCGTCGCCCATGTTCCGTGGCTGGAGAGAGACGTGCTGTAAAAAGCCGCGGAGCCTCCGACGATCAGGATTGCCACGAGCACGTGCAGCGGCAGGGCCAGGATCAAGGTGCGGCCGAAGGTGCGGGAAACCTTCGAGCATGGCGGGGTTGCAGGTTCGAGTCATTCATGGGGAGCCAATCTAGTCCGATAGTGGGCACTTCCCCCTGGGGAGTGCCCTTTGTGCCTCCTCCCACTACACGAGCCAACGCCGCATAGCTACCCTTCATCACCAGCTGCCTGTTCTGATAGCGGATCTCCTCCACTAAGAGCTTCAGATACTTCTTGCTGAAGATGCGATCTTTCTCTAGCAATCGCTCACGCAAGACTGCCATGAAGACTTGCACCTTTTTCTCTCCAAGGGCGTCCAATGGCATACGCTTGAGCCGCCGAATTCCCGCAATGTCGGTCAGAAGCGCTTGCCGTTGCGCTTGGAGTGTGTGGGCCCGCTCCGTCAGCGTCCCATCCATCGGCAACAGCCCTTTCTCGACCGCTTCATAGAGTTGATTGCTTCGGTGTTGGATGCTGTCCAGTTCCTTCGTCAATCGCTTCAGTTTTCCATCATGCGTGGCTTGCGACGTTCTCAACCGCGTTCGGAGGCTGTCTAACATGGCTCGGACTCGTGACGCGGTAAAGACACGATCCGCCAGCGAGGACAAGACCAGCCGGTCCACCCGCTCCGTAGGCAGGTTGTCGCTCGTGCACGTGTCGTTGCCTTTGAGATTCCGATTCGCGCATTTGTAATAGCGGTACTTCCCCCCTTTCCCCGTGGCCAACGTCATTCCCGCTCCACAGACGCCGCACTTCAGCAGCCCGGTCAGGAGCGTCGGAGAATTGACGACACGCGGGGAGATACGCTCCGGAGAGCGCGACGCCAACTTTTCTTGCACGGCGGTAAAGAGATCGTCGGCCACAATCGGCTCCACGTGAATGCGGACCCATTGTGGCCGGGGCTTGAGACGCCGGACCGCCCCACCTTGTTTCTCCCACTTATTGAAATAGCGCTCCCCGATGTAGGCCCGGTTGGTCAGGAGGTCATGGACCCGCCCTTTGGTCCATTGGTGGCCTCGAACCAAGAGACCCTGCTCTTCAAGTGAGCCGCAATGCCATACACCCCAAGATCCCGCCTTGATCTCCGTACAGGTAGCGCTCGAACACCCGATGGACCACGACCGCCTCTGGCGCATCGACTTCCAATTGCTTCTTCTTCCCCTTGTTGCCGGGGAGTTGACCCAAACGGCGGACGTGAGCCATTAAAAAATCCCTTCCGGGCGTTCTCGCGCATGGCTCGCAAGGTATGTTTGCCATTCTCTTTGCTCTGGTATTCATCAAAGACGCTGAAGATCCGGCGAATCATCTCACCGGACGGGTCATCACTGGTTTGTTGGGTGATGGACACGACTCGAACGCCACACCGTTTGAGCTTTCGTTCGTACAGGCCGAATTCGACCGAGTCCCGAAAGAAGCGGGAGAGGCTATGCACCACGATCGCGTCACAGGGAGAGGGCGTAAGACAGACTTCGGCCATCATCCGTTGGAAGACTGGACGTCGGTCATCCGTGGCCGACGCGCCGGCTTCCACATACTCAGTTGCCACACTGTGGCCCTCGGCCTGACACCAAGCCCGCATCTGGCTCAGTTGGTCAGGAATTGAGAGATCTTTCTCGGCCTGTTTACTCGTGGAGACTCGCTCATAGAAAGCGACAATCACGGCCTCACCCCTTCTCGTCTTGCGTCAGAAGAACTCGTTGTATCAGATCGCCAAGATACGACTCAATCAACAACACTTCTGCCTCAGAGACATCATCCATCGTCCCCTCAAACGTCACCGTCAGGTCAGTAGGTTCGGGATCATGGAACACTCATGAGCCACCGCCTTTCGTGCATCATGTATTCCGGCCCTCTCCGTCCCGTTCCGCTAATCTCCCCTGGCCCTCTGCGACCCGCTCACCATAGAGTGAATCTGGGATCTGGCCTCAAGCGAGACTGACTCAATGTCACCACCCGACTGGCTCAAACGCAGACTTGTTTTTCTGGTTGTTCCCACTCAGCCTGGCGCTGAGCGGCGTATTTCTGCCTCCCGGGAGGCCTACCGTATGGCCTCTCTCATTGTTCTGGGCCGGAGGGCTGTGCCTCGGGAATGCGCTCCGTTGCGGCCGGTACATTGCACCTTTACCGGTCCCCTCTATCTTCTAACGGGCTCGCTGCGCTGACCAAGGTGCTAGGGTGGTCCATAAATTGGACTGTGCTATGGCAGCAGTGGCCGTTGGTACTCTCCTGTCCTTCATCCCTGAGTGGACCTGGAAGGTCTACTGGACAAATGGGGTAAATTGGGAACCTTCAGAACGCATGGGCCAACATGGGGGAAGCCGTTATGAGTGACCGATTTCATTTCGCCTTGCGCTGGAAGATACAGCAAACGTCCTAAAGTACCGAGGCTGAACTCAGAGATTCCAGCCAGGATTGCGGACACGTCACTCATGCTACTTTGACCATTCTTATCAAGTGAAGCAGGTTCCTTGAAGGAACACTTTCCATGTATCCATAGCCCCCCGTCTTACTGAGACGGGAGCCTTTCTGTCCGTCCGGCTGTCACCGGCTCGGGCAGAAGCACTGGACCATGGACGCAACGCTTCAAAAGATAAATAGAGCTCCTATGTCGGTCGATATACCAATCTTTAGCGTGTTAAACTGCTGAAAACTCCTGGACACAAGGAAGGAATCCCGCTCTTACTCGAATTCTGAAATTGGAATATGCCCGTCAGCATACTCTTTGGTTAGAGCTTGCAGGAGATACCTATGGAGACAGTGAGTCGATCTGTACTTACATGCCCGAATTGCGGCATGCGCACGGAGCGAGAAATGCCGGCGGATGCGTGTGTCGTCTTCTTTGAATGCCCATCATGTAAATCAGTGCTACGGCCACAGCCTGCTGACTGTTGTGTGTACTGCTCTTACGGAAGCGTCGAGTGTCCGTCTGTTCAGCTTCAGTCAGACTGTGGGAGACAATTATAGCCATTGGAATGCCAAATGGACTTACACAAACCAACCGCTCATCTCGACCAGAGGACATATACGAGCACCGCTACAGCGCCCTTAACATTTGCGCGCGTTCGATGTCACTGGCGCCCGATCATTCTAGTCAGCGTCGGCGTCGTGCTGCTCGGCGTCTTTTGGTTCACGTCCAGATACCCACAACTATTTAGCTATGCAGAGCAAGACGGGCAAGCCCTACCAAGCATGGCGTATAGCAGCCAACTCATGACGGTCGCGACTGATGCACCCGTTTGGCTTCGCGTTCTCGCCGCAACCGTCAACTGGCTCGACAGCATGAAGGTCGGCATGACGTTCGGTGTTCTGTTCGGCGCGCTGCTGCACACGGGTCTTCGCTACTATCCACTCAGGATCGGCAAGAATCTGTACTTGAACTCGCTGAAGGGTGCTCTGGTTGGCGTGCCAGGAGGCGTCTGCGCCAACTGCGCCGTTCCGGTTGCTTGCGGCGTGACCCGCGGACACGGACGGGTCGAAGTCGCGCTGGGCTTCCTTTTCAGTTCGCCCAATTTCAATCCGGTCGTTGTCATGATGACGTTCATGGCTCTGCCGCTTGCGATGACGCTGACCAAGTACGCCATTCTGTTGTTCGTGATCCTTGTCGTCGTCCCCTCCTTGATCCGCTGGCTGGAGCGAAACAAGCCGCTTCCGGTGTTTACCGTCGGCGACGAGGACACGTCCTGCGCCATCAAACTGCCGCCGCCCGAAGATTGCCAAGAGCGGTTCACGACCGTCTTCGGGGAACTGGCCCGGGATTTTGGCAAGCATGTCTGGATGCTGCATAAACCGACCATGACGCTCATGTTACTGGCGAGCGTGATTTCCGCGACCTTGCTGGTGTTGATCCCGTGGGATTCTCTCTTGTCTGAAGTGACGCCCCTGCGGCTGGCGTTTGTCAGTTTGATCTCAGTCTTTATGCCGGTGCCGATCGCCCTAGACGTGATGTTCGCCGCCCAACTACAGCAGCAGGGTGTGCCATCTGGGTATGTGATGTTGTTCGCCATGACCCTTGGGACGTATAGCATCATTCCCAGCATCTACTTGTGGCGCGAGGTCTCCAAACCTCTCGCCGTGTATCTGTTCGTGTACTTCCTGGTGCTGGGCTGGGTGTTGGGTTTGCTGTTCTGATGGCTGGAGCATGACCGAACCAGCTGCAGCAGAGCGGCGGGGCAGTACGGCTTTCAAGGGTTCAATGTCTCTCCAGCCCCGCCGGCTGCTGAACTTCAACGTTCAGTTTTTCAAGCAACTTGAGACTTGGAGATGATTCGGAAGAGGTGACACGTGGTCATTCTAAGGACAGGGGGAGTTTAGGCCAGCAGGTGGCTCCCGCAGGCTGTCGGCGAGCCGATCCTTGAGCCATAACCAGCAGGTCGCTCTTTCATTTTATCCGAACCCTGCAGCGCCAGTGCTCAGATTTGTTCTGGTCGGGGAGAGAGGTTAGGGCCTGTGCCGTGAGTGGTTCATGGGAGTCGGCCAGATCGTGCGGAGTCGTTCGACCATGCAGGTCAGCGCCTCAGGCGTGAGCCTGACCGGTTCGTGGGTGATGCGCCAGACCGGCTCAAGCGGTGCGGGGTCTTGCGGTAATCGTGGAATCACGT
>JACCYV010000291.1 GCA_013696305.1 Nitrospira sp.
GCTGGCGGTACCGCGTTTCGACGTCGGTGAGGCCATGCCACTTTTCAGGCAGGGGACGAAGCGCTTTGCTGAGGAACGTGAGGGTCTTCACCTCGATCGTAAACTCGTCGGTCTTCGTGCGGAACAGAATGCCGGTCACCCCGATCCAGTCACCGAGATCCAGTCCCTCGGAAATCTGGTGGGCTTGCTGGCCGAGTGTGTCCTTCTTGAGATAGACCTGCAGGCGAGCTGAGCCGTCTTGCAGCACCGCGAAGGCGGCTTTGCCGAACCGGCGCAAGCCGACCACCCGGCCTGCGAGCGTACAGCCCTGCTGTTCCTGTTCGAGCACCTCTTTGGCTTTATCGCCATGCAGGCGAATCAGGTCACCGGCGCGATCTTTCACCTCAAAGCGTGTTCCGTAGGGCGGCACCCCGAGCTGCCGGAGCTGGTCGAGTTTTTTGATGCGTTGTTGTCGCTGATCGTTGAGTTCATCCATGGTCATGCGGAGCGGTATGGCTGATGGCGAATAGCTGATGGTCTCGGACATGGATCCCTTCCCTGCTATATGCCATACACCATAGGCTATGAGCTCCCTTCCCTTACAAGTCGTCGTCCTTCATGGCCGCCGCTTCGGGAGCGTTGCCGCCGGTCAGCTTTTTCTGAAGATACGCTTCAATGAAACCGTCCAGTTCGCCGTCCATCACGGCAGAAACCTGGCCGACCTCATATCCCGTCCGGTGATCTTTGACCATCTGGTAAGGCTGGAATACGTAAGAGCGGATCTGGCTGCCCCAGGCAATGTCTTTCTTTTCGCCGACGATGGCATTGAATTCAGCTTCTTTCTTCCGCTGCTCGACTTCGAACAGACGGGCCTTCAAAATCTTCATCGCGCCGTTGCGATTCTGCAGCTGCGACCGTTCATTTTGACATTGCACCACGATATTCGTGGGGATGTGGGTGATGCGAATGGCCGTCTCAACCTTGTTCACGTTCTGCCCGCCGGCTCCGCCGGCTCGGAAAGTATCGATCCGGAGGTCTTTCTCGTCGATGACCACTTGAACATCGTCGTCGAGTTCGGGATAGACGAACACGGAGGCGAAGGAGGTATGGCGCCGCTTATTGGCATCGAAGGGGGAGATGCGTACGAGCCGGTGCACCCCGGCTTCCGCCTTGAGGTAGCCGTAGGCATAGGGGCCGGTCACGGACAGCGTCGCGCTCTTGATGCCGGCTTCGTCCCCGGCGAGCAGATCGAGTGTGTCAACCTTGAATCCTTTTCGTTCGGCCCACCGCACATACATACGCAACAGCATCTGCGCCCAATCTTGTGACTCCGTACCGCCGGCGCCTGGATGGATGGCGAAGATCGCATTGCTCCCATCCAGCTCGCCTGCGAGCAGCAGTTCGACGCGGAACTGCGCGACGGCCTTCTCAAACTGCGCGAGCTCGCGCGTGAGTTCTTGCTCAAGTCCAGCGTCGCCGGACTCTATAGTCAGTTCGAGTAACGCCTCGATGTCGCTCTGTCGACGCTCGGTCTCGCGCCAGTGATTCAACTCCCGATCGAGGGTCGATTTGCGGCGATTGACCTTGGCGGCAGCCTGGGTATCTTTCCAGAAATCCGGTTGTGCGGTCTTTGCTTCGATGTCGTTCCGTTCAGCGGTCATCCGAGCCAGGTCAAAGATGCCCCCGAAACTGAGCCAGCTGCTCGCCGAGGGTTCGCACACGGGTGGGGACATCATCCAACATGGCACGTTCCTTTCTCTATCAGGCTGGTCGACCGGCCGGCTCACCACCGGCGGGCTCCGTGTCGTGCGAGAAAAAGCCGGTCAGGCACAAAAGCGCGGTGAGTATAACACAGGCATAGGCAAAGAGGTCCCCGTATTGCGCGTAAAACGTCTGTTGATGGCCGACGGTGATCGTCTCCTTCATGGCCTCCTGAGTGAAGATGGAGGACTGTTGCGAGATGTGTCCGTACGGATCGATGAAACCGGAGATGCCGGTGTTCGCCGCCCGTGCGAAGGCGACGCGGTTTTCCACGGCGCGAAAGACCACCATCCCGAAGTGTTGATAAGGCGCCGACGAAGGACCGAACCAGGCGTCGTTGGTGATCGTGACCATGAAGTCCGCCCCGTTGGCCGCAAACTGCCGGACGAGGTTGGGGAAAATCACTTCGTAGCAGATCACGACGCCGAACTTCACGTGAAAATCCGGGACGGTGGCCGCGCC
>JACCYV010000298.1 GCA_013696305.1 Nitrospira sp.
GATGTGTTCTCGATTCATTTTTTATGTTTTCACGATAGCTTAGCTGCTAGGGGAATCCCTTGTTGACTGAATCCAGGCAGGTGATACCGTCCTATTTACTCATCACCAGGCATACCAGCGCAGTTCACCATGCACCGGGGGAGAGATGATGCCACCATTCATGGAGCGCTATGCTCCGCAAACCTACGCCTTGATGCGTATCGTGACAGGGTTCCTCTTTCTCTGGCATGGCATGCAAAAGTTATTCAATTTGCCCATGCCGCCCCCGATGGCGCTTCCGTCTTTTGTGGTGGCCGTTGCCGGACCCATCGAACTGTTCGGGGGGTTCCTCGTGATGATCGGGCTCTTCACCGGATGGGCAGCTTTTCTGTGTAGCGGATTGATGGCGTTTGCCTATTGGATGGTCCATGGCACGCAGGCGCTCTTGCCGATCCAGAACATGGGCGAGCTGGCGGCTCTCTATTGTTTCGTGTTTTTGTAAATCTCTGCGCATGGATCCGGCATTTGGAGTGTGGACGCGGCCCGCACCGGCACGCCGACCGGCCGGTAAGAGGGTTCATGCATGTGGTCTTGCCCATCAGTACCGCAAATTTGAAGCAGACCGTGGATCTGACCGATCAGGTCCAGGCGGTGATCCGGCAGGCAAAGATGAAGGAAGGGCTGTGCTCCATTTTTGTCACTCACACGACCGCGGCCGTGACGACCGGCGAGATCGGAGAGGGGACCGAACAGGATTTCCTGGAAGTCGTCGAGCAGATGATTCCTCGCATTCAGTTTCGTCACGCGCACGACCCTTCGCATGCCTGGTCTCATATGGCGTCGTCTATCCTTGGCCCTTCCCTCACCCTCCCGGTGTCGGCCGGAAAACTTGTTCTCGGCACCTGGCAATCGGTGATGTTGGTTGAGCTGGACGGTCCGCGTGAACGGGATGTGCATGTGACATTGGTTCCATTCTGATCGCGACTTCATTTTCACCGGATGCTTCGGAGCCTCCCCGGTCATGATCCCGGTCAGGTTGAATTTTCGTTGCCGGCCGTTGGGGGCTCTGCTGTCAAGGAGGTCGATATGCGAATTCTTGTAGCCGTGGACGAGTCGGAGAACTCCCATCGGGCTGTGCAGTACGTCGGCTCGCTGTTGCACGGCACCCCGGAAGTCGCCGTCACACTCTTTCATGTGCTCAAACCCATGCCGAGAGGACTTCTGGAGCATGGCGGATCGGAGAATCCGACGACCGAAGCCCGGTTGGGCGTACAGTTACGTGATGATCAGAGTTCGTGGGTTCAGACGGAGCGTGAGTCGGAATGCCATGTATTGAAGGCGGCGGGCGAGGTCCTGACACACTCCGGCTTCGATGCCAGTCAGGTCGCTCTCAAATTCGGCTACGAAGACGATGTCGCCCGCAATATTCTCGAAGAGGCACGAAGCGGAGGGTACGAAACTATTGTGGTGGGACGCCATGGCACGTCGCGAATCAAACGGATTTTCGGCGGAGGTGTGACCGATCAGTTATTACGCGATGCCAAGGGTTTTGCGATCTGGGTGATCGAATGATCTGATGGGCGAGGCGGCCTCTCGGGCATACGAAATCCTGTGGTCTGCCGCCCAGCCGGTATGGTTGGGAGCAGTGTCAATTTCGCCCATGATGGTAATTGGTAGAATGCTGCATGGAGAAGACATTTTCTTTTCAGGACCCCGCCGGCAGGCGGATCAGCGCCGTGCTGGTCTCTCCCCACGCGCCGACCGATAAGATGGTCGTGCTGTGCCATGGCTTCATGGGGTACAAGGATAGTCCGACCAACCGGATATTGAGCGACCAGCTGGCACGGCAACAGGTGGCGACGTTGCGGTTTGATTTTTTCGGGCACGGACAAAGCGATGGAGACGTGAAGGACCTGTTATTGACGACCCTCATTGCCCAAACCGAAAGCGCCATTGCGCTGATGCGGGGGCATGGATTCACGCACATCGGGCTGCTCGGGTCCAGCTTCGGCGGCCTCGTGGCGACGCTGGTTGCCGCGAACCACCCCACCCTGGCGGCCGTGGCACTCCGCTGTCCCGTCGGCGACTTTCCCGCCTTGCTGCGCCGGCAGTTCGGCAGGATGGCGATTGAGCTGTGGCGGCGTCTCGGCCGTGTCCCGGAATCGGTCGGTCATATCCCGGTGCACTATCGTTTCTTCGAGGATTGTGAGCAGCACGATGTTTACAGGGCTGCTCAGTCCTTACGGGTTCCGACGATCATCGTGCATGGCGATCAGGATGAAGTGATCCCGGTGAAGCAATCAGAGGAGTTATTCACGCGGGTTCGAGCAGAGAAGATGCTGCACGTGATTCCCGGAGCCGATCATCGTTTTTCAACACCTGAGCATTTCAACCGAATGACGGAGCTGCTCGTCGGCTGGCTCACTCGCTACCTGTCGGTACCGTCGGTATCGGCGCAGTGATCGGTGCACCCGGCAGGCCGACAGGTCTGTACGTTTCCTCCGCTTACTTAGAGGGAGATGGTACGGGCCGGCAGGACACTCCGTCGGCGGTCTGCTCGAATTCCGGGAGACTTACACAGCAGGCAGGCCGAGATGAGTGAAAAGTGATGAAAAGTACGCAACGACGTGAGTGGTCGAAATATCTCCAGGTCGGATTAACCGCCGGACTGCTTGGAACGGCTGCCATGACAGTCGCCATGGTGGCGATGCATCGGCGGTTGCCGCCGGGACAACGAGGGCCGCTTCCTCCGTACCATATTTCCATGGCAGCGGCAGAGCGTGTCGGAATGAGATGTTATTTGGCGGGGAACTCCCGCCTCGCGACGACGATGACCCTGCACTTCGCGTATGGCACCACGGTGGGAGCACTGTATGTCCCGTTCTCCTGCATAATGCCTGGCCGAGACCTGCCCAAGGGCTTGGTGTTTGGAGTGCTGGTTTGGGCGGGAAGTTATCTTGGATGGCTGCCGATAACAGGGTTGCTGAGCCCGGCGACTCGGCACCCTGCGGCTCGAAACGCCCTTATGATCGTGGCGCATCTCGTCTGGGGGACCGTCATTGCACTCACGGTCCACACACTCCTCAACGAAAATGGCGTTGAACCATCAAGGCCCGCGTAATATGGGATGCCAGGCAGGAATGTGTGGCGGTTGAACATCACATCCCTAGAATCTAACCTCCAGCGATGTCCGCGTAAACTCGTACCGCCCGAATGCGTACCGTTTGTGGCGGTATATCGAATGAAGGTTCGGTCGTTCGCAGTGCTGGAACGAGGAGCGTATATTCAAAGTGGCGGGTACTGGTCGGAGTGTGGACTCAAGAATATGTGTGATTCGATTAAAAACTGATGGAGGCCTATCTATGCAGATGTTGCGCGTGATGATGGTGTTGTCGGCCTGGTGTTGGTTCGCGTCGGCTGCGAGCGGCGAAGTACGCACCCGAGATGTGGAGTACAAGCAGGGTGAAACGGTCTTGCAGGGGCTCGTGGCCTGGGACGATGCGCTGAAAGGCACTCGTCCGGGTGTGCTGGTCGTCCATGAATGGTGGGGGCACAACGATCACGCCCGGGATCAAGCGAAGCGGCTGGCGGAGGCCGGTTATGTCGGCTTTGCGCTGGACATGTTCGGAAAGGGCAAAGTGACGACACATCCTCAGGAAGCCCAGGCCTTCATGAGCGAAGCTCTGAGGGACCCGGCCGTGATCACGGCCAGATTTCGCGCGGCGCTGGAACAGCTGAAGCAAGATCCCCATGTTGACCGGAAGCAGCTTGCCGCCATCGGGTACTGTTTCGGGGGCTCCGTGGTCCTGGATGCGGCACGTTCAGGAGCCGACCTGGATGCGGTCGTGAGCATCCATGGCGCGCTCGCCACAAAAACTCCGGCGGAAGCGGGAAAGGTAAAAGCAAAAATTCTCGTGCTCACCGGTGCTGCCGATCCATTCGTCCCGGCGGAGCAAGTCGGCGCCTTCACCCAGGAGATGAAGGCGGCGAAGGCCACGTTCCAGGTCGTCAGTTATCCCGGTGTCAAACATGGATTCACCAATCCAAATGCGGATAAAGCGGGGTTGGATGCGCTGGAGTACAACGCCGAGGCCGATAAAAAGTCCCGGGCGGCGATGCTGGGGTTTTTCAAGGAAGTCTTTCCTTAACGCTATTGGTGCGGGGAGTTGCCGTGGGCTCATGAGCCGGACCCGTGCGTTGGTATCAAGGTGGAGACCATCACCGGGACCACGGAATTCCGAACGGTTCAGGAGCGGTGGGGTGTGGAGCAACCCAATCGTGGAGATGGTGCTTGAGAGGCGGCATCTGACGAATGACGAGAGACGGGTGGTCCGGAGGCATTGGTGAAGGTGCACGCTCGCCGGAGGTCGCGGCGTCGCCTAGCTGTTCATTCGATCAATACGTCTTCGAAATGAGGTGACTGTGAGAGACGCTCATTGGGGCCCATTCCTGACCAGGTCGATGGAGGGCATATAGAAGATCCGGCCAAAGGGTGCGCGAGATTACCGACAAAGCTCTGCTCTCTCGATGCACTCCTGCCCTGAGACGTGTACCCTGAGAAAAGCCGGTGGAACGAGGGGAAGGCGGCTAGTCCCTGCCATCATTCAATCGATTCATCTTCTGCGCAACCGCCTGTAACTCACTTCTCAAGTTGATGATCTCGCTCTGCAGCCGTTCAATCGATTTGGCTCCGGCGATTTCGGCCCGATCGTTGTCGGCGTCTCTGCCTATGAAATAGGACGCCAGCGTGGCCGTGACATAGCCGAACATGGCAAAGGCATAGAGCGCCAGCAGCACACACAGCACGCGACCTTCCGGAGTGCGCGGCCAGTAGTCAGAACCCATCGTCGTCATGATCATCGCCGTCCACCAGAGGGCGGCGCCGTAGTCGTTCAGACCATGTAAAGGGGGGCTCGTCGAGAGGGGTTCTTGACCCGTGTGATCCCGTTCGAAAACATACATGCCGGCGGCGCCGGTGAGCGTGACCAGCAATGTCAGTGTCACGACGTAGGCGAGCCCTCGCCGTCTCATGCCGGCGCCGAGTGCCTGCATCCCTCGGTTCAGTGAGCTGACGACCCGAACGAGCTGCAGCCCTCTCGCGGCTCTGGCCACCCGCAAGGCTCGGACCACACGAGCCATGCGAAAGATCCGCAGAGCCGGCAGCGCCAAGGCGATCACGGTGAGCCAGTTTTTTTTGAAGTACGCCAGCTTGTGCGGAGCGAGCAGAAGGCGCACGGCGGCGTCCACGATAAAGATGACCCAGATCAGCGTGCCGATACCTTCCAGCACAGGCCCGGCGCCCCACATCGACTCGACGATCAGCAATCCCAGCCACACGAAAGCGAGCATCAGCATCGGCGTCTCGAGCCATCGCTCGAGGTCTCGAAGGACTTTTCGGCGCTCCATCTCAGACGGACCACTCTTTGAATTCATAGCGATCCTTTCGATTAATCTTTGCGGCTCTTCGGGATTCCCACTACCGGACGTGCTGCGCATATTCTATAATGCGCTCCACTGTCACGTGAGCAGCATACGATCACATGCTATGAGCCGTTCAATCCGCATCGTTGTACCATTCCTGGTCTTTGGTGTTCTGCTTCTGTCAGGCTGTCTCTCGCCGATCGCCATGCATCAAGCCGTCCTGTCCTACGATGAAACCGTGACGCAGGTCAGCAGCGAGCAATTGCTCCTGAACATCGTTCGCGCCCGCTTTCACCGTCCGGTACATTTCACGACGGTTTCCAGCGTAGCCGCGACATTTGATTTTCGCATGACGGCCGGTATCACTCCGCCGGAGGGAGAGGCGCGCGGGCTGGTCGCTCCGCTGTTCAGCACGACGGTCGCCGAGAATCCGACCGTCACCATTATTCCCATGGACGGGGCGGAATTTGAGCAGCGCCTTCTCACGCCACTGGAAGAATACCGTTTCCTCGCGCTGTTGGAACTCGGGGGCGATTTGGGCATGGCGCTCCGAATGATGGGCGCCACCATGCGGCTGGAAACAGAGACGGGACTGGTGGTGCTGAAGAATGATCCGGCCACTCCTCGCGAGTATGAGGACTATCGTCGGAGAAGTCTGCATCTCAGCGTGCTGCATCGCCGCCATCAACTCTTCCTCGAATCCGTGATGGTCGAACAGGTATGGGAGGGTATCCTGGAGAAGGGCCCCTCGCCGGACGACGTGCTTCGCGCTCTGGATAAGGGCTATCGTTGGAGTAAAACCGGGGACAATCGGTATGCGCTTAATAAATCGCGGGTCCTGCTCTCCAATTATGATGCGGCGCGGCGGCCCGAGGGGCGGGGCAGTCTGTTCAAGAACCTGTTGGATTGGCCACCCAATGAAATTCTTGTCGATATCAGGCCGGAGCATCCGGGGGGAGAATTGTCGTTTCAAGGCCGCATCAGCCTACGGAGCTTCAATTCTGTCTTGCAGTTTCTGGCGCGAGGCATGAGCGATCGCCCGGAGTATGCCGTTGAACAAGATCCTCGAACCGGTTCCGTCGAGGTCAATCCTCCCCATACCCTTCAGATTACTGAGAGGGGCGCGCTGCCGCGGGACGCCGCCTTTTCGGTGAAATTTAACGACCGCTTTTACTCGGTCGAAGAAACGCCGTTTGCCACAGGCGAGAGCGCCAACTGGAACTTGAAAGCTTTCAGCATGCTGTATCAACTTTTCCAAATGACGCAAAAACCGGTCCTGGCTCCGGTGCCCGGTATCGCGATCGCCAAGTAAGGGCATCCGATGTTCACCCGCGTCAAGGAGTACGCTCTGACTGTTTCCCATTTAGGACTCTTCCCTATTATAGGATATTATCTTCCTACCGCCTTTGAGAGAACACTGCAACACTATCGAGTCCTTCACGCGCTGACTGAAGTGCCGTTGTTGACTCCGGGGATCTTCAGACCGTAGCCGGCTGGTCAGGAGAACCTTTCGACCTGACACCAACCAGCCTAATGTGTGTGGTCGTACAATGCGGGTAGTCAAAGCCGAGGGCATAAATACTCGTGAGCGAAGACCCGCCTAAACAGCTTCCTGACCTGGTAGAGAACGTCTACCGGTCCGATTCTCGCCAAGTGCTCGCCACCCTGATCCGGCTGCTTGGAGATTTCGATGCCGCAGAGGAAGCGTTGCACGAGGCTTTTGCCGTGGCGGTCGAACAATGGGGGCGTGACGGTGTGCCGGTCAATCCGCGCGCCTGGCTTGTTTCCACGGGTCGGTTCAAAGCCATCGACGGCATGCGGCGCCGCTCGCGATTCAATGCGTCACTGACGGAGTTAGCCCGGCAACAGGAAACGAGCACGAGCAATGAGGATGCACTTCCTGACGAGACGGTCGATGACGAC
>JACCYV010000334.1 GCA_013696305.1 Nitrospira sp.
TTAACGAGTCACATTACGGAGGAGAGACACTGTGCGGTTTCAGCAAACAATCGGATCCCCAGTTACCTGCTCAGGCGTCGGGCTACACTCAGGCCAACCGGTCACACTGACCCTCCGCCCAGCTCCCCCTAATACAGGTATTGTCTTCGTGTATCGTAACGGCTCTGAAGAGACGCATCTCCCTGCTGCCGTAGCCAATAAAGTTCCCACCGAACTCTGCACGGCTATCAGCGTGAATGGCCATCAGGTCAAGACCATCGAACACCTCTTGGCAGCTTTGGTCGGTATGGAGGTCGATAATGTCTATGCAGAAGTCGACGCAGGAGAAGTCCCTGTTCTTGACGGAAGTGCCAGCCCTTTCGTGCGCCTCATACGCACGGCCGGTCTGATGCCACAAACTCGTCGACAATCGTATGTGAAAATCACCCAACCCATTGAAGTCATGGATGGAGCTCGTCGCGTCAGAATCGAACCTTCCTCAACGCCGAGGATCACCTACTCCATCCACTATGATCATCCTCTTATCCAAACTCAGTCCTACACGCACACCTGCTCTGCATCGGCCTTCGAACAAGACATAGCGAGAGCCCGAACATTTGGATTTCTGCATGAAGTCGAGGCCTTGTGGTCCAGGGGACTGGGAAAAGGCGGGACACTGGATAATACCGTCGTCTTATCGGAGGAAGGCGTTGTTAATCAATCCGGCCTTCGGTTCCCTAACGAATTTGTCCGACATAAGGTGCTTGATTTGATCGGTGATATTGCTCTTCTCGGCTTCCCATTCATCGGCCATATCGTCGCCGAACGTTCTGGTCACGCCATGCACACTCGACTGGTCGAGAAAATTCTCTCTCAACGCGACAAGTGGGCACTCATTACTTCTGAGCATTCAGTTCCTGCATCTGAATCCCGCTCATCTCTCGGGTTGCTCCGTCCCGCTCCCTCTCTTGCTGTCTAGTTATTTCCCCCGCAGTCTTGAAAAGCACAGAGCCACCGGTTATGCATCATGACTCAGCATTTGGACACAAAAAAACGCCGGAGGTAAGTGGCCTTACCTCCGGCGTGTAAATCCTGGGGGGACTTACTTCTTCTTCGCAGTCTTCTTCGCTGGTTTCTTCGCTGCCTTCTTCGTTGCCAAGACTCTCACCTCCCTTCACACATTTAAAGTTGACGTGAACTTCTTACGATCCATTACACGACCGCTGTCAATTCCTGGGTCATGACAGCAAACGTGTTCGGACCGACCTTCTGGAAACGCTTATCCCGCTTCAATGAAGTTGCCACCGACGTCAGCGGCGTCTTCCCTTTGATCTGTAAACCGCCTTCTAATAGGCGCTGTAATAACTCTTTAGCATGCATTGAGCGACTGGCTTCCCGGAGAATCTGATACGCGGCCTCAGGAACACTCTTCCCCACATATTTGCTTTTCCCGAGCAAAATTTCGCGTGACTGATCCGTGACATCGGTCACAGGCAGCGGACGGATACCTTTTTCATCAGTGATAATTTGACTGGAGAGACTGGCCAATTTGGCCTTATCCGCCTCCACTCGATAGAGTGTCTCAGCGAGTTCTAAATATTTCCTGATCATGGCGATCTCGTCGTCGAGCCGCCGCCGCTTTTTTTCAAGCTCTTGGTAGCGATTCCGATAGGCGCTGATCCGCTGTTCTAGGCCGACCAGAATGTCAGTCAATTCTTCCACAAGCATGTCCTCAATAAAGCATACTTGCTTTATAGCAAGTTATTTCTTTTCTGTCAAGTCACTAGTTACCACTATTTGATCGTACTCTGTGCATGCGCATATAGAATGCATTCAATGTCCGTTCAAGCCTTGTAATGCAAGAACAAGCATCATACGTATCATTATTTATCAATGTGTTATAGTGCGGTGCCCGATAGCAAGGCATTGTTGCCCGTCACGCGGCGGGCGATGGTGATGGAGACTGTCTAATGCCCAGCATGTGTTTCCCATCTCTTCTGGAGCGCTCGATATTCCTCAAGACGGCAATTCGAGCCGCCGAGGCGGCGGGAACGGTTCTTAACGACCATGTCCGATCCGGATTTCGGATCGAATACAAGGCGGCCATTAACCTTGTGACTGATGCGGATCGACGGGCCGAGGACCATATTGTCCAAACAATTCTCGCCGCACACCCTTCACACCGCATCCTTGCCGAAGAACGAGGACAGGGCGGAGGCACGGATTCGCGGTACCAATGGATTATCGATCCTCTCGATGGCACGACCAACTTCGCCCACGGATTCCCTTTCTACTCAGTCTCGATCGGGTTGGAGTATGACGGTGAGTGCATCCTGGGGGTCGTGTTGGACCCCGTGCGTCACGAATTGTTCACGGCTGCGATAGGACAGGGCGCTTACATGAACGGCAAACCCATCCACGTTTCAGGCATTGAGACCCTCGATAAGTCCTTGTTGGTCACCGGCTTTGCATATGACATTCGTGAGACGGCCAACAATAATCTCGATCACTTTTCACGCATGTCTCTGCGTGCCCAGGGCGTGCGGCGTACCGGTTCAGCCGCACTGGATCTCTCCTACGTCGCCTCCGGCCGGTTCGATGGCTACTGGGAAGTTACACTCAGCCCCTGGGACATGGCGGGGGGAATCGTGATTCTCCGGGAGGCAGGCGGACTTGTCTCAGGATTTACCAAGGGAGAGTTTTCCCTCTACGGGAAAGAACTCGTCGCCACGAACGGACATATTCACGATCAGTTACTGGACACTCTTCACCAACGCTCTGCTGGTCGCTGACACCCATCGTTCGACACCGGCGGTGCACCCAACTCCACTCGAACCGGCCCGGGACCACACGCTCACGGCGCTCCCATGTACAGCGCCGCGACCGATGGGGTATCATGCGGTCTCACATGCGAAATTGAAGGAGCAGGTACCATGGCAACGCAAGTCCCGCCGCAGAAACCAGGCGCGTCACCACCCGATACGCAGGATGTCTGGGATGTCGAATTGTTACACGTCCATGTGTCGCGCAAAGGCCAACTCGTGAATGCCGAGTGGGCCATTCATCCTCAGATCAAGGCTGACTTAAGCGCCGACGAATGGAAAGAGCTTGGAGCGTTAATGAGCAAAGTCACCACTATCGTTGGACACCGGTTTTCCGAGGATCTCGGCCACAATGACCCGGCGCCCCAAGGAAACGCCTAACAGCATCGTCCCTGGTGGTCCTGCCCGACAAAGCGTGCGGGCTTCCCCCACCGAGCGCTCAGTACGAAAACACTCATCCTGTGAGGTCTTCATGGACTGCTACTATCACTCGAAGGATCTCGGAAAATTTGGAGACATGGGTAAAGGCAATCTGAGCTTGTGGGAAAAGTTCATGAACTACTACAGCGCAGTGTTTGCGGAAGGCGCTTTGACGGAACGAGAAAAAGCCCTGATCGCACTCGGCGTGGCACATGCCGTTCAATGCCCCTACTGTATCGATGCCTACACCCAGGCCTGTCTTGAAAAGGGATCGAACACAGAAGAGATGACTGAAGCCGTCCACGTCGCCTGCGCCATCCGCGGCGGCGCTTCACTCGTGCATGGGGTGCAGATGAGAAATGTGGCTGAAAAGCTCTCGATGTAGGGGAGCAGAAAACAAAATCGGACGACCCGACTCTGTTCAACAGTAGGGATGTTCCGGCACAGCCAGGGTAAAGTATTTGCCTCGCTCCTCGTAGAGGATCCGTTTTGTCGTCAACCGGGTCAGCGATTCCTCCAAAATAGTTTCCGACACTTCGCCTGCGCCGGGATGCTCCCGCAGCACGCCCCGCAACTGCTCCAGAGACTTGGGCGCTTCATTACACATATCGATGACCAACGAGGCCGGCCAGTCGAACCGTTCCCGGGTCGGAGCCGATGGAGTACGCCCGTCATACACCGTGACATAGTCGAATGCTTTGGAATAGTACAGGAACGGCTTGTCCGGCGAGACCGCCCGTCGTTGCCATTCCTGCACAGTCTCAACCAACTCCTGGTACACGTGAGGATCCACCGGCCATTGATTCAATTCATATTCAAAGTCGTAGGCAATTTTTATCAGATCCACCTCTCGAGCATCATACACATAGGGATAGGCCATCCCCGGTCCGGTGATCCGAATGCCGTAGTCATGCGGGCGCGAGTGATAGGGACTGAACCGTTCCAACCAGAACTTCCCGGCCCCTTCGGGGGGCTGCAGATGGAAGAGGGAGGGCAGCAAATCGATTTGACGGCGATAATCCTCATTGGTCTCTCCCGGAAAACCCAGGAGGATGTTCCATGAAACAGCCACATGATAGTAAAAACACCACTTCAAGCACACCAGATTTTGGATCGGAGTGACGCCCTTGTCCATGGCGCGCAATTGCGGCTGACTCAGACTCTCCAGGCCCGGTTGCATGCATTTGACCCCGCCGGTGGCGAGCAGGCGAATCTGGTGTTTTTGCAAATTACTTTTGGTCTCGATGAACACGTCGAGATCGCGGCGGTCCTGCGCAAAGGTGCCGAAAAGATGTTCGACATACTTCATGTCGATGATGTTGTCGACCAGACGGAATCGCGTCGTGTCGTAACGACTCGATAAATACGCCATCTCGCGCGCCACTTGCTCAGACGATTTCGCCCGGAACTTCATGCTCTGCGCATTGAGGCCGCAGAACGTACAATGATGCTTCTCGCCCCACCAGCAACCGCGCGATCCTTCATACAACAAAATACGGTCCAATCCGTGCGAGGCCTCAGTGCCCAGCTCGGCCAAGAGATGATAATAATCGTCATAGTCCGGCGGACCGGTTTGGGCAAAGTCCGTAAAGAGCGCAGGATTCGGCTCAAACCCGACCTTGCCGTGCTGTCGATAGGTCACCCCTGTCGGATAGGCACCAGTCGATTCACTCATCACATGGTTCACTAACTCGGGAAAAGTGACCTCGCCCTCGCCGACGACCACATGGTCGATGAACGGAAACGCCCGAAAATATTCCAAGCCCATCTCGCCGTCGAAATTGGCGCCGCCGAAAACGATCCTTACGTCCGGATACAGATCCTTGATAAGCTTCGCCATGGTCAGGCTGGCCACGTTCTGATCGAAGGTCGAGGTAAACCCGACAATCTTATACCGGCCCCAATCGATTGCCGTCATCGCTCCGGTCAGGAACTGCGGCGCCGTACGTGTTGCCATGTCCTCGAAAAACGAGACCGGCCGGCCGCTCTCCCGGGTAATCTGCTCGAAAACCGGCTTGAATACCTGCGGATATTCAGCGCGCTTCGGGTTGTCGCGGAACAGCAGGTAGGAGAACAGCCACTCGCCGAAGAGCGCGCGTTTTTCACAAATCGATTCGTACAGAGGCACCCCGATCTGGTGTGCAAACCGCACATTGAGGTGATGACAGTCGACGCTGACGCCCTTCGACTTCAATAGGGTGGAGAGTGTCCCTAACTGAATGGAGGGATACTTTGAAAAGCTGAACGGCATATTGACGAGCGCCACCCGTGCTCTGTCATTCATGGAAGACCTCGATGGTGGCGGCAACACGCATAGGATGATCAGCCGGCGACCGTCCGGAAAGGTTCAAACTCGCGATCGACCTTAGCGGCCAGAAAAAAATCGCTTTCCGTAAGCCCGTTGATTTTATGTGACCAGACCTCGACCTTGCATTTACCCCAGGCCACATAGAGGTCGGGATGATGCCCCTCGGCCTCTGCCACCGCACCCACCTTGTTCGCGAATGCCAACGATTGTGCAAAATCTTTGACGGTATAGAGCCGTTCGAGATGCCCTTCCTTGTTCAAAGACCATCCACGCCCAAGCTCCGTCAGCAACGCCTGCGCACGGTCCACAGGCAGAGGAGAAACTCCGCCCCGACAAGGAACACATGTGTTATCAGCCAGACCCATCGGACCTCCTTCGCAGACGCACACTCCCGCGGTTTTCCTTGAGAAAGCCGTATTCTACGAGGTGCGCCTTCTGTCCCGCAACCGGCTATGGCGCTGAAGGTTGTGCCGCTCTCGTCGGCTCAATCGCGGCATGTCCCCGTTCAAAAAACAGGCCGCGATTGATATCGCCGACGCTGACCATTCCGACCAGCTTGCCATGATCGACCACCGGAATCCGGCGAAAGTTTTTCAGGCCCATATAGGAAGCGGCTTCCAATACCGGATTGTGAGGTGAGACGGTCAACGGATTCAAGCTCATGACGTCTCCCACTTTTTGATTCAGCACATCCGCATATCCCTCTTCCATTTCAATAAAATCCCGACTATGGACACTGTCATGAATGTACTCACCGTAATTGGGATAGAGCGGAATCAACACATCGCGCAATGTCACCATCCCGATCAATCGGTCATGGTCTTCCACCACAGGAACCGCCCCGCAATGACGACTGAGCATCTTCGTCACCACCGAACGAACAGATTCGGTGCTTCTAGCTGTCACCACCCCGGTAGACTTCACATCCGCGACGAGCATGGCAGTCTCCTTTCAGAATGTGGTGACTCACGGATGAGTCACCGGAAAGGGAACATGAAGGACCGACTGGCAACTTTCTTTGCAGACATAAGGAAAGTATGGTAGGGAAGTGTCTCTGGAAAAGAAAGCCCTCCTCCGGGACAGCACGGCGCAGACCGGGAGGATCTTGCAGAGCAATCTCGCGAGAGGTCGCTATCG
>JACCYV010000338.1 GCA_013696305.1 Nitrospira sp.
GTCTCGCAGGTCTGATTGTCGCAAGCAATCGTCAGTTCCTTCGGTGATACTCCTGCAATGCTCGAATGGCAAGCCCCTTTTTTACCAACGCTTCAATGCCCATCACCGCGGCCAGGGCCCCTCGCATTGTGGTGTAATAGGGGATCCCTTTGTGCAAGGCTTCACGCCGAATAGAAAGGGAATCGGTCTGGGCCGAAGCGGTTCGAACGGTATTGATGACCAAGGCGACTTCTCCGTTCTTAATATGGTCGACGATGTGGGGGCGTCCTTCCTGCACCTTGTTGACGACGTCCACGCACATCCCCCGTTCGCTCAGATGAGCTGCCGTACCGGCAGTCGCCCTGATACGAAACCCCAGCGCCACGAGACGCCGGGCGACATCACCGGCTCCTGTGCGGTCTTCATTTTTTACACTGATAAACGCCGTGCCCGAGGTCGGCAAGATGGCTCCCGCTCCGGCCTGGGCCTTGACGAAGGCCCAGCCGAAATCGCTGTCGATGCCCATGACTTCTCCGGTGGATTTCATTTCCGGACCCAACAGGACATCCACCCCTGCGAATTTTGTGAAGGGAAACACCGCTTCCTTGACCGACAGATGTGTCGGCGTCGGAGCGCTGGTGAAATTGAGCTGTCCGAGCGATTGTCCGACCATGACCTTCATGGCCAATTTCGCGAGGGGCACCCCGATCGCTTTGCTGACGAACGGAACGGTCCGCGACCCGCGAGGATTGACCTCCAAGACATAGATCGTTTGATCCTTCACGGCGAATTGCGCATTCATGAGGCCGATGACCCCGAGCTCCAGCGCCAGGGCCGTCATTTGCCGCCGGATCTCCTCGATGATCGGCGCACACAACGTATAGGGGGGAAGCGAGCAGGCCGAGTCGCCGGAGTGGACGCCCGCCTCCTCGATGTGCTCCATGATCCCCGCCACCACGACGGTCGTCCCGTCAGAAATGGCATCGGCATCGACTTCGATGGCATCGCGCAAATACTTATCGATCAGCAGGGGATGTGTATCCGATGGCTTGACGGCCGTGTTCATATAGGTCTGCAACCCCGCCTCGTCATACACAATCTGCATAGACCGGCCGCCAAGCACATACGAGGGCCTCACCATCACCGGATAGGTAATGTCGGCGGCGATCTTCATCGCCTCTTCCACGGAATGCGCCATGCCGCTTTCCGCCTGGCGGAGACCGAGCGTATCGAGCAGGTCCCGGAATCGCGCGCGATCTTCCGCCCGGTCGATCGCATCCGGGCTGGTGCCGAGTATCTTGACGCCGGCGCGGGACAAGGAAAGCGCCAGTTTCAAAGGCGTCTGTCCTCCGAATTGCAGCACGACGCCCATCGGCTGTTCCCGTCGTACGATATTCAGCACATCTTCCTCCGTCAACGGTTCGAAGTAGAGCCGGTCGGAGGTGTCGTAATCCGTGCTGACTGTTTCGGGATTGCAATTGACCATGATGGTTTCGATCTGTTCTTCACGCAGCGCCATGGCCGCGTGCACGCAACAGTAATCGAATTCAATCCCCTGCCCGATTCGATTCGGCCCGCCACCGAGAATGACGACCTTCCTCCGGTTCGTGGGTCGAGCCTCACAGTCCCGTTCGTAGGTGGCGTAGAGATAGGGCGTGTGCGCTACAAACTCTGCCGCGCAGGTATCGACACGTTTATAGGTCACACCGCGGGGCTCAGGTCCCGCACTCAGCGCCAGCCTCCAGTCGCGGACGGTGTGTTGTTCGACGCCCAAAAGCTGAGCCAGGCGCAGGTCGGAAAATCCTAAGCCTTTCGCCTCCAGCAACAGTTCCCGGTTAAGGCCCGCGACGCCGATCAAGCCGCGTTCTGCGACTACCCGTCGTTCAAATTCCACGAGCTCACGGATCTGCTCTAGAAACCAAGGATCGATTTTCGTCAGGGCAAAGAGTTCCTGACTCGTCATTCCGAGCCGCATGCCATCCGCCAGCCGCCAGAGCCGGTCGGGAAGCGGCGTGCGTATGGATCTCCGGACTTGTTCCGTCGCTTCTTCCCGGTTGAGATTGGGCGGCAGGCCCAGGTCGAGGCCCATTTTTGAGCTGAACCCGAACTGATCAACTTCCATGGAACGGATTGCCTTCTGAAGTGATTCCTTGAAGGTCCGCCCGATCGCCATGCACTCGCCGACTGATTTCATTTGTGTGGTCAGCGTAGGATCGGCTCCGGGGAATTTCTGAAAGGCGAAGCGCGGGATCTTGACGACCACATAGTCAATGGTCGGTTCGAACGAGGCCTTCGTCACTCCGGTAATGTCGTTCGTGATTTCGTCGAGGGAATATCCGACGGCCAGCTTGGCCGCAATTTTCGCAATGGGGAAGCCCGTGGCTTTTGACGCGAGCGCCGAACTCCGGGACACCCGCGGATTCATTTCAATCACGACCATGTCCCCATTGACAGGATTCATGCCGAACTGGATGTTCGCCCCGCCGGTCTCGACGCCGATTTCGCGAATGATTCGCACGGCCGCGTCCCGCATCATCTGGTATTCTTTGTCGCTCAGCGTCAGGGCAGGAGCGACCGTGATGCTGTCCCCGGTGTGGACGCCCATCGGGTCGAGATTCTCGATCGGACAGACGATGACGACATTGTCCTTGTGGTCGCGCATGACCTCGAGCTCGAACTCTTTCCAGCCGATGACCGACTGCTCGATCAGCACCTGGCGAACCGGGCTCATGGACAGTCCCCATTCCACATGCGCGCGAAACTCTTCGATGTTGTAAGCGATATTGCCGCCCGTTCCCCCCATCGTGAAGGACGGGCGCACGATCGCGGGGAAACGGATCCGTTCGAGTTCGTGCTCGGCTTCCGCTAAAGAAGTGGCCACGCCGCTGTCCGGCACGCGCAAGCCGATATTCCACATGGCATGGCGGAAGGCATTGCGGTCTTCGGCCTTATGGATGGCCTCAATCGACGCGCCGATCAGTCTGACGCCGTACTTCTCCAGCACGCCCTGTTTGGCCAATCCGATCGCCGTGTTCAATGCGGTCTGCCCACCCATGGTGGGGAGGAGCGCGTCCGGCCGCTCACACTCGATTACTTTTTCCACCACGTCCAGCGTGATCGGTTCGATGTAAGTGCGGTCGGCAAAATCCGGGTCGGTCATAATCGTGGCCGGATTACTGTTGATCAAAATGACGCGGTAGCCTTCTTCCTTCAAGGCTTTGCAGGCCTGCGTGCCTGAATAGTCGAACTCGCACGCCTGCCCGATGACGATGGGGCCGGAACCGATCAAAAGAATGGAGCGGATGTCTGTCCGTCGTGGCACAATTGTCCTCTAGGGAGAAGTTATCCCGTCGGCAAAGGCGCCTCAGGCATGGGTCCCACCGGCGGTCGATAGGGCTGGATCGGACCGATGGGGAGTGTCGGCATGGTTCCCGAAGGATGATAGTGCTTCAAGGCATCCGGGATCCAGGCTTCGATTTGATTAATACGAGTGATATCGGAAGGGTGTGTCGAAAGAAACTCCGGAATCGCTTGCTGCGAACGGAAGCAGAGTTTGTTGATCATCGCCCGCGGGCAGCCGCTCATCCGTTCCCAGAAGCCGACAGCCTCCCGTGGATCATACCCCGCCTGCGCCATCAACCGAAGCCCGATTTGATCCGCCTCCGATTCCTGCCGACGGTCGAAGGGCAGCGACACGCCGACGCCGTACATTGTCATGGCCGCCATGGCTGCATCGGGGCGCCCGGTGGCCGCGCCCGCTCCCAACGCGGCGAGCTGTCCGATCTGTTCGAGAATGCCGCGACTCATGCGTTCCGCTCCGTGGCGCTGCAGGGCATGGGCGACTTCATGTCCCATCACGGTCGCGAGCCCATCTTCATTCTTGGTCACCTTCAGGATCCCGGTGAACACCGCGACCTTGCCGCCAGGCAGCGCGAACGCGTTGATAGTTTTATCGTCCTGAATGACGGCAAACTCCCACTGATATTCCGGTTTGTTCGCTGCTTTGGCGATCCGGTCCCCCACCCGGTGCACCATTTCATTGAGCTCAGGATTATCGCTTAACGGGGCTTGTCGGAGGACCTCGCGAAAGGCGGATAGGCCCATCGCCATTTCTTTTTCTTCCGACAGGTAAATGAACTGGTCACGCGCGGTGCCGGGTGCCCGCTGGCAACCCGCAAGCGATTGCAACAATCCCATCGCGGCGCCCAGCCCCATCGTTGTCGACAGGAGATAGGCCGCGTGCACACCCAGTGCCATGGCCGCCCGCCGTCCCAACGCGGTGCCGAGCATGACTTCGATGGAATGATCCGACGAGGAATGCATCACGTCTACCCCATTCAATCAGCATGGCGCACAGGATGCAACTCGCCGCCTCAGGGCATCCACAGATACATGAACTGGGGCGATCCGCCTCGCACCATCGACAGCAGGTCGATATTTGCCAGATTGGCGAGCGTCGGGGCCGGGGCGACGATTCGCGAGTAGATGTTATTCTGGTATTCGCCGGGTCGTCGATAGGTCACCACCCGGGCTTCCGTCAGACCAGCGTGTTTCTTGGCGGCTTCCACGGCGTCATCGAGGTAGCCGATGTCGTCGACCAATCCCGCCGTCTTGGCCTGCTCGCCTGAATAGATTCGTCCATCCGCCAGTTTCTTGATCGTATCGCCTGACAAACCCGGGCGGCCTTCCTGCACGACCTGGAGAAAGCGTTGGTAAAAGCCGTCGATCACCCCTTGGAAAATCGCGCGTTCTTCCGGCAACATCGCCCGGAACGGTGATCCCATGTCCTTGCGCGGTCCCGACGTCACGGCATTGGTTTCCACGCCGACCTTTTCCAGAAGTCCCCGGGCATTGACGGTCAGCATGATCACTCCGATACTCCCTGTCACGGAAGAAGGATGGGCCAGCACCGTATCGGCTGCGGCCGCAATGTAATAGCCGCCTGAGGCGCCGACATCCATGATCGAGGCCACCACGGGAATCTTCCGGGCGGTCTTAAATGTTTTGAGCTCATGGTAAATGATGTCCGACGCAGTGACCGTGCCGCCCGGACTGTTGATCCGGATCACGATCGCCTTGACCCGTTCATCCTTCCCGGCTCGATCCAATTCCTCTTTGACGGTCGCCAGCATTCCCGGTGACGTATAAAATCCATCCTTGTTGTCTGAACTGATGACACCGGAGATATCCATCAGCAAGATCTTGTCCTTGCCGGTTCCACTGACCTTATGTTCCTCCAGAGTTCCGGGTCCGGGAGGCAGGTTGATCGTCACACAGGCTGTCTGCATCAGGGCGAGGACCAGGACAGCGAAACCGGTACAAAGGTGCCAAGGATTATGCATGCTGTTTCTCCATCAATGCGGTAAATTCATTAAAAAGATACGTTGAATCATGGGGGCCTGGCGAAGCTTCCGGATGGTATTGGATGGAAAAGACGGGGTGGTCTAGAAAGACCATGCCTTCCACCGACCCGTCATTAAGGCTGGTATGACTCAGCTGCACCGGACCGAACGGCGTGTCCACGATCGGCAGCTCCTGCCCTGGCTGTGCTCGATTGGTGGGAAAGCGCACGGCGAAGTTATGATTATGAGACGTGATTTCGACCTTTTCCGTCCGAAGATCCATGACCGGATGGTTGGCGCCGTGATGACCGAACTTTAATTTGTAGGTGGAGAAGCCGAGCGCCAGGCCGAGCAGTTGATGCCCCAGGCAAATGCCGAAAATCGGTAACCGGCCGATCAGTTCTCGAATGGCCGTCATGGCATAGGGGACGCCTTCCGGGTCGCCGGGACCGTTGGAGAGGAACAAGCCGTGTGGATTGAGGGCCAAAACCTCTTTTGCCGAGGTAGAAGCCGGCACCACGGTGACCTCGCACCCGACATCGACCAGTCGCCGCAAAATGTTCTGTTTGATTCCAAAATCATAGGCCACTACGCGCCAGGGTGTCTGCCGCGCGCGAATGAGAGCGGGGCCGGGCATCTCCAATCGAGGCGTCCACTGTCCGGTTCCGGTCGTCCAGTCGTAGCTCCGTTCGCACGTCACGGTGGCGGCCAGATCTCGACCAATAATGCTTGGCGCCTGCCGGGCCTTCTCCGCGAGACGACGAGGATCGAGGTCAATGTGGGAAATCACGCCTGGTTGCGCGCCCTTCTCCCGCAGATGTGTGGTGAGCGCTCTGGTATCGACCCCCTCGATCGCGACGACGTTGACCGCGTGCAAATACTCCTGAAGCGTTGCCTTGCTGCGCCAGTTACTCGCCACCCGGCTGGACTCCTTGACCACGAACCCCTCCGCCCAAATGCGACCCGACTCGATGTCTTCCGGGGTCACACCGTAGTTCCCGATGTGCGGACAGGTCATGGTCACAATCTGCCCTCGATAGGAAGGATCGGTGAGCACTTCCTGGTAGCCGGTCATGGCCGTGTTGAACACGACCTCGCCGCCGGTCTCGCCTTCTGCCCCCAATGCCCGCCCTTCGAACCAGGTTCCGTCGGCCAGCGCAAGAATCGCTTTCTTCACCACCACTCCTTACCGAGGGATCCACGATCGCACACGCTCAGTCAACAGCGCGATCCCGAGTCCCACATTCACGATATACAGAACCCGCACAGGTTTGTGCATCTGAAAAAATGCTTCGAAGGCCGCCTTTCTCGCCGCGTCCCCTTTTAAGGCAAAGGCCTGCGCCTGCAAAGCGGCAGTTTGGGGATGCAGCACAAACGTGATCACTCCGGCGGCGAGGAGCATCCCACCGAGCAGCAGCCATTCGGTCCGTGAAATTTCACCATCTGCCATCTCTTGCTGGAACACCCAGGCCCGCCACAGGATCCCCACAGTCAACACCGTCGCGGCACCCAGGACCAACCGATTATACCCGTCAAAGGCACGTGTCAGAAAGAAGCCGCCGGCATCCTGTCCTCCGAACGTGTTGAACACAGCAGGGATCACGGCTGCGATCAACACCACTAAGCCGCCGATCCAGATTGCGAGGGCGAGCAGCTCACAGGTGATGCAGGCGATCAATCCTTGACGCACAATCTTCGCCCCTGGCCGCAGGATGTTGAAAAAGTCCACCAGCGTGCAAGACATTGCCGCCTCACCGACTCGGCGGCGTCTGCAAACGTGACGCTCATTATCATTCGCGTCGCAGACCTCCGAGGCACAACGTACGCCACGAGATCAGAGCCTGTCTCGGCAGGCTCGGGGTGGGCGGGTAAGAATGACGTGCCTCGCCCCCTCGCATCGCTGGGCGATCTTTTTGAACATCCTGCCGACAGTCTGTGCATGATCAGCATCCGTTGAACAGGCGGTCTCATAGGGATTGAGCATGACGTTAATAGTTTACTTGGCGTGTGGCTGGGGCTGCTCAAGCTCGAAAACCACTCGACCGGAAACGATGGTGGTCGTCACCCGCCCCTTCACCTTCCAGCCGGCAAAGGGGGTATTGCGACTCTTAGAGCGAAATCGGGAGGGATCGACTTCCCACGGCATGTGTGGATCGACAATCGCCACGTCGGCCGGAGCGCCGACTGCCAAGGTTCCGGCATTGAGGCTGAAGGCCTTTGCCGGGCCCGTGGCGAGTTTTTCCACGGCCGATTCGATGGTGAGCACGCCTTCCTCGACCAGCGCCAGCGTCAGTGACAAGGCTGTTTCCAAGCCGACAATTCCGAACGGCGCCTCGGTAAACTCCTGCTGTTTTTCCTGTGTGGCATGCGGAGCATGGTCGGTGGCAATCGCGTCGATGGTCCCGTCACGCAGTCCCTCTTTAATCGCCTGCACGTCTTGCCAGGTCCTCAACGGAGGATTCATTTTCGCGTGGGTATTGTATCCGCGCGTGAGTTCTTCAGTGAGGGTAAAGTGGTGCGGACAGGCTTCCGCAGTCACCTTGAGGCCGCGTGACTTCGCTTCCCGCACCATTCGCAC
>JACCYV010000350.1 GCA_013696305.1 Nitrospira sp.
TTGGGTTGTTGGGCCATCGCATGAAGGGAGACGGCGGAGGGTATGGATTCGACCAAATCAGCACAATCGGCCATCATCTTGAAGAGGCGGCGCAAATCAAAGACCTCGTCACATTGCAGCGCCAGCAGGAATATCTACGGGATTTCCTGGCGCGGGTCACCGTTGTGTACAAGCGATAGATCCACCCCTCGGCCTTCCCCCCATCCCTTCAACACAAACCGTTGCCGCGAGCCATCGAGAGATTGCCTTCGTTGGTTCACCGATCTTTCGACTGATTGGCTGCGGCACAACAGGGCGCTGTAACCGTGCAGAACGCGACGATCAGGATGCGCCACCGGAACCGACAGGTCCATAGCAACGAGCCGCTGAATGCTCAAACCATTCGTATGTCTCCTTCTGAAACAGTCCGCTTATGAACTCATCTCGATTTGGAGGAGGGATAGAGTCCTACCAGTATCTTGTTAGATACAGATTCGATGTGATCCTGCCTCAGGCATCTCCTTCATCTCTTTGAAATACTGTAAAAATGCTCCGCGAGGCACCCAGGCAGAATGCTTGCTTTAAATTGAGCTGAGAAACGCAGGGACGTTGCGGCTCGACCTCGCCATTCTTCATTGCCGGCATAGAACGATTCCCTGGACTCAAGCCGACAGCAGATGAGTATTCTCTTTTATCTGGGAGCGGCCATTTCTCCCAATGGAGAGAGCGCTTGCGGTGCGCAATCTAGCAGTTCGATCTTCGAAGAATGGCCATGCGAACCCAAGCTGGGGACACACCATATGACGTGAGTCAGCGTGGCAGCGGCAATCAGGGACACGTGTATGGGACCGATCTGCCGTCCAAAGACAAAGACGCGCTCGTGGAATATTTGAAGACGTTGTAACGAGCCAATTCTCCTAGATAACGGAGGCTTCTCATGATGCTGCTATATTGCTCAAGAGGGATGGTAGCTATTAGTGTGCTGTTGTTTATCTCCTGCGCCCTTGAGCCTCCTGAGCGGAAACCCGTAATCTTCGACGGACCAAATGGAAAGGTGGACTGTCTCTCGCCTCCAAAGGAGATACTCAATAAGGAAGCCACGACCCAAACTGAAGTTGCTGTCAAGAATATCGGCACTCTCGTGAAGGGGTCCGCAGGTGTGAAAATTGACCCGGAACGGGTGCGCCAGGAACTGAAGCCCGGGGTAGCGAATTGGGAGGTGATCGACTTTCGTATATGCGCTCAATATGCCAAAGGGGTACTCACGCGACAGGACTATCGCACTTTCACCACAGAAATTCTTCCAGTTCTGCAAGAGAGCCCAGGGCGATCGGCGGAAGAACCATCCCACGTTCGACAAGAGACGCATGGTCCCGCCAGCCCCGCTACCTCAGACGTCAACGGAGACGTGAACATCAATATCACCACCCCTCAAAAGTGAGAAGGCAATGAAACACCTGGCTATCGGTGCCATCTGTCTCTTAGCGTTACCGATCTCAGGATGGTCATTTGAACAAGAGACACGGGGGCCATGCAGCCCTGCCACTGGGAATGTCACAGGCAATGTGACCATCACGATGAACTGTTCGGGGGAAGATCCAACGACGGTGGCGCGTCTGAATGAATTGTTGGATAGGAAGGATAAAGAGCTTGGGGAAACCCAACTAACCCTTGAGCAGAAAGTTGCCGAAGCAAACGAATGGATCAGGAAGTACCATGAGTTAGAGACGAGGTTGGCAGCATTGGGGGAGACGAGCGAGCTCTCACAGCAAGCGGAGCGGTATTTCAAGAATCTCGAACTGGAAAAGGCCGGGGCGGTTCTCGATGAATTGATCAAAAAAGAAGAAGAGCAGGTCGATCGGGTAGCTGCTCATCACTTTAGCCGTGCTCAGGTCTATGACCTCCAATTCAAGCCGCTTCTCGCCCTCCCGCATTATGAGCAGGCCTATCGCTATCGCTCTACCAATATGGAGTACGCACGTGAGTACGCAAAGCTGCTGTATCACCAGCGAGAATTTCAAAAAGCAGAACTAATTTTAACGGAGAACCTGAAGAAACTTAGAGAGCTGGCGCAGGCCAACCCCCATGCTTTCGGAAGCAAGCTCGCAATGACTTTGGATAACTTAGGGCGCTTACAGAGAGATCACGCCCATATGGCCGAGGCGCAGCGATCATTCCAAGAAGCGGTCGATGTCAGGCGCAAGCTCTGGCAGGCAAATGCGGTGGCCCATGGAGAGATCAATTAGCAAGGAGCCTGGTCGAATGGGCTCTGGTCCATGCTGAAAATGGTTCAGACGCCGACGAAGTTTGTACCTTGACCCAGGAAGCTGAGAAGGTCGTTACAGGTCAGAAATTAAAGGATGGGGCTCACAATCTGGCTCAAGAGATTTGCAAATAGCGCAGGGAGGGAGTGACCACCCCGGCACGCGATGCAACGATCTTAAACGAATCGACCACGCGCTACGACGTAACGGAGCGCGGCAGCGGCAACGAGGGGCATCTGTATGGGACTGTTCTGCTGGAAAAAGATAAGGATACGCTGGTTGAATACTTGAAGATGTTGTGAAATTGGAGACCGTTGTCAGAACAGGAAGCACCCCGAGTAATCCGCCAGCAGACATTAAAACCGATTTAGATCCGCTCCAATCTCTCCAGATCGACTTCGGTCAATAGTTCTGATCCACTCCGCACCTGCCGGAGTTTTAGCAAACTCAGCCGCGAGGTTCCAGGAATCAACCGGTCTTCATTCACGGCATAGTCGGTCCCATAGCGAAAGGATTCGATCTCATCCGAAAATTCGATTCGCCCTGTCTCGAACTCATACTTCTGCCGGTCGTTATCCACCACGCCAAGCAGTAGATCGAGCCACGGGACCGGGGTCCCATTCGCGCGCACTGCAAACACCTTATGCTTATGAGCGGATAGTCTAATCTCAGCCCGCCTCACACATTTCATATGTTACCGTATCCGTTTCGATACCCTTTTCACTATCTGCTATCTCGATCCGCTACCGAGAGATGGAACTGACGAACGCTAAAAAAAGAGCGCATACCGTCACAAATCCTTCGTTTTTCTGGTTCTAGATGAAGCCTGCGCTGTCGAATTCCATCTGGTACAGATGTTGCTCAAATATCGAGCAGCAGAGAGACGCCGGTGACAAAAGGAGAGATTCGGATGGACCTCATGTTGATCATGTCCCTGATGTTGAGCGTAGGTGCAACCCTCGCAGTGCTCCGCTCGCTCTGGCCCCAGTGAGGTCGAGAGAAGCCGCGACGGTTTTGGCATCGTCCAGTGAGCGGACGGTCGAACCGCAGATTACGACCCAACCACCAGGAAAACGCCACGACGGAATACCGATCGGATGTATGTTTTGAAGCCTTCACAGGCAATGGTCGCATGCGGGTGGTGGATGATGAGCCAACTATAGGAAAGTCGTGCGGAGGATGCTCGACAAGACCGGCTATGACATACTGGAAACGGACAACGGGGATACCGCCATCGATGTCATCAAGGCGGGAGAGGACCGGCTCATGTTGGGTGCCATGCCATGATTTGTGACATCCGTATGCCGAAGATCACTGGACTCAACACGATCGATTACTTTCCCCGTGAATATACTTATGTCTCAGTGGTGGTGCTCACGGGCTTTCCCGAGACCCAGATGGCCGTCTCTTGTATGCACGAGGGCGTGGTGAAATATTTGGCCAAGCCCGTAGCAGGCGCGTGACTGAAGGCGGCTGTGGCACAGGCGATGGAACGACGAGAGCTGGCCTGGCGGTGAGACAGCTCAATAAAGGAAGCTATTCCCTCGCCCACGACGAGGCATGGGACAGCACGAAGTTCGGCATGAAACCAGCTCGCGAATCAAGGAAACATTCGCCGCTGACCTGGACGGGACAGCGATTTAGGGACCACCGGGTCAACCAAAGGTTGGTATGGCACGCACGCAGTGAGGTGTTGTTGAGAGCAGAGATACGTGAGGGGTTTATCCGACGCGTCACTCACGATAAAACCTGAATAGCCGACGGCACGCGCAAGCGAAGTTTGGTGGAGGGCAGGGGAGTTGAACCCCCGACCCCTACGTTGCGAACGTAGTGCTCTCCCAACTGAGCTAGCCCCCCACGTTTCTCACGCGGCATTATACACAACCAGCATCCCGGTCACCATACGAACTTACCATTCCCTCGGGTGCATTACGCGGGATGAGGAACGTCATCGGCAGTCTACCCTGCTTCCGTCACCATCACTCGTCGTCCCTTCACTCGCAACCTTCCCTCGGCGTACAGTTGAATCGCACGAGGATAGATGTTGTGCTCCTGCTCAAGGATACGGGCTGCGAGATCCTCCGCGGTATCCCCTTCCAGAACCGGCACCGCTGCTTGAATGATGATGGGACCTTCGTCCACTCCTTCTGTCACAAAGTGCACCGTGCACCCGGCGATTTTACACCCATGCTCGATCACTTTTCTCTGCACATCGAGCCCGGGAAAGGAGGGAAGCAGTGATGGATGGATATTCATCATCCGGTTCTCGTACGCGTTGATCAGAATAGCCGTCACGATTTTCATGTACCCGGCCAGGAGCACAAGGTCCACCTCGTATTTCCGCAACACATCGAGCAGCACCCGATCGTAGGTCTCGCGACTATCCGCCCGTCCGGCGAACGGCTTCGGATCCAGCCACACATGCGGCACGTCATGCTTTCGCGCCCGTTCGAGTCCTCCGGCATCTTGCTTATTACTCAAGACGACCGCGATTTTCGCGGATAAAGTTCCTCCCTCAATCGCGTCGATGATCGCCTGCAGATTTGATCCCCGGCCGGAGAGCAGCACGCCCAGTCGCACCGGTTGTGATGGCCTACCCGACATACTCAACCACACCCTCGTCGGTCCGCTGTGCCACCATTTCTCCGATGTGATACGCCCGGTCGCCTAATTCCACGGCCTTAGCCATGACCCGATCAGCATGTTCAGGGGCGACCACGAGAATCAACCCGATGCCCATATTGAAAACACGATACATTTCGTCCAGCGCCACCGCGCCGCGATCCTGGATCGCCTGGAAAATCGGCAGCACCGGCCACGAACCCCGGTTGATCCTTGCCCCGCAACGCGGCGGAAAGACACGCGGCAGGTTTTCGGTAATCCCTCCACCGGTAATATGCGCGATTCCCTTAACGGGACAGGTGTCAGCGAGCGCCAAAATCTGTTTGGCATAAATACGCGTAGGGGTCATCAGGGTCTCCCCCAGTACCCCACACAGTTCCGGCACGATACTGTGAACCGTCAGCCCGCTCCGTTCCAGAAGGACCTTGCGCACCAAGGAAAACCCGTTGCTATGGACGCCCGTTGAGGCAAACCCGATCACGGCGTCGCCGGGAGCAATCTGCCGTCCGTCGATCATCTTCGGGCGATCAACCACCCCCACGGCAAAGCCGGCCAAATCGTACTCTCCTTCTGCGTAAAACGACGGCATTTCGGCCGTTTCTCCTCCAATGAGCGCACAGCCTGCCTGGCGGCAGCCATCAGAAATCCCACGTACCACGGCCTCCGCCGTTTTCAATGACAGTTTCCCCGTCGCAAAGTAATCGAGAAAGAAGAGCGGCTCTGCGCCACTCACGGCGATATCATTAACGCACATTGCAACCAGATCGATTCCAACCGCGTCGTGCTTATCCATGAGGAACGCAATCTTGAGCTTGGTTCCGACACCATCGGTCCCCGATACAAGGACCGGATCCTGGTAGCGATTGGCCTGAAATCGAAACAGTCCGCCGAAACCACCCAGATCGGTCAGGACTTCAGGACGAAACGTAGCCCGCACGTGGGGTTTGATCCGCTCGACAAATTCATCACCGGCATCGATATCGACCCCGGCATCACGATAGGTAGTCATAAGGCGTGGCATCTTAACGATGCAGCGGACAGTTGGTCAACAGTGGGGAAGACATACTCCGAATCGCCGAAGATCTACCCTATGCGATCTGAAAGGCAAGAGTCCAGGCTACTCAAAAGGGCCATCCTGCAAGGCCGCAGGCGAGAAAGAACCGGAGGCGTACCCTCAGGGGTACGTTGAGGATCGTTTCGAGCCGAGAACGAAGCTGGGGGCCTTTTTCAACAGCCTGACTAGCTTTCCGGGCGCATCTCAACATCGAGCAACTTGATCTTCCGATGCAAGTGGCTGCGCTCGATCTGCAGGTCTTCGGCCGTGCGGGAAATGTTCCAATGATGCTCGCGCAGCTTGCGGGCAATGAATTCTTTTTCGAACGCATTGCGGGCATCACGAAGTGAGTCATAATGCCTCGTCAGCAGCGTATTGGCCGGTTGAGTTCCTCCCATGACCGATGCCGGCGCCGACAGGTGGGGTCGCACTTGCAGCGCCACCGACGCATGCG
>JACCYV010000367.1 GCA_013696305.1 Nitrospira sp.
GAGGGAAAGATTCGAGCGAGACGAGTATCTGCGGCATTGGGAATCGGATCTCCGCACAGATCGATGAGCCTACTGCCTAGCCGGCGCGCAGCTTCGACCGTGATCTGTTGTCCCAGCACGGCGCGGACGGCGAGCTCAAATCCATCCCAACAACCCGGGGTGCGAAGTCCCGGCCGGGAAGCAATCAGTGGCGCGAGGGTCTGGTCCTTGGACAAATGAGCCGTAATGGCGTCGACGTCAGCTCCGACATCGAACAGGTGCCGGACGTTAGTGACAATCGCTTGTAGTGCGCGGACAGAGGGAAACTGAATGGTGGCCAGGAGCGCTTGTCGGTCCGGCGCATGTGCGACCGTGACGGTACCATGCGCCCCCTCGTGCGACAGGGTACGTCGATAGGTGCCGTGCTCAATCACCTCCATGCCGTGAATCGCCCGCGCGCGCAAGTAGTCCAGCATGGCCTCCCAGTCATAGGGAGGTCGATATGGAATGTGCAGCAGGACGGGAGCCTCGACAGGAATATTCGATGTCGTACGCATGTCGCTGCAACGCAATTCGCCGGGCGGTCTGTGATAGAGGGTGCGGAAGGCGTCGTTAAACCGACGAAGGCTGCCGAAGCCTCCGGCCATGGCGACTTCGGCCATCGATAGCTTGGTGTCATGGAGCAATTGTTTGGCGAACAGCAAGCGTCTTGTCTGGGCAACCGCGACCGGCGTCGCACCGAGGTGTTGGTCGAAGAGCCGGCGTAACTGACGCGCTCCCATCCCGACGCGCGTGGCGAGCGTCTCGACCGTTCCGTCCTCACGATCGAGAAAGCCGTCCGCGATCAGCGTCAACGCCCGGGAGACGGTATTCGACGTGCCGCGCCAGCAGGCCAGCTCGGGGGAAATTTCCGGACGGCAGCGCAGGCAAGCGCGGAATCCGGCCGCTTGGGCGGTCGCGCTGGCGGAGAAAAACCGGCAGTTTTCCCGTTTGGGCGTCCGTGCAGGACAGATCGGACGGCAATAGATACCGGTTGAGGCGACGCCCACGAACAGACGTCCATCAAATCGCGAATCGCGCGTCTGAAGGGCTCGATAGCAAATATCCGGATCAAGCGGTTGCATAGGCTGTACCGTGCCACATCGGACGGCGAATACTGGCCATTTTCGGACGTGACCATGACAGAGGCAAACCATGGGGATTGAGGAACGATCGAGCACGCGGCCACTCCCTAGACAAATCTGTCAGATAGTCTAGTTGCCGAGGCGTTCCTTGTGGCGATAGGGAAACGACCGGAGGCGAATGTCCGGCCAGAGCCGATGGCGGAGGATCGGCGCGCAGCCCTGCGCGCACCAATATTCGGCGCTGCCCGAGCGAGCCTGGTTGCCAAGGGCATGGGTGATCGGATTGATGCCGGCCTTTCCCCATGCATTGATGTGAAAGGCGTCATCGGGTCCCACAATCCGTGGGATTGCAGCCGAATCATATCCATCATGCCATCGGTCCTCTCGTCATCAGTTTGGTCATGATACCAAGCAGTTCTCGTGGCGAGAAGGCCAACCGGGGCGATCTTTTACATACTATGGTTGTGAACTCAATGGTTCGGCGTGAGGACAAATATGTGGAACGTTTCGCATGGGGTGGGCTAGAACCTGCGGTTGATCATGCCTTTTTGAAGGGTGGATGCAGGAAGTGCAGCCCTCCTTTATCCGATGAAACACGCTTGTCAAGAATGGAGCGGTAAGCCTCGGGCACAAGAATGATGGCTGTAAGAGGCGACAGAACCCTCCATCTCCCGGGCGAACTTATCCAAGCCGACGCATGCGGAAGTATCCGGCAACGATGTGTTAAGCTGAACGAGGTTAGAGACAGGGGGCGCCAATGTCGATCTCCCGCCGGGGTGTCACATTATCGGTAGGAATCTCGCTCTCCCTCTTTGTTTTTACTCTCCCTGTGCCGTCCTTGGCTGCCACGCCTATCTACGCCTATACAGACGACGCCGGCATTCAAAATTTCACCAACCAGCTCGACTCTATCCCCGGGAAGTATCGGAGTCAGCTTGCCTCGCACGACGTCGACCCCACTCCGGCAACTCCGCCGCCCGGCCCTGCCGAGCAGACGCTTGCCGCTTCAAACGTCCGGACAGAACCCTCTGTTCCTACCCGGGTGAGGACGGTCACGGCCAGCGGCGAATACCGTATGGGAGATCACGATACGCGAAACGACGCCGTACGTTTGGCGGTCGAGGCCGCCAAGAAGGAAGCACTCGAACATGTCGCAACTTACTTGGAGAGCGTCACCGAAGTCCGAAACATGGACGTCACACGGGATGACATTCGCAGCTTTACGGCGGGGATCGTGAAGGTCGTGGAGCAGAAGATCACGACGAGGCTCGAGGACGAGACCGTGGTGATCCGCGCCGACCTTACAGCTGAGGTCGACCCGCATGAAGTCGCGCAGGCCATTGCGGCCCTTCGAGAAAACGAGAGCGCCAAGCAGGAACTCCTGGCGCTTCGCGCCGAAACCGACCGGTTGCAGGAACAACTCGATGCCACCAACCGAGCCCTCGCCGCCGCGCCATCGCCTGAAGAAGTTCAGCAGCTGAGCCGCCAGCGTGAAGACACGCTCAACGAACTGCAGGCCAATGGCCTGGTGTCGCAAGCCTGGACCAGTGTGGTCTATGCGACTCCCGGGTTCTATTCCTACCCCTGGATCGGGGTGTCCGGTGTCAATGGCCTACTGCTGCAGGCGCAGCGCCTCTACCCGCGGCATCGCCACCTTCCGCGCGCACAACAGATGATTACGGCACAGCCGGGGCAGGTGCCGTCGGCCAGGTCGGGCCGCATCACCTCGCCGCCTCGGCAATCGTTGCTCGTGCCCTCCGCACCCTATGCGCATCACCATCAGTCGCCGCCACTGCTCACACCTGCGGGCGTGCCTGCGAAGGTAGGGGACATCGTCAGCATTCCAACGCCGCGATCCGTCCCGCCGCTCACGCATCAATCTGCACCGCAGCCGCACCCATACCAATTACATCCCTCCCATTTCTGGCGACCAAGCCCTCCTAACATTCGAACGGCACCTTCGGTCTCATCCCCGAGTACCTCCGTAAGTCCCGGACAATTTGGCGGAAGAGGTGCCGCTGGAGGCGGTTATTCCGGAGGGGGTAACTCGGGTGGCGGCCATCGCGGCCGCTAATCAGTCTCGCTCACAATGCGATGGCAGTGTATCTCTTCAGTCAGACACTGCTTCACCGACACTTTCATGGCCGACCGGGGAAGGATGCCCGAATGTCGACGTGGTCTTCACGCTCGGGGATGTGCGGGAGTGCTCTTGGCCTTTGCCATCATCTTGCAATAGGAGCAGGTGCCGGCGGTGGTGGGTTGACCACAGGCTAGGCAGGGAGCGAGGGTGCGCTGATCTTTTTCCGCCATGGTTTCCGACGCTGACTCCGGTTTGGTTTGCTTGTCCAGAAATCCCCAATAGAAACGCTGTTTCGTGCCGGGCGATTCCGTTTCCAACCGATTGAGGACCTCTTTGTAGAGGAGCATCTTCGAGCCCTTAGCCATCGGACATTCTTCCACGATGTAATCGATGCGATTGACCACCGCATAGGCGGCGATCTCCCGTTCGGACAGACGGCAGAGCGGTTTCACCTTCTTGGCGAAGCCTTCCACGGACGCGGGCAGGGACGGACTTTGTTTGTCCAGGTATTCTTCCTGCCAGTGCAACACATTGCCCAACAGGCGCGCGGCTTCATCGTCGAGGTTGTGGCCGGTGGCCATGACATCGTAGTTCTGTTCCACCGCGGCGCGATTGAACTGATACCGCTTGATCGTGCCGCAGGTCGAGCAGGTCGGCCGGTGAAGGATATTGGCTAGTTCACGAATGCCGGCACCGGCTTCCTGTTCGACGACATGGACCAGCAGGGAGGCGTCATGCGTGGCGGCGACCTGGTCGGCATACTGCTGCACTTTTCGATGCGACTCTTCGGAATAGCCGCCGATGCCCAGATTTACGTACAGGGCATCGGCGCGATAACCAAGCTTGAGGAGGATATGCCACAGGGCGAGGCTGTCTTTGCCTCCGGAGAC
>JACCYV010000004.1 GCA_013696305.1 Nitrospira sp.
TTGGCGAGAAAGTGGTCACGACGGCTGACTGCCACGTCAGTCACAAACATCGCGCCTGAATGTTTATTGAAGATCGGACCTAGACCCGCCAGAATCGGCTCGACCCGCTCTTCCGGCACCACCGTGAAGACGATCACCTGACTGCTGGTGTCGTTAAACAGCAAATGCCCCTCATGAAATCCATGGTGGCCTTTGCCGGACACACTGTTGATGATCGTATAGCCGGTGGCGCCGACCCGATCCAGAAGGTCCGTGACAAACTTCACGTGTTCGCCCTGGACCACGATTTTAATTTCCTTCATGGGATGCAGTGTTAAGCTGATCATGCGACCCTCCTTCGATACATGTCCATCCGTTCAGGCCGTCGTATTGATAGAACGCGCCGTCCTGGGGTTCCAGCGCCACGAGCGTCACCCACTCCCGATCGAATAGCTGTTCGAGCAGCGGCTGCCGATTGATGATGGCGCCGATGCGTTCTCTTGGCGCTTCGATGACGGTCAGCAACCGCATGGGTTCGTGATAGGGCTCGCGCCCGTTCCAGACTGTTTGGGCAGGCAGCCCGATGCGCAGATCGCTCCACGCACCGGTCATCACACCGATGCGTCCGACCACGTTGTGGTAGACCTTGCTGGCGCTGCCATACACTTCGTTGTCAACCGTGGAAAAGTAATGCTCCATGTTGATCCACTGCGCCACCACGAGCGGGGCGGTCATGATGGTTTCGAGAAGTTTCCCGGAGCCATCCTGTCGATGGTCGTAGGAATGAAGAAATGAGCGCCCGTGCAGATCGACTGTTTTGGTGAAATCACGACGCCCGATCACCATGAGGCTGTTCTTGGAAAGCCCCCATTCGGGGCGGACTTGCGCCCAGTCTTCACTCCGATGCTGCGCCTCCTGCTGGGCAATGGACGGGGTAAGCCTGTCGGTCGCTGCATCGAGGAAGGCGCCCCGCTCACGGGCGGCCTGCAGGCCGGCTTCCGCCAAATCTGCGGCGAGACGCTGAAGATCTTTCCTGTGCGTGGCGGGCACGTCCTCTAAGTCCACGATGCGCACTCGATCGCTCGTGGTGTCATGTTGTCCTGCGAAAAAGTGCGTATCGCCGGGGATCTTGATGCCTCGCGTTTGTAGAAGTTCGCGCACCACGGGTCTGTTGGCCATCACCGCGATGGCCCGCGCATTGGGCAGACCCTGGTTGCCTCCGCAGGCGCCGCAATCGAGGGCCGATTCATAGGGGTTGTTCTGAGACGTGCTGCCATGCGCGCAAAAGAAGACCACGCGGGAAAAGTTGGAGGTCAACCCCATCAGCCGCAGCGCGGCTTCGACGAAATAGGCCTGCTCGGTTGTGGTAAAACCCGTGTGCGTGATGCGATGCAGCCGGTCCGAAACGCCGCGAGGGCTGATGCCGTGCTCCTGACGCAGCTGTTCATAGAATCGTTCCTCATCCTGGGGCGACAAGGCCAAGGCTCGGGCCGCCTCGCCGTTAGTTCCTTCCGCCGTTCCCATGGCCTGCTTCCGAATGTGTTCCAGGAGAGCGGGAGAAAGCGCGGCGCCGTGCAAGCCGAACCGCTCTCGCACAATTTCACGGATTTTTGCCTGGTGTTCGGCGGCCACCATTTCCTCGCCCTCTCCCCGCGTGATCTTCTCGACCGTTAACGTGGTGGCGATGGGGGGCATAAGGCGCGCCCTCAGCCACCGGGCGATCGCGTGGTACCGGCTCGGAAACAGCGTCTTCCCGAACAGGGGCAGACTAAACAACCAGCCGACCGCCTCCACCATGACATAGGGCGTGACGACATTTTCCTTCAAGTCATGCAGGAGCCTGTGCGCCGCTTTACTGAGTTGCGCCGCCGTCTTGTGCCGCTCGGCCTCCACCACATGATAGCTTCGAGGCACTTCTCGAACCTGGTTCTTCGGCCTCAAGAGCACCGGACAGTGGGCCACCGTGTGCTGTGCATTGAACGGCTGATAGTCCAGCGGCACACCGAAAAATCCGGCGAGGCCCAACGTTTCGTACCCGCCCCGATGTTCGAGATGGCGACGAAAGACCTCCGAGCGTACATCGATGCAGAACACCACCTGAGCGAGCGGTCGTGAAGGGGAGGCCTGGTCTCCCGCATGGGGATCGGCTAAGGTCTGGCGGACTCCGGTCGCCAGTTCGGCCAGTACCTGTCGACGGTGGCCGGCCTCGAACGCCTCGAGCCACCGCGGTCCATGCTGCGAGGCCGGGAATCCTTCGATCCAGTTGAGCAGGATGGGAACATCGGACGGAGTGGTCGATTCGATGGCGGGGAGATCGATTTCCAGGACTCGCGCGAGATCGAGAAGTCGTCGCGCTGCCAAGGTCACGGCCTCCTCCGCTCGGCGGTCGTTCGCCTCTCGGAACTGCTCACGGCCCAGATCATCCCAGGCGTCAGCGTCTTGCCCTCGTCCGGTCCTCGTCAGCTGGCGTGCCTGGTTTGCGGCCGGCGTCGCCACACAGCCTGCCATCCATTCCCGGCGGAACCAGTAGGCGTGTGGATGGCTGTCCATGTATGCGCGAATGGCGTATGCGCGAATGGCGTCGCCGTCTCCCGGGATTCCGAGCTCCTCGCGGCAGCTTCGATCGACCAGTTCGCGTTCGTAAAACAAGCGGACCGCCAAATATTTCACCAAATCGATCGGCTGCTGTTGCTGCCAGGGATAAGTGTCTTGGTCGACACGCCACTTGATGTAGCCGGCCCAGCCCGGCAGGGCCGCTAAATGGTGTGCTAGATACTCTTCCCAGGCGGCCTTGGGAATCTTTAAGATCGTCAAACTTTCCAAGAGGGCGTCTTCCGATCGATCGGAGAGCGCGGCGACTTTCTGTGCCGCTTTCCGGATGCCGATGAGGCGGAGGCTCATATCGTGCAAGGCGAGAGATTTCCAAGCTTGGTAAAACCTCTTTCCTCGGTCCGGCATGGCCCAGGAGGCTTCACCCTCATCCAGGAACGCGCTGCACCACTTGACCATTTCACGATTGATCGTATCGACGAGCGTCGTGCCAATCGTCCGATCACACCAGGCGGCGCAGGTTTCGCGTAGAGGGAGTTCCACCGACTCCCATGGCGTTAACGGAACGGTGGCAGGCGTAATGTCGGCACCCACTGCTTTGAGCCAGGACTCAATCCTACGGACGGTCTGGTGCTCCTCAGGGTGCGGCGGATCGGATTGATGCGTGCGACGCTCAGAGATGCCATGCACGATCGAAGCCATGAGCACATCAAAGTGTGATGTGGCGCGACCCGAAAAAGTCACCTGTTTCGCAGCGGCAAGAGGCTCGATGGCGGCCTGCAGGTCTTCCGGAGAAATGCGCCCGCTCTTGAAGTAGCGACGAAAGGTCTCGTTGCTCAGATAACCACGGCCTCCGAACAAGTGTGCCCCTCGCTTGACAGCTGCTTCGAAATGCAGTCCTTCCAGACCGTGCAGTGGATTGTGATGGATGAAGGTCCGCATCGGCCAATACTGGGCGATGACCTCTCTCGCCAACTGGACGTAAGAGCGCATTTCCATGCGCTCCGCATCGGTGAAAGTCTGTCTCTTGAGTGTCGTCACCAAGACTCCAATTCAGCCGTGTTTCCCTAGGGTATTCGAACCTTCATCCGCCTCGAACGTCTTCCCCAGGCTCGCAGGGCATCCTCCACGTAGAGGCCGTTGAGGAATGCGACATAGGCGCGGGTCTGGAGGGTGCCCAGCCAGTTGGGAACCAGCAACTGCATTCCATGAGCTCTGCCGTACAGGAGTATCCAGACCGCAAAGACGAGGACCGCTGCGAGGGTGACCACGGCGTCAAAGATGCCTCTGGGCCAGGATGCTGCCTGAAAATAGGTTGCCACCTGCGCCGTGTCTGGATAGAGAAAATGGGTGAAGGATTCGCCGGCCCACAAGTAGGTCAGGCCGATCAAGGTGAGCGTCGCCACCATTGTCAAGGACACCTTCCACGAGGCCACCGCGTCGAGGCGATACAGGCTGAAGATCGCTTGAGCTGAGGTGACCCAGGCGAAGAACAGGAAGACCACGGTACCCTGCGTTTCAAGCAAGGGGATACGGACGAGGCCGTGGGCGGCGAGCAGGATGATCAATGGCAGCAGCAGCGTGACTCCCAAGCCGGTCGCCCAGGTCACTAGCGAGAAGCTGGCTGCTTCTTCTATATGATTCTGCCCTGGACGCTTGAACTCGCTCCGCGCTTTCTGAATGCTGGCTCCCGAGTTGAGAAACAGCGTGGCCTTGAACAGCCCATGTGCGCAGAGGTGGAACACGGCGAGAGCGAAGGCCCCAAGCCCGCATTCCATGATCATATATCCCATCTGTCCCATCGTGGAATAGACGAGCGTCCGCTTGATGCTGGATTGGGTGAGCATCGTGGTGGCTCCGATCAAGGCGGTCAGCCCTCCGATAAGAAACATCAGGTGGAGCGACATCGGAGCGGCGCCGTAGAGCGGGGCCAGCCGGTTGACTAGAAAGCCTCCGGCATTGACGATCCCTGCGTGGAGCATTGCCGAAACGGGTGTGGGCGCCTCGATGGTCCCCGGCAGCCATACGTGGAAGGGGAATTGGGCGGATTTCGTCATGATCGCGATCAAGATCAACAGCGTAATTGCGGTGACGGAATTGATTTCAAGGATGGTACCAGTCCAGAGAGCCGGCGCGTCGGAGGCGCGGATCGCACGGAACAATTCGGTGAGATCGAAGGTCCCGAACTGGGTGTACATCAGCACTGTTCCGACCAGAAAGGCGCTATCGCCGAGCCCCTGCACCCGCCACGTAGTCCGCGCAGCTAGGCGTGCTGCCGGACTGGCCGCATTGAAGGAGAGCAGGAAGAACAATGCCCACGTGACGAGATGCCAATAGACGAAGAGCCAGAAGGCACTTCCACTGGTGACCAGACTCAACAGCACGAAAGTCAGAAGACCGAGCAGACGGAAGAATCTGACATACCCCTGGTCCCCTTGCATGTAGCGCTGTGAGTACACATGAATGATCAGGCTCACTCCGGTGATGAGGACCATCATGACGGCAGTCAGTCGATCGATCAGCAATATGTAAGAGAGAGGCTGAGGGAGCCAGGCCGAAAACGTCAGGAGTACAGGTTCATTCTGCACGACATGATAGAGCGATCCCAAGGCCGCAAGGGTTGATAGCCACAGGGCGCTGACTCCGATGGAGGAGCTTCTTTCGCCGAGTCTCGCCCCAAATAGAGCGATGAGGCCGCTCGCCAAGAGAGGCGCTATGACTGCGATGATCGGCAGAATAATGTCCATAGGTTTCCTAGCAGGGTGGATGCAGAGCGTTGACAACTCCCCAGCAAGAACAAGCCAGCAAGAACAAGACCTGCAGGCTGCAGGTTCTGAAACAGGCGTAAGCTTCTGGAAGGATAGTAAAATTTTCGGCCAGAAGCTAGCCCGTACTGAGAGCGAGTTGGTTGAGGTAGTCAATGGCCAGTGCGCAGGCGCACAGAGAGAGCTGGAAACCTGGCCCTTCATGCGTTGGTCCACCGTGTGGTGCTCCCGCTGTGTGACAATCCCCCTGACTCTTGTCTGCTGAGTAAATTCGGCCCACGAGGAATTCCTGCGTCCCTCTCGCGCTGAGACGCTGCTGTGTCTCCGACAACCGTCATGAGTCACGTATGCGTGTGATCTTCCCGGACGATCAGGGTTGAGTCGTCCTGTCCTGCCATGCATAATGACCGACATGGACAGGGACGATCTGCTTGCTCTCTATCGCCAGATGTTGTTGATCCGCCGCTTTGAAGAAAAGTCGGCGGAGATGTATGCCCTCGCCAAGATCGCGGGATTCCTTCATCTCTATATCGGCGAGGAAGCGATCGCCGTCGGGGCGATCGCCGCGCTGCAACCGGATGATTATGTGATCAGTGCGTACCGTGATCACGGCCACTGTCTGGCCCGCGGCTCCGATCCGGATAAGGTGATGGCCGAACTGTTCGGCAAGGCCACGGGCCTCTGTCACGGCAAAGGCGGCTCCATGCACCTGGTTGATCTGCCGCATCGGTTCATGGGCGGTTATGCAATCGTGGGCGGCCACATTCCGCTGGCTGCTGGGCTGGCTTTTGCGACCAAGTATCAGAAGCTCGATCTGGTAACGGTCTGTTTTTTCGGCGAAGGCGCCGTGCCGAGCGGCCAGGCGCATGAAGCATTCAATCTCGCGGCCCTGTGGAAACTGCCCGTGATCTTCATTTGCGAAAACAACCGCTACTGCATGGGCACGCCGGTGCAGCGAGCCGTGGCGCTGTACGAGAATGTGGCGGAGGCGGCCCGCTCCTATGGCATCAAGGCAGAACGTGTGGACGGGATGGACGTGCTGGCGGTTCGTGGGTTGATGCGCACCGTTGTAGATCAGGTCCGCGCGGGCCAGGGGCCATTTTTCATCGAGGCGATGACTTACCGGTTCATGGGTCACTCCATGGCCGATCCGTCGCATGGGCATTACCGGACCAAAGATGAAGTGGAGGAGCACCGCAAGCGGGATCCCCTGTTGGTGTTGAAGGAGACCATCCTCACGCACAAACTCTGCAGTGAATCGGATTTCAAACAAGTGGAGAAGGACGTCAGTCACGTGGTCACCTCCGCGGTAAAGTTTGCCGATGAGAGTCCGTTCCCGGATCCTTCGACGCTGCACACCGACGTCATGGCAGAAGAATAGGATCACTCATGCTGTTGACCTACCGAGACGCCCTCAACCAAGCCATGCGGGAAGAAATGCGCCGGGACGGGAACATTTTTCTGATCGGTGAAGAGGTGGGCTACTACCAGGGTGCCTTCAAGGTCAGCAAGGGGTTCGTCGAGGAATTTGGTCCGCAGCGGGTCGTTGATACGCCGATCACCGAAGCCGGATTTACAGGCCTGGCCATCGGCGCTGCCATGGCAGGGCTGCAGCCGATCGTCGAGCTGATGACGATGAATTTCGGCATTGTCGCTCTTGATCAAATCGTCAACAACGCCGCCAAAATCAGATACATGTCGGGGGGGCAACTCTCCGTCCCGCTGGTGATCCGTGGTCCCGGCAGCGCGGCGCATCAGCTCGGCGCGCAACATTCGCAAAGCCTGGAGTCTTGGTTCTGTCATGTACCCGGATTGAAAGTGGTGGCGCCGGCGACGCCGCAGGATGCGAAGGGGCTGTTGAAGAGCGCGATTCGCGACCAGAATCCGGTCATCTTCATCGAGGCGCAATTGCTCTATGGAACGAAGGGTGAAGTGACGGAGGGTGACTATACGATTCCGCTCGGTGTGGCAGAGGTCAAGCGTGCCGGGAGCGATGTCACGCTCGTCGCCTATTCGAAAATGCTGCTCGTGGCGCTGGCGGCGGCCGAGCAATTGAGTCGGGAAGGCATCGATGTGGAGATCATTGATCCCCGCACGCTCAAACCCCTGGACCTTGAGACCATCGTCGCATCGGTCAAGAAGACAGGGCGTCTCCTGATCGTCGAAGAAGGCTGGCGATTCTGCGGACTGGGCGCTCAAATTGCTGAGAGTGTCTATACAGCCGCATTCGACTATCTGGACGGTCCCATCATTCGCGTCACCGGTGAAGATGTGCCCATGCCCTATAGCCGCCATTTGGAAGATGCCGCGATTCCGGACGTGCCGCGTGTGGTCGCCGCTGTCCGGTCGGTCTGTGGTGCGGGGTGATGGGAAAAGCTGCATGCTCCAGTTAATCACGCAGTGGTCGTCCGCATCGGTGAGGAGGTCCCATGGCTAGTCGCGTCGTCATGCCCAAATTGACGGATACGATGGAGGAGGGCGTTCTCCTGGCCTGGAAGAAGCATGAAGGCGACCGGATACAAGCGGGCGAAGTCATCGCGGAGATCGAAACCGACAAAGCCGTCATGGATCTGGAAGCCTTCGCCCCTGGGGTCCTGCGCAAAATTCTGGTGCTGGACGGCGCAACCGTACAATCCGGCACATTGATCGCGGTGATCGCAGAAGCCGATGAGGACATCGCAGCGGCCATGGCCGATGGCGTCACCGCCGCTCCATCGGTTGGGACGGGATCTCAACCTGTCGCCACATCGAAGGCAGGCGCTTCTGCTCCGTCGTCAGGCCCTTCGGCAGGAGCCCGTCCGTTCGCGTCTCCCCGAGCCAAAGCTATGGCCGCTGAACGCGGGATCGACCTTTCCACCGTGACCGGCACCGGACCGGGCGGGCGGATTGTCGAGGAAGATGTCGTGAAGGGGTCAGCTCCTACCGCGCCGGCATTGTCTGCCGGAATCGATCAGCCGCTGAGCCAGATGCGGAAGGCCATTGCCCGGTCGACGGTTCAAAGTAAAGCTCCGGTCCCGCACTTCTATTTGACCATTGAAATCGATATGGAACCGGTGGAGCGATGGCGTGGTCAGTTCAAGCAGAATCGGCAGACCCATCCTTCCGTCACCGATCTTTTAATTAAGGCCGTGGCGTTGGCACTGACCCGGCATCCGGAGCTGAATGTGTCGTTCGCCGGTGACGCCATCAGGCGGTATGAGCACATCGATATCGGCGTGGCCGTCGGCATGGAGGACGGGTTGATCACACCTGTGGTTCGTGACTGCGGCGTCAAGTCCTTGGCCGACATCTCGACGGAAACGAAGTCTCTCATTGAACGGGCTCGACAGAAGCGGCTGCAGCCGCAGGAATATATGGGCGCCACGGTTTCTATTTCCAACCTGGGCATGTTCGACGTGGACAATTTCATCGCCGTGCTCATGCCGCCGCAAGCTGCCTCGATCGCCGTCGGCGCCATTCGCGAGGCGCCGGTGGTGTCGAAGGGCAGCATCACGGTCGGGCGGCGGATGAATGTGACGCTCTCCTGCGACCACCGGGCACTCGATGGATTGATGGGTGCGCAGTTTCTAAAAGAGTTCAAGCGTATTTTGGAACATCCGCAGGAACTCGCAGCGCCGGTGGAGCATTCATGAGCTTCATTCAAATCGATCAACGGCGATCCTCTAGGGAGGATGCACCATCAGCTTCCCAATCCCGTCGTCTGCCGCCCTGGTTTAAAGTTCGTCTTCAGACCGGCCCGGACTACCAGGACATTCGTCAGACTATGGACCGCCTCAATCTTCACACGATCTGTGAAGAAGCCCGCTGTCCGAACGTGTGGGAATGTTGGAATGCGCGTACGGCCACGTTTCTGATTCTCGGCGACATCTGCACCCGACGTTGCCATTACTGTTCCGTCGCGACCGGTCGGCCGCATGAGGTGGATCGCGAGGAGCCGGTGCGTGTGGCAGAGGCCATCCAGGCGCTCAATCTGAGACATGCGGTCATCACGTCGGTGAATCGCGATGAGTTGGACGACGGCGGGGCGTCGATCTTTGCCGACACCATCAGCCACATCCGGCGTTTGATTCCAAGCTGCACGATCGAAGTGCTCATTCCGGACTTTGAAGGCAACGAAGCGGCACTTGCGGCAGTCGCAGCCGAGCAACCGGATATCCTCAATCACAACATCGAAACAGTCAGGCGATTGTTTTCCGCAATCCGGCCGCAGGGGAAATATCAGCGTTCCATTGAATTGCTGGGACAGGCCAAGCAGATGGGGATGACGACTAAGTCCGGCTTGATCGTCGGCATGGGGGAAACGACGGAGGAGGCGCGCGAGGTCATGCGAGACTTGCGATCGGTCGGGTGCGACATTTTGACCATCGGCCAATACCTGCAACCGACCAAAGCACATCTTTCAGTAGCGCGCTTCTACCATCCTGATGAATTCGCCGCCTTGAAAGAAGAAGGCCTGGCCTTAGGCTTCCGCCACGTCGAATCGGGGCCGTTGGTCCGCAGCTCTTACCACGCAGAACAGCAGGTGGCAGGATGTTGAGAGGGTATTGATTCAGTTAGTTGTCCTACGGTCACCTCATCTCCTCATCAGTGCCCCGCAAAACCCTATCTTTTTGACCGCTTGTCGTATTCTCAGCCATTCCTGCGAGCAGACACTTATTAATGAAGTGCCATAATCTGTAACGACTTTCGCAAAGAGTCCTCTCGACAGAGTTCGACGGCTGCCTTAAGTTGATCTTTGCCAATGCGGGGCTGTCTTACTCATTGTGAAGACGATCCGATCGAGGGTGCAAGCGTCGACAGAAATTTTTGAAACTGAGGATTGTGAAGAATGCCGCCACCGCGATGGACCAAGGCGATACGGCCTTGGTCGTCGAGCAGCACATACGTGGGTGTGGCGTTGATCTTGAACGCCTGTGAGACCCACCGGTCCTCGTCGTAGGCCGTAGGAAAAGGGAAGGATCCAGGCTGCTGGCGCACAAAGGCTTCCACATTGCTCCTGGTGTCGGCGAATCCAATAGAGAGCACTTCGAGCCGATCCGGTTTGTCCTGTTTGTAAAACCGGCTGAGTCCCGGCAGTTCACGCCGGCACACGTCGCACCAGGGAGCCCAAAACACCAGCAAGGCCGGTTGACCGTTGACCGACGTATTGTTGTAGGCAACCCCGCCGAACGTCACCAGCTCGAAAGGAGGCGTCGTGATGGAGGCTGCCTCCACCGGCAAGACTCCCGTCCCTGCTTCGAATCCCGAGGGACCGGCGACGACGATCAGCAATCCCAGAAGTCCCGCATGGATCGAATGCATGGTGACCGTGCTTTTCATGGCTTGATGTAAAGGTACCCCTGCTGCTGGAGGTCTGCGATCCGCTTGACCGCGACCGGATGCAATGTGGCCGCGAACCCTTTGGCCAGATTGTCGAGGGTCTTCCCGAAGGCCTTCATTGTCACCTGGCACATCTCCGCCTTCGCGCCTTTCTCGATGATCTGGTCGAAGCGTTTCGTCATTTCCGGATCCATCTTGTCCTTCTCGAATAGTTCGAGTGCGGGACCGTGGACGACGAGCTCGATGTCGATATTCTCCGGCCCGCCTTCCGCGTCGATATGTTTGTTGATCAGGGCCAGCGCATACTTCGCGACTTCCGGATCTTTCCCATCGACATGGTAGAGCACTTTGGGCTTTTCTTTCTTGGCGCCGTCAGCGGCCCCCGTAACCGCCGGAGCCATCCACAAGAGGATCATTGCCATTGCCGCGAGAGTGATGCTTAGTACCTGCCTGTTCGCTGCTAGCTTGGTCATCGCGTTCCTCCTTGGATGATGCACGGTGAGTGTCGTCGTTCGTCCAGTTACATCGTATCTGCGCGTCGGCCTGAAGAGCCAGAGGAGATTCCCCCGATGGCACGACGATTATTCCCCTAGCGCCAGGGGGAGAATGCCTCTATTTGTTGGAGGGACGCTGAGCGTAATACATCGCCGCTTGAGTACGGCGCGTCACGTGAAGCTTTTGGAAGATGTGGCTGAGGTAGTTACCCACCGTCTTGTCGCTGAGATTCAACGATGCGGCGATCTCCTTGTTCGTGAGTCCTTCCGCGACCAATGCCAGGACCCGCTGTTCCTGCGGCGACAGGGGATCGCTCCTGCCTCCACCGCCCTCGCTCGTCATGGAATGCATGTGAGCCAGCACCCGCTGGGCCACACCCCGGTCCAGGATCGATTGCCCGGTTGCAACGGTCTTCACCCCGCTGACCAATTGTTCTCCGCTGACCTCTTTCAGCAGGAAGCCGCCGGCTCCCGCCAGAATCGTGGCGAGCACGGCCTGGTCGTCCGCAAAGGACGTGAGAAACAGAACGGCTGTCTCAGGTTGCGTCGTTCGAATCGTCCGGCAGGCTTCGATCCCGCTGCCGTCAGGAAGGCGGACATCCATCAGGATCACATCCGGCCTAAGCCGCGACGCTTCAGCCACGGCGGCGACCATGGTGCCGGCCTCTCCGACGACCTCGAATCCTCCGGCTTCCGTAAAAAGGGTTCGCAAACCAATGCGAAGGACCTCATGGTCGTCGACCAGCAAGAGCCGGATCGGTTTGACCTCAGTCTGACGCATGCGATGACTCCTGCGGTAGATCGAACCGGACGCGGGTACCCTGCCCCGGTTCAGAGAGGACTTCGAGTCGTCCATTGAGTCTTTTTGCGCGAGCCCCCATATTTTTGAGCCCGTGTCCTTGCGCTTGCAAAGCGTTGGTTTGGAATCCGATGCCGTCGTCCGACACGGTCAAGCGGACATGATCCGTTTCGAATTGCAGGGAGATCGTGCCCGTCCTGGCGGCAGCATGACGAAGACTGTTACTCAAGGCTTCGCGGGTAATCGACAGCAGGTGCGACGCCTGTTCCGGTGTGACTCGATCGGCGGCCAGGGGATCCACCTCCAATCGGAATGGGAGTTGCCCGGGGCTCGCCATGCTTTTTATCAGCGAGGTGAATGCGGTCTCGAGGTCTCGTCCATTCGTGATCGGCTGCTCCAGTCCCACCAGATACAGGCGTAAGTCGCGGATCACCAGCCTGAGATCGGCGAGAGTCATGCCCAATTGGACGACCACCTCTTTCGCGTGGGTGCTCACGAGCCGCCGGCAACGTTCAAGATTGAGAGTTACCGCAAAAATAGACTGGATCACGTGGTCATGGAGATCTTGCGCCATCTTCTCGCGGTCATCAAGGTTCCGGCGCAGGTGCCGCTCGCTCTGCCGCAATGCTCCCTCTACGCGTGTCGTGTGGTCCAGGGATGCCTTCAGGTCCGACATGGTGCGCAGATAGCCGCCACTCACTTCCCGCAGGACCAGCAGATAGGCCGTCAAGCGCAGCAGATGCCAGAACCACCAGCGACTATCCCAAGGGACTGAGTACATGAACACCAGTTCGGCGACACCGAACATAAGGGCCAGAGAGGCAAAGATGAAATCTTCCGGCCGCTGCGATTGTCGGTAGTCCAGAAGACAGCGGGTCGTGGCCGCGAAAAAACACAGACAGGCCAGACCTTGGGGGGCCACCGCGATCGGGGTAAATCGGTCGTGACGGATCATCTCGGGGATCTGATCGGAAAACGCGAGCGCCCAGGAACCGAATAGCGACGCCCCGGCCGCCACTCCCCATGGCAGCCAAGTCCCCTGTGAAGGATGTCGTCGAGGTTGTGGCACGCACACCAACACGAATCCGACCCCACCGGCGAAACTGGCGGCATTGCGCAACAGCACAAAGCCGTTTCCCGGTTGCGCCATGGCGTGGAACACCTCCAGAAACCCCATGGCCAAAAATCCGAGGCCCAACGACTGAAATTTGCGGCTTGTAGATTCGTCACGCCTCTGGAGGAGCACGATGGCCATGGCGATCGAGGCGATTCCGCCGATGGCTTCCATGGTCGAATGAAGCGGCATCTGGTGCAAGCGCCAATCGGGCCATTGTGCATGCAAGAGCTCGCTCATGAGGAAGGCGCAGGCAATGCCGGCGACGGGCAGCAGTGTGAGGAAGCTCGACGAAGTGGCGCGCATCGGTTCCGCAGATGGGGTGGTGTCTCAGCCGCATGGTATCGAATTCCATGAACGATTAGAAGGGCGAGAGTGGATGTGCGGGCTTTATTGATCGATGCGGGTGTGGGTGACCCTTCTTGTGCGGCGGACATGGAGGAATCAGGCGGCTCGTCAGAGGCGCCTGAGCAGGATTTCCCATAGAGCATTCAAGAAGTTAACGGTTGTCTACGGAAGAATAGAAGAACAGGCAGTTGGCAGCGCGTCAGGAAGGCGTCAGCAACTTGTTAGCGTATTATTGGAGCAGTCGAGGGATGCGGAAGGGCTTGGATGAGGCGTTCGGCCTGCGCCTGGGTCGTGAAGGCCATCTTCATGATCACTCCGCACAAGGTGAACAGCACGGCGGTCACCAGGAAAAACGCCACGGTGAATGAGCCGGCAGTGAGAGCCCAGGCTTCGGAGTCTGCCCGGTGGCGCTCCAAGACTCTTGTTTCCTCCTCGCGAATCTGGCCGGCAATATCATGGATAGCATCCATCGTCCGATTCTGTTGATTGCCAACGACCACTGACTTGGCCAAGGGAAGGCCCTCCGTGCGGCGGGTCACGATGGCATGGTCCATCTCATCCGATCGCTGCTCGACTTGTCTTGCAAGATAGGCCACCCGGTCCTGCTGGGTGACGTTGTGCCTCGTGAGACTGCCTATACGACGGATCTGCGTCTCGACCGTGTCGACAGCATCCCGATAAGGGGCGAGATAACGATCAGAGCCTGTAATGAGATATCCTCGCGCGATCCACCGAATCAAAAAGATGATCCCCTGTGACAAGCTGTACAGAGTGACCAGGAAGCCCTTGTTTAGGAGTGCGCGACGACCTACGATGTCTTTGATCCTCGTACAGATTCAACGCGAGCCGGGTTAGCTGGAGAATAAGGTCCCGAAAATGATCTCAACGACATTCGACTCGGCTATTGTGATCCATCGTTGATCGGTGACATACGCGAGATTCTGAGGGGAATGCCATGAATGGGCGCATCTCACACCAGGAGAGGGCATCGTTGCCGAGGGAGTGGCGATCGTGGGGCACGCATCTGTGGGAGCATCCCGCCGCGCGCCGGAACGGCGAAATTCTGCTGCTGACTTTGGTTGGAGCATGGGCCTATTTTGCCAACCTTCATCTCTCACTCTTGGAAGGCAGCGAGGGATTGTACGCCGGAATTGCCGGCGAGATGGGGCGCAGAGGGGAATTCTTCGACCTCACCTATCAGGGTGCGCCCTATGTCAATAAGCCACCGTTTTTCTTTTGGTTGCTCAATCTCTCGACGTCGATCTGGGGCGACCACGAGATCGCCTTGCGGCTGCCCGGATCGCTCGCCGCCGTCGGTACCATCATGCTGACCTACGTGCTGGGGACGAGGCTGATATCACCGACCGCAGGATTCTGGGCAGCCTTAGTCGTCGCCACGACACACGTCTTTCTCTGGTACGGGCGTCGGGTGTTGTTCGATTCGACCCTGACATTTTTTGTGACGCTGGCCCTGTATTCGTGGATTCACGTGCAGCGACTCGGTCGCAGTTCACGGTGGCATCTGCTCGCCTTCTTGAGCATGGCCCTCGGTGCGATGTTGAAGGAACTGCACGGGTTCTTCCTGCCGCTCCTTGTCATGACGGTGTATGCGGTGATCCAGCGTGACTCACGCATGTTCAAGGATCGGTTCTTTTGGGCCGGCCTGGTAATGGCCGTCGCGATCATGGCGGGGTATGCGCAGCTGCTCGGCCCGGGGTATCAGCACCATTTCCAACTCGACAGTGCGATCCGATCCGTCTGGAATGCCGCACCATCCGGATCGCTTCATGACGGGCATCCCATGTATTGGTATCTGGGCATGATGTGGGCTGATTTCTTCCCCTGGTGTGCGCTGATCCCGTCGGCGCTCCTCCTGCTGTGGACGAAACGGCCGTTCCGGTCTCATCCGACTGAATTGCTCGTGCTTGTCTGGGTCCTGGCCCTCTTCATGGCGTTCAGCCTGGCCGGCGTTAAGCGGGAGCCTTATCTCATGACGATCGTGCCGGCCATCGGCTTGATGATCGGATATTTCTATCACCATGTTTTCTCATCCCCCGGCGAGGCCGGGCCCATGCCTCGACTACTCAAAGTCCTGCTCGTCGTATTGGCCGTGACCTACGTCGCCGGTATGTTCTTGGGTGCGGCGCCAGTCCGACGCCGGTGGCTCGTCTCATCCGCCATGGTGTCTCCCATATTTATCGTCACAACGGTGTCGCTCTCCGGCCTCCTCATGTATGCGGTGTTCCGCTCTCACCTGCGCCTCGCGCTCGGCATGGTCGGGGCACTCGCCATCGGGTACATGGTGCTGGTGGTCAGTTATGTGTTTCCTGCCATTGATCAGGCGTTTTCACCCAGGAAGGTGACAGAGGAGATCAAAGCCCTGGCGGCGGAGACCCGTCCGGCACTGTTCCTCTATATCCCAGGATGGCCGAAAAACGAAGACGCCGTGTATTACCTCAAGCGGGATTCAGTGGTTCCGGATTTGCCGAATCAGGAGGCCGTCGTGGAGGCAGTGCGCAAGAACGGAACGATCAGGGTGATTACCGAAGAGCCCCATGCAATATCCCTGGGTGGGAGGGCGGATCTGGTGACCGAAAGGATCCGTGAATTTTCTCAACCGGGTCGCAAGCATCTTCTTCTGGTCGTCGTGCGGGGGCAGGAGTAAACAGGGCCGGCGGCCAGGTGTCGCAGAGACGTATCTGCGGATGCGGTAGAAGCCTTCATGAATCATGGAGGCTATGGAGGTGATTCACATGCTGACATGGATCGTGATGTTGATGGTCGTGCTCTCCGCTTCGGCCCCCTCCTATGCCGATGAATTTTCCCCGCGGGCCTCGCTGGGTGAGCGGGTCGTCTTGCGGGCCGGGCAAGTCGTCCAGGGTGATTATTTCGCCGTGGGCCCGCATGTGGAAATTTCCGGTATCGTGAACGGCGATCTCTACGCCGCAGGCGGTGAGGTGGTGGTGAATGGCGTGGTCAACGGGGATGTGATCGTGGCAGGGGGCACAGTGAGTCTGTCGGGCACCGTGGCCCAGGATGCCAGGATTGCCGGAGCCCGGGTTACCATCAGCGGGACGATCGGCAGGAACGCGACGCTCGGTGGAGCGGATATTCACCTGACGGAGACGGCCCAAGTGCGGGAAAACCTACTCGCGGGTGGCGGCAACGTGCACCTTGCGGGGCATGTCGGGCGGGATGCGAGGATCGGCGCCGCGAAGGTGATGGTGTCCAACGAGGTCGAGCGTGATCTGGTCGTGGCGGCCGGGTCGGTGCGCCTCACATCAAAGGCAGTGGTCGGGAGGAATCTCAGATACTGGAGTGAAACGGCTACGTCGATCGACGAGGGGGCATCGGTGCGTGGAACGACCGCGCAGCGTCCGCTGCCGGATGGCTGGACTCTTGAAAGAGCTCGCCGGGGAATCTTCGGGGTACGAGTCCTGGCCGCCGTCGTCAGTGTTCTCTCCACCTTGATCCTGGGGCTGGTGCTGCTGCGGATCTACCCGCTGTTCGCCCGCCGGGTGACGGCGACGATGCGAGAACGCCCTGGCCGGTCGCTCGCCTGGGGCACGGTCGCGCTGGTGGGCATCCCCATTGTCGCGGTTTCGTTTCTCGTGACGCTGTTCGCGCTACCGGTCGGAGTCGTCCTGTTCGCCCTGTATGTCGCCACGGTGTATGTGGCGAGGGTCTATGCGATCATGTGCCTGGGACAATTCATGTTCCGCCGGCAGGCCGACTCTTCGTCGCTCGCCGGGCCTTTCGTGGCGGGGTTGGTGCTGTATTCGATGCTCTCGCTCATCCCGGTCGTCGGAATGGTGCTGACAGTGCTGACGATGGTGTTGGGGTTGGGCGCGCTGTTGATATCCAAGAGTGAGCTGATTGCGATGTTGCGGGAACAGAACCAGGTGTGAGGCGATGATTTTTTACAGGACGGACGGTGATGAAAGCATCTGAGTTGCTCATCCGTTGTTTGGAACATGAAGGCGTCCAATACCTCTTCGGTGTGCCTGGTGAAGAGAACCTCGATGTCATGGACGCCCTGCTCGATTCGTCCATTCGCTTCGTGGTGACGAGACACGAGCAGAGCGCCGCGTTCATGGCCGATGTGCAGGGCCGGCTCACGGGTAAAGCGGGTGTCTGTCTCTCTACCTTGGGCCCCGGTGCCACGAATCTACTCACCGGCGTGGCGGATGCCTACCTCGACCGCGCGCCGCTCGTGGCGCTGACGGCACAGGTCTCACTCGACCGCATGCACAAAGAGTCGCATCAATCCATCGATGTGCGGTCGATGTTCCGGTCCGTCACGAAATGGAATGCCGACATCTTCAGGCCGCACATCATTCCGGAAGCCGTGCGGAAGGCGTTTAAGGTGGCGGAAACTGAAAAGCCCGGCGCCACACATCTGGAACTGCCCGAGGATGTGGCGTCTCAACGGCTGACGGATGACTGTCTCTCCGAACCGTTATTGGTTCAACATCCGGTGCTTCCGGAACCGGTGCCGGTTCAGGTCGCGCGTGCGGTCGACCTGATCGGGAAGTCCCGGCGACCGGTGTTGCTGGCGGGGAACGGAATCGTTCGCGGGTCGGCGACCGAGGCGGTGCGTGTCTTCGCGCGGCGATTCGGGGTTCCCGTCATTCATACCTTTATGGCCAAGGGAGTGGTGCCCGACTCCGATCCCTTGTCTCTCGGCACCATCGGGCTGCAGATGCAGGATTACGCGGCGCTCGTGCTTGCCGAGAGCGACCTCGTCATCGCCGTGGGATATGATCCGGTTGAGTATGCCCCCTGTTTCTGGAACCCGGATCGCGATACACCGATCGTCCACGTCGATGTGGCTCCGGCTGAAGTGGATGCGCACTATGTGGTCGGGGTCGGTGTGGTCGGTAACATTGGGCTCTCGATCGAGGCGATCGGGCAGTCTCTATATCCGTTCCCCGCAGAATGGGCTCAGCGTTGCCGCCAAACCATCCAGAAAGGATTCGAACAGGAGCAGGCAGAGTCCCGGAGTTTGCCGATGCGTCCGCAGCATATCGTGAGGGAGTTGCGCGCAGCGCTCAAGCCGGAGGCTCTGGTGGTGTGTGATGTCGGCGCCCACAAGCTGTGGATGGCGAGGATGTTTCCGTGCGAGCTGCCGAACACCTGCATCATTTCGAATGGCTTTGCCTCAATGGGGATCGGTCTGCCGGGTGCCATCGTGGCCCGGCTGCTGTACCCCGACCGGCAGGTGGTGGCGGTGACCGGTGACGGAGGGTTCCTGATGAACTCCCATGAACTTGAAACGGCCGTGCGCCTTCGCCTGCCGATCGTGATCCTCATCTGGCGGGACAACGGGTATGGGGTGATTCGTTGGAAGCAACAGGTCCGTTTTCAGCGGACCTCCGGCGTCGAATTTACGAACCCCGATTTCGTCGCCTATGCTGAAAGTTTCGGGGCCGCGGGATTTCGAGTGGAAGGGCCGTCCGGGTTGAGCGCGGTGCTGAAGGAAGCCCTGACGTGCGGCCGACCGGCGGTCATCGATTGTCCCGTGGATTATGCCGAGAATCTTCGCTTGTCCGATCGATTGCATCGACTGTCGTGAGGTGACGGCAGCGGAAGCGCTATCACGAATGAACCGGGAGGGAGCGATGGAAGTTCGCGGCAAGGTGTATACCTATCGAACAGGAGTGAAGCGGACCGAGCGATTCACAAAGATATGGATCATCTGGCCGACGGAATTGCACAGGGTGAATCGTCGGTTCAGATTTTCAACCGACTCTCAAGCCTGACGGCACGATGCACGACCTGTCACGATATGTATCGATTTTCGACGAAATAATTGAACCCATAGATTCGTGACCCTATTGAAAAGTGTGGCGCGGAATCTCATGAAGCCGTTTCTAGTGAGTTGGACAAATCTCGGACGAACACCGAGGTGCCAATACCCGATGTGAGATAGGAGCAAAGGAGGACCGAATGAAACTGAGCGTGGCCTATCAAGGGGGAACGCGCTATGACATCGTCAGTGATCGACATCGCGTGGTCTCAGATCAGCCGGTGGACGGCGGCGGGGCTGATGCAGGCATGACTCCCGAGGAACTGTTTGTCGGGTCGGTGACGAGCTGTGTCGGCTACGTTGTCGGCCAATTCTGCGCGCGGGATGACATCTCACGTGAAGGATTACGGGTAGAGGCGGAATGGACGATGGCGGAAGGGCCGCATCGTGTCGGGCAGATCGTGCTGGCGATTCGCCTGCCTCACCGTGTGACACCCGACCAGAGAGAGCGTCTGTTGAAAGTGGCGCATGCGTGCACGGTGCATCAATCACTCGCCGTGGCCGTCAACATCGCCATCGACCTCAATCCACATAGTCACGTGGTGACGTCACCCTAACGGTCCACGATGATTCTGTCCCGACGAATATTATTGAAGACCTTGTTGCAAGGAGTTGGGGCCTGCTTCGTCCTGGGGAGTAGACTGCCGACGGTCGAAGGCGGTCAGGGTGATGAATCCGGCCATGCATCGGGCCCACTCTCCGTGCGGGTCACGCGCCCGTTTAATGCGGAAACGCCCGTTCAGGAATTCACCTCCTGGTTGACTCCCAGCGAACGGTTTTTCGTGCGCAGTCACTTCGGCCCGCCCGCGGCCGACGCGGTGCGACACGATACGTGGCGGCTGACCGTGAAGGGATTGGTCAAGGACGGGCTAAGCCTGAGCCTCGAAGACTTGCGACAGTTTGAAACAATCAGGATGACGGCAGTCCTGCAATGCAGCGGTAACGGCCGCGCGTACCATCGGCCCAAAGCACCCGGAGTTCAATGGGAGCGCGGGGCGGTCGGCAATGCGCAATGGACCGGGGTGCGTCTGCGGGATGTCCTCCAACGGGCCGGGCTGAAACCGCAGGGGCTCCATGTGCAATTGCAAGGGGCGGATCGCCCGGCGGTCGCCACAGTGCCGTTGTTTACCCGCAGCATCTCTCTCGCGAAGGCGCTCCATCCCGACACGCTCCTGGCATACGAAATGAACGGGCGACCCTTGCCGTTATTGCACGGCGCGCCGCTGCGTGTGATCACGCCCGGATGGATGGCGGAATCCTGCACGAAGTGGTTGACCGAGATCACCGTGCGAACGGATGAATCTCCCGGCTATTACATGCAACAGGCCTATCGCATGCCGGAGACGTCGATCCAGTCAGGTTCCGGCTTGCCGGGCACGGCCATGATTCCGGTGGAGCAGATGGTGGTGAAATCGCTGATTGCTGCTCCGGCGGAGGGCGATACGGTTATGCAGGGACGGGTGACGATTCAAGGCGTCGCCTGGGGCGGGGAGGTGCCGGTAGCGCAGGTCGAGGTGTCTTGTGACGACGGGCGCACGTGGGAGCCGGCTCGGTTCATTGGCGATGAGCAGCCCTACGCCTGGCGGCAATGGCAGTATAACTGGAATGCGGGGACCGCGGGCCCAACCGTCATTCTCTGCCGCGCGACGGATGCGCGAGGTGAACGACAGCCGGAGAAGAGTCCATGGAATCCCGGCGGGTTTCTGTGGAATGGATGGGATCGTTGCTCGGTGACGGTGGCCGCATGAGAATGCTGCAAAAGTCCTCCAGCTTCGTTCTCGCATCGCGCAAGCCCTCAACGTACACACAACGTACGCCTCGGCCTAGCGCTCGCTGCGGCCTTGCTGGACGAACCTTTTCACCATTCTCCATTGTGCTGTTCGTTATTCTGGGGTTGGTGGCCGTGACGGCCGCCAAGGAAGATGAGCATGCCACGGTCGATCCTGCCTTGGCCCGGCGTGCGGGCAGGTTGATTGTGGCTCGTTGTGCGCTCTGTCATACGACGGACTTGATCTCCCAGCAACGGTTGCCGGAAGACCGATGGAGGGCGACGGTGGAGAAGATGATGCGTTGGGGTGCCATTCTGTCAAAGGATGAGGCCGCCGGGCTGGTGCAATATCTGGCAGCGCGAAACCATCCCGACGCATCGGATGAGCTGCCGTCCATCGAACAGGAGTCGGCTAGGGCCGAGCCTTTTCAATGACGGCACATTGTGGAAAAGGAGCTCCCTGGTCGAGACACCATGCCGGCCTGGAGCGCAGAGGTTATCATCAGGAGATCGCGGACATCATGCCTGGCGCTCCGGCAAGTGGGTCTTTCACAGCGCGTTCGCAAGGTAGGAACGGATGGATCAGGTGTGGCAGGTGATCCCCCTACATTCAATCGCCGGGATGGTTAGGCCGTCCGCTTCACAGGGAGGTGTGTCATGAGTGTGACGCAAGTATTAGGCAGGGCGCTGGTCCTCGCGGGGAGTGTGGTGCTCTTGTCGGGATGCGCAGGTCACCATACGGGAAAACTCGACGACAAGCTCAGGGCTGAAGCCACGATCAGCGGTCCCGGCATCACCGGCGAAGCGCGTCTATATCAAGAGTATGAAGGACGGGTGTGGATCAAAATGACGGTGCAGGGAATGCCCGACAGCACGTTGACGCCCGGACGACATGCCGTCCACATCCATGAGGCCGGGGCCTGCGATCCGTTCACCGCGGCGAAGGGGCACTATGACGGAAACATCGATCCGCAGATCAACCCGCAAGCGAACGTCAGTCCGGATCTCGGGAACCATCCCTATCACCTCGGAGATTTGCCGAATCTCGTGGTGGATGAAAACCGCAAAGGGAC
>JACCYV010000013.1 GCA_013696305.1 Nitrospira sp.
TATGAGGCGTGTCTGAGGATCAAGGTCAAGCGGTTCGGTCGACTTTGGGAGCGGTCTGGGATCCTCCTTCAGAAACTTGGCCACATGATCCCCCCGATTTTGCTGATTCCATTTATAGTAGTTGTACCCCTTTGAGCTGTTCTTGACCGCCCGATTCCAATACTGCGGGTGGAAAGCCATGGCATTATTCGACTGAATATCATAGATCGGAATCCACCAATTGATTTGGCAGGGCGGAGCGGAATACCAGGTATCCCGGTGAGGATGCCAGGCATAAGCAATGCCGGTCGTGAGATAATTATCACTCGTGGAGCTACGCATTTTGGGAACATCAAAATAGGTTTTGCTGAGATCACAACCCATCTCCACGAAGATATCCTGAATCAGTCGCTTTGATTCCGGGTGATGGATGAACCCCGGTTTTAACTTCAACAAAATGGCCGCGTATTGTTCTGCGGACAGTTGGTGTTGCGCCATTTCCGGATCAAGGGGTGCAAAAGCCTCCTCAATCAGCGTCCTGGAAAATTCGACAAGCGCCAGCGTACTTCGACGCGGTGCGTACACGAATAGTTGTCCTTCAAACAACAACTGCCTTCGTTGGGCGTCAGAAAACGAAGGATCGTAATAGATGGAATTATTCATGGTTCCCTCGCATTAGGCGTTACTCGCCCCCCCACATTCCGTCAGCAATCCTACCGACAACAAGGCCTCCACCGCAGTATGCACTCTACGAAACGGGACTTCGGCGCGCTCCGCAATATCAAGCACGGTATGGTGCCCGTCTGAGAGATTCAATACCCACAGGAGTACCAGCTCTTTCAACTGCTTATCTTGCTGCCCCGCAATGGCTCGATACAACCCGCGACGTCCCAGTTGCGGCTCACATTTTGGATTCTGATTCAGATACGTTCGATTGCATTCCAACAAGTCGAGCACCTCTAGACATCGGGTATAGGATCGAGCAAGGGAATCGGCTTTCACAAAATCAAGATTATCCGCCGACGAATGATATTCAGGATATTCGCTGTGCGGCGTCCTCATGAAGCATCCCACCGGCAAATCAAACCCCGGAGAACAGTATTGTCGTTCATCGTAACCGTATGGAAAAAAATTAATGACGTGATGTGCCTCTCCAGAATGCTTCAAGACATGGACCATCGCGCGATCAATTTCAGCCTGGCCTTGACGACTCCTTTTGTACGTAATCCCACCGGCATCCCCGACTCCTGTCAAGACCAGACCATGTTTGATGCGAGAAACGATATGTTCGTTCCTCGCTAACCATGTGATCGATCCAATCGTGCCAGGAATAAACAGAAACCGGTATGAATACCGTCGCTGACGCAGGGCCATTGCCTGCGCCAACATCACAGCGACCACAATCCCAGAGAGGTTGTCATTGCACAACGATGGATGACAGACATGACACGAAATAAGAATCTCGTCAGCCGTCTCACCGGGCAGATAACTTTCACCATACGTGAGTGAACCCGGCTGGAGGGTGGAGTCGATCACGACGTCGTATTCCTCATCTATCAGCCGAACAAAATCGTTGTGCGAAAGGCAGAACCCCCAGTTTTCCTGGTAGTAGGAGGTGCGGTAGGGAATCCACTCGGGATGATCCGGCAAAGTAAACAAATGAGGCTTCAGCTCCTCCAATTTCATTCTCTTCTGGATCGGTGTACTGTAACTCATGAGGTGCAGATTATTGGCCTTGAAATCAACGATTCGCGCGCCTGCCCGATTCTTAATGTAGGCATCCAATACGTTCCACTCCAAAGGGACCGCCCAATCGAACACCTGGGTTCCGCTCGGAACTTCGCACATCTCTAAGGAAATCCGTTTCTGGATCAGACGGAACGTGTTCCTCACCCCCTCACCGGTAATACTCCGGCATAAGGGATACAGCTCCGCAGCAAAATCGTGCAGGGTCTGCCCTAGTTCTGGCGAGCCGACTGTCTCACGCGAATCCCTACCGTCCATGGAACGTTCCTCGATCAGGGGCAAATACCGGCCAACTCCGATCCTTTTCCGCCATTGCAATGATGGCCTCGGGCCACTCGATATGGAAGGCGGAATCGTCCCAACAGAATCCACGCGCCAAACCAGGGGTATGGAATTCGGACATGTGGTAGAACACTTCCGTGTGGTCCTGAAGTGTCAGATAGCCATGAGCGAACTTTGTGGGAATGTAGAGAAGCCGGCGATTCTCAGCTGACAATACGATACCGACATGTTGGCAATACGTGGGAGATGGTGGCCGCAGGTCAACGATGACGTCGTAGATGGCTCCCATGGTGCACTGCACAAGTTTTATTTCCTCGTGCGGAGCTGCTTGATAATGCATGCCGCGGAGAGTTCCTTTTCGCGTGCTCACCGAGATATTGTTTTGAACCCACGTGACATCGAGACCCTGCGCTTCAACCTCTTTCTGACACCAGGTCCTCGCAAACATTCCTCGCTCATCTCTCACGGGCTCAGGCTCAATCACAAACGCGCCCTTGAGGATAGTTTCCGTGAAGATCATGGATAGACCGTCACTTCTGGAATGGGGACCACGAATTTCCCTCCCCACTCACGAATGAAACTCATTTGCTGCATGACTTCCTCCCGAAGATTCCATGGCAGAATGAGCAGATAATCCGGATGAGTTTGGCGGATTTTCTCGGGTGCATAGATCGGGATGTGCACCCCCGGAAGGAAATGACCCTGCTTATGCGGGCTGCGATCGACAGTGTAGTCGATCAGATCCGTTCGCACGCCACAATAGTTGAGCAAGGTATTTCCTTTGGCCGGAGCACCATAACCCACCACTCGTTTTCCTTCCTGCCGGGTATTGATCAGAAATGAAAGCAGTTTTCTTTTTGTGGCCTCAACTTTTGGGGAAAATGAAAGATAATGCTTTAGATCGCCAAATCCATTGCGCTGTTCTCGTGATTTCAGTTCTCGTGCACGAGCTCCAATAGGTTTCGACTCATCACCAGCGTGACAGGCATAGATCCGGAGCGACCCGCCATGGGTGGGCAACTCTTCGACGTCAAACAATTTCATCCCATGCCGAGCAAACACTTGCTCCACCGCTAGAAACGAAAAATAAGAAAAATGCTCGTGATAGATCGTGTCAAACTGGTTTTGATTCATCAGCTGAAGAAGATGAGGAAACTCCATGGTAATCTGGCCCGTTGGCTTCAGCAGGACCTTGAGGCCTTGGACAAAATCATTCAGATCCGGGACGTGGGCCAAGACATTGTTCCCAATAATCAGGTCTGCCGACCACCCTTCTCCTGTAAGGTCGAGTGCCGTTTTTTCACCAAAGAATGCCACGCGAGTATTAATACCATTTTTCTGGGCTACCTCCGCGACGTTGGCCGCCGGCTCAACCCCTAGCACAGGAATTCCCCGTGCCACAAAATTCTTCAGAAGGTATCCATCGTTGCTCGCAATCTCAACCACCTTTGACTCCCGGTCCAGGCGGAAGCGCTCGACGATCATGTCCACGTAGCTTTTTGCATGTGCGAGCCACGAATCTGAAAAGGAGGAAAAATAGGCGTAATCGGAAAAGATATCGTGCGGGGTCGAGAATTGTTCCAGCTGAACGAGCAAACACTTCTCGCACACATACACATGCAGGGGGTAAAACGACTCCACACGATTGCGCTGTTCAGGCTTTATATAGGAATTGGCGAGCGGGGACAGGCCAAGATCGACAAATGTATGGCCCAGCGTCGCCCCACATGACCGGCAAAGTGATTGCCCCATTTAGGATGCCCTCCTTCGTTGGGAAATTTATCCGGACGAGTTCTCTGAATGGACCGACGGCATGTCGGCCCCTTTTACTCCCAGTATGCCTCCATCCGTCCATTCAAGGTTGTCCGTCAAGTGCCCATTTTCCCGAAGACGCTTCAAAGTTACCAATCGCATGAACTCGGCCGTCCTGAAGTCACGGTCCTGAAATTTCATCGTCAGGAGACCATCTCGGAGATCCACCACTGCCTGGTGAAGATCTACCGCCGGGAGATAGCCTTGCGCCAACTTGGTGAACCGATCAAAATTCACACGATAGGAGCGTTTATCGGGCTGTGCATCCTTATTGATGGACACCTCCACGTCGGGAATGACCTGCCCCACCGCTCCCGCAAGGTCCTTCACCTGATAATTCCAGGTGTCACTTCCTACATTGAGCGTTAAACAGGTCCCGCCATCTCGGTGGTTTCGTTGCACAGCCCAATCGATTGCACGCGCCATATCTTTCACGTGAATGAGCGGACGCCACGGGGTTCCGTCGCTCAAGATATTAATGCGCTTCGACACGAGCGCGCTGGCGACAAAATCATTCAGCACAAGATCCAGTCGCAGACGATCACTCATACCACAGGCGGTCGAAAATCGAAGACATGTTGCCGTGAAGGTCTCCGATGCAAGCAATGCAAGGTCTTGTTCGGTAAAAACCTTTGATTTGGCATAGGCCGTAAGGGGATTGAGCGCATCCTCTTCGCGGCGTGGACCACCTTCTGCAAATCCATAGACGCTGCAACTTGACGCAAACACGAACTTCTTCACGCCGGCTCGCTTTGCTTTCTGGGCAAGGTCAATACTGGCGCGATAATTAATAGCCGTCGTCACATCTTCGTTTAGGGCATCCATGGGGTCATTAGAGATGGCACAGAGATGAACGATTCCGTCGACTCCTCGCAGAATTTCTTCCGGTACCTGGCGTATATCTCCGAAATACTGCATATCGGCACGGCTTTCAGGGAACCGCGCTGCCCCAGTCAGGCAATGTGCAAAGTAGCCCATGTCATATCCTATGAGCGTAGCCTCAGGATGTGACTTTCGCAAACGACGTAACACGACTGGTCCGACATAACCCATGTTGCCGGTGACCAAGATCTTCATGGATACTCCCTCAACTTAAGGTGGCTTTGATTTGCTGACATACGTGCTCTGAGAAGGGAAGCGAGCAGGTAAAGGCAGGAGAGACGGCGTTGAGGACATGCATCGAATACTTATCGCTCTCCAACACAAAATCCATTTCGAGTTTACGCTTCCTGATATCGACGAGTTGCGCTCGAATTCCAGGCTTCCCCCAGCTCTGGTAATGCTCGGATTTGACCCCATCCGCCAATTGCCTTGCCAGGGAGATCATGGTCGATTTTGAATATTTCGCCAATTCACCCACGGCGAGACTCTTGAAGTCGAAGTTTGAAGTGGCTAATAACCCAACCCCCCGTACGGCCACTTCGATAAATTCATTCCAATGAAAGTTTGCCATCCCGCCGTAATGCTCCCTCCAGAGTCCAGGAATTGCCGTAGGACCAATCTTAGCTTTTCCGCTGGCCGCCACGGTGAAGTGAACTCCCAGAAACGGGTTCTTTAGGTTCGGGACCGGATAGATATTCGTTCGAATAGATCCTGCCGGTTCACTGGAATACAGATAGAGGCCTTTGAAAGGAAGGATTCGATAGTGTTCAGAAAAACCAAATTCTCTCGCAATACGGTCCGCATAGAGTCCGGCTGCGTTCACGACGTACCCGACGTCATGCACACCATCCGTCGTCAAGACCCGCCCCTTGGATGCTGAAAGGTATCGAACCCCGCAATGAAGATGCACTCCCTCATCGAGGGCATCTTTTTTCATTGCCTGCATGACCTGCATCGGGTCGACCGTTGATGTTGCTGGTGAAAATAGCGCACGCTCACAAGTTCTCACGCGAGGTTCAATTGCTTTAGCGTCCTTCTCGGAGATCTCCTCGAGGGGGATCCCATTTGCACCCCCTCGCCGAAGCAGTTCATCAAGTCCTGCGTGGTCCGCCTGATCTTTTGCGACAACCAACTTTCCGCACTTATTCAACGGAATTCTCTTTTCTGCACAATACTCGGTTAAAAGACGATTGCCGCTCCACGTAAACTTCGCTTTGAGGCTGTCGGGAGAGTAGTAGAATCCCGCATGTAACACGCCGCTGTTGCGACCACTTGCATGCAATCCGCAATCAGCTTCTTTCTCTATGAGGTGCACCGACGCCCCCGAAAATATTCGCCGGAGCTTGCGCGCAATGTTTAGGCCGATGACGCCTCCACCGATAATAAGGAAATCTGCTCGCACGTCGCTACCACATCTTCCAGGGAGCCTTGCCGGCTTGCCACAGCCCTTCCAGATACTCCTTTTCCTTCATTGTATCCATGCAGGACCAGAAGCCATAATGTTTGTATCCGACCATTTGACCGGCCTGAGCGAGACGCTCGACAGGATCGCGCTCCCAGATGGTGTCATCGCCATCAATATAGTCTAGAGCCTTGGTGCTCAGGACAAAAAACCCTCCGTTAATCCACCCTTCTCCCGATTCTGGTTTTTCGAAGAACTGAGTCACTCGGTCACCATCGAAGCCAATACGACCAAATCGTGCAGGAGAGCGGACCGAGGTCATGGTCGCGAGTTTGCCATGGGAACGATGAAACTCCAGCAGTTTGTTGATGTTTAGATCGGCGACACCATCACCGTATGTCAACATAAATGCCTCATCAGTACCGAGCCATTTCCTCAAACGTTTCACTCGCCCACCGGTTTGTGTCCTCTGCCCGGTGTCAGCCAGGTGCACGGTCCATTTGGGTTGGTTTCCATCGTGAATAGTCGTTTTTCCCGTAGAGAGGTCTACCGAAAAATCATTATTGATGGCAAAGAAATTGAGGAAGTACTCTTTGATCATTTCCCCTTTGTACCCGAGAGCAATAATGAATTCAGTGATGCCATACACGGCGTGGATCTGCATGATATGCCATAGGATAGGCTTGCCGCCAATTTCCACCATCGGCTTTGGACGAAGCACCGTTTCTTCCGACAACCGAGTTCCCAATCCACCAGCCAAAATCACCGCTTTCATGTCATACCTCCACA
>JACCYV010000030.1 GCA_013696305.1 Nitrospira sp.
GGAAGATCAGGGAAAAGGTTGGTGGTCCCAACGGGATTTGAACCCGTGTCTGAGCCTTGAGAGGGCTCCGTCCTAGGCCAAGCTAGACGATGGGACCAGTGAGAAAGTCCTACTTGCAGCGGAAAGAACTCGGACTGTATCACAGCAAGTTTTTGCTTTTCAAACGCCAAGTGGAATGTGCTTATTGCATGAACGGCCTATTTCGAACCAACAAGTCCGGAAGACCTGTGGCCGCTTGCACCGCATTCTCAATTAGCCTACAGTACTTTTTATGCCTCATCGTCCCACCGGCCATTGGAATCTGCTACTCGCAGGAATATTCCCGGCGTTTTTGACACTGGCGGGCTGTGGGGCAAGCTTTCTGGAAGGAACCATCGCGCCCCCCTATTCGAGCGCCTGGACCCAATGCGGAACCGCCACGAAAGTGCGCGTCAAGTCACCGCAATCCACCGTTACGATTTCCTACACCGAACCCACGGCCGGCACCGATGGAAAGCCACTGACCAATCTGGCTCATACGACAATTTACTACAACGCCGGTGACGGCCCCGTGATCGCCAAGGTCGTTCCTGCTTCACAAAAAACCGGCGGGGGCCTCGTCTCCCAAGCTCTCACCATTCCCCTCCAGAACCAGTCGGAACAGGAGATCACGGTGTGCGTCACGGCAACCGATGCCGACGACCGTGAAGGCCCCGCCTCTCCCTAGTCGCCGCTCAGAACGGGCTTGACAGCGCCCCTCTAACAGCCTACCTTTCTCCCCACTTATTCGACCTGACCGTATGGTCGAATGCGGCTCTCAACGGATTCTCCGGTCGCCCTAGTTCGGTAAGCATGGAATTACGAAAACCCGAGACATCGAGTCTCCCCCACCCAACCGAACCAGATCGGATTAAGCACAGCCTGGAAATCCGCCTCGGTTCTAATATTTTCCGCAACACGAACGGAGTCCTCCGCGTTCAAGGCAAGGAACAACTTGTCCTCGAACTCAGTCCCGAGCATGATCGCATCATGCTCACCATCGATTTGTACGACGGCAGTGGCAATCATGTCGCGCACCTCCGTCGCAATCGCTGGGCGTTCAACGACGGCACCCGTTTCATCATCAACACGAGCGATTCCCCGCCGACTCTCTTCCCCAATCTGCCGTGGCTGATGGTGACTGATCAGGAAACAGGCGACACCGTGCTGGAAGCCGCCGTGGCGCCGGGGGAAAAAATCCAAGTGGCCACGGGGAAGTTCTACTCACACCGCGGGCAACTCATCGAAATCACCTCTCACTTCTGCCGAGTGGGGTCCACTCAGACGCTGTTCGGTGATGTATTTGAGGCTCGCGGCGGGGCTGCAGTGCTGGGTTGAAAACCCGCTGTGGCACACCGTTAACGTGCCCACGCCGATCGTTCAGGCGTTCTTGGTGTGCGACACGGTCATCGAAGACAGCCTCACCAAGAAAAAATCTCTGATCGGCATCTTTTACGCACCTCCAGTCCCTGACTTTTCCGTTTCAACATCACCAGTTGGGCCTGTATTTTTGCATGACCGACGCCGAGGGAACCTACCACTTTGACATCAACCTCATGTACGTCAATACCGACCAACTGATCTGCCGCGCCTCGCTTCCGAACATCGTTATTGGCGACCGCTTACAGATTTCTGATTTCGGAATCAATATTCCCGCACTCCTGTTTCCCGTCCCAGGTCGCTATGAGTTTCGGTTGCGCATGGACGGCCACATGGTCGCCCAGAAAGATTTCAATGTGATCCAATCGTCCCCACCGCCCGGCGCCTAACCTCAAGCGTCCTCTGAAACTTTCCGCAATCCTGGAGGGTCCTTTGTCCCGGCGCAGATCCCTAAGATACGCGTCAGGTGTCACGAATGAAACCACCCCGCTGAACGAGAGAATTTGAACATAACAGTATTGGACTAGAAGGCAGTGGCGCTTGTCAGGCAGGCCTCGACGTACTCATCTTCGCCTTTGCGGCACGCTTGGGCCCGCTTATTCTTATCGTCGAAGAGAGGCACCACCATCTCACCCACGGTGACATAGCAGTTTCGCTTAAAGGGTCCTTCCAGGCTCCGGCAAAACGCCAGGCCAGGGTCCGGGCTGGCATCGGTGAGGATGAAATCTTTCACGGCGCCGATGAAACATTGCTGCACTTGATCACCCTGTCCAAGCCGGCAAAGTTCATTGACTCGACCGGCGTCGCGCAAGGTAAATCCGCTGATGTCACGACCCAGACTTCTATAACACGTCGTCTGATGCTCACCCTCCACGCGCGCGCATTGGGTGAAGGCCTGCGCAAAATCGTAGTTCAGAAACGTCAGCACCACAGAGGTCTGCATGAGGTAACAGGCCCGCAGATATTTTTCGTGCAGAACAGAACAGGGATACAACAGATCTTGTGGGTTCAAGAAACTGGTCGCCGTCTCGTGGTGATGGTGCCCGTTGGACGGTATCGCCCTCCGCGCCTGCTGAAACGTGACGATGTTTTCCATGAACACACCGCCATAACAGGACTCGCGATCCCACGGCTCCGGCAACGCATCGCAAAAGGCCAGACTCTTGAGAAGATCATAGCGAAATTGAATGATCAGACCATGGCCCAAACCATGAAGACAGTTGTAGCGTTGAAACGAATAGGCCGATACCGTCTCGCTGGTGGGGCAGAGGAGCAAGATATGCTGTGGCTCCACCACGGACAGGCTGCTCAGGTAGGCCTGCAACACACCATGGTAGCAGCCCGACCAAAACACGTCCCGGCAATGCGACAGGGCGAGGGGTGCCGTTCCATACCAGGCAAACGACCGTTGGCCGACATGGTGGACGAGCGGATGGGCTTCACGCAACGCCTCGGGGTCTTGGACCGTGATCTGCTCCAGCGCCGAGAGAGCCTGCTCCGTCCCCTCCATATGGAGAACGGTCTCCAGGTGCGTCTGGTAACAGCGAATTTTTTCTTCAAGTGGTAAGGAGCGACAAGCCTCCGGATGGGCAGGCTCCTCCGCCCGGATTCCCCCGACCCAGAAGATGCCGAGCACCATCACAAGCCCCCACGCCTGCCATCGACCTCTCACAATCCAGTCTCCCTAATATTGAATGTTCGCCAGCGGACACCCGTCATAGATCTTGGATTCTAAGATAGTCCGCCCTCTCGATCCAGAAAAATTCGTCTCGACTCGTCTCCGGCATGAGCTCTGTCGCCCGGTCCCTCTTCTCCCGCCCCGCTGTTCTATGATAGAACCATCCGCGTCATCGTCCGCATCTCGACGGAACAACCACGACCATGTCCACCGAACCAGCGTTTCCCTCGCACTCGGACTTCATCCGCGAGATCGTGGCGGCCGACCGTGCCGCAGGCAAGCATGCCGGCCGGGTCGTCACCCGCTTTCCACCGGAGCCGAACGGCTACCTTCATATCGGCCATGCCAAGTCGATCTGTTTGAACTTCGGCATCGCCAACGAACAGCCGGGAGGGATCTGCCATCTCCGCATGGACGATACCAATCCTACGACGGAAGACCCGGAATATGTCGAAGCGATTCAAGACGATGTCCGCTGGCTCGGATTCGAGTGGCACGACAAAATATTCTTTGCCTCCGACTACTTTGAGCGTCTCTACGAATACGCAGTAACTCTGATCAGGAAAGGTCTGGCGTACGTCGACAGCCTGTCCGCCGACGAGATGCGCCGATACCGCGGTACGTTGACGGAGCCAGGCCAGGCGAGTCCGTCTCGCGCTCGCAGCGTGGAAGAGAATCTGGATCTCTTCCGCCGGATGCGCGCGTGCGAATTTCCTGACGGCACCCACGTGCTCCGCGCCAAGATCGACATGGCTTCGCCGAACATCAATCTCCGCGATCCCGTGCTGTATCGCATCAGACATGTCGCTCATTATCGCACCGGCACAACCTGGTGCATCTACCCGGCGTACGATTTCGCCCATCCGCTCTCGGATGCGATGGAAGGCATCACCCATTCGATTTGTACGTTGGAATTCGAAGATCATCGGCCGTTGTACGACTGGGTAGTCGAGAAGTGCGAAACGCCACAGCGCCCGCAGCAAATCGAGTTCGCCCGGCTGAATATCAGTTTTACGGTCATGAGCAAGAGGAAACTGCTCGATCTAGTGGAGCGTAAGCAGGTCGACGGATGGGACGATCCGCGTCTCCCCACGCTCAAGGGTTTGCGGCGTCGCGGCTTCACGTCCGAAGCTCTCCGCGCCTTCTGCGACGCAATCGGCGTGGCGAAGCGGGAGGCCGTAGTCGAGATGCAGCTCCTTGAACATTTTGTCCGGGAAGATCTGAACAAGCGCGCCTCCCGTGTGATGGCGGTGCTTCGCCCCTTGCGTCTGGTCATCGAGAATTACCCTGAGGATGAAGTCGAACAACTCGATGCCGTGAACAATCCCGAAGATCCCTCTGCCGGCACACGCCAGGTGCCCTTTTCACGTACGATTTATATCGAGCAGGATGATTTCAAAGAGGATCCGCCGAAACAGTTTTTTCGTCTCGCAATGGGGCGCGAGGTGCGGTTGCGCTATGCCTACATTATCAAATGTGTCGGCCTAGAGAAGGACCCGATTACCGGACAGGTGACGGAACTGAGGTGCACCTACGATCCGGAGACCAAGAGTGGCGGGCCGCAGGCGCAACGGAAAGTAAAGGCGACCATCCATTGGGTATCGGCCGCACATGCCGTCGATGCGGAAATACGGCTCTACGAGAGTTTGTTGCTCACCGATCCGGGGAAGATTCCTCCTGACCAGGATTGGATAGAGCATCTGAATCCCCATTCTCTCGAGCGCCTGTCGGCTTGCAAGGTGGAACCGAGTCTGGTATCGGTGTCCCCGGGCACCAGACTGCAGTTCGAACGGGTGGGATATTTCTGTGCCGATCCAGATTCTTCTCCTGGCCGGCTCGTCTTCAATCGAACGGTCACCCTCAAAGATGCATGGGCTAAGATTGAAAAGGCTCAGGTCCCCCGCTAGGCAGCCCCTCCCCCGGCACCCTCATGTCTTCCATGCAGTCCCACGCAAAGTACTGGCACTCCAGCCTTCGGCAGCCTTGAACGTCCCCTTGTCAATGGACGAGAATCACGACTCGCGCGTCCGGCAACCAATCAGTAATCAAGGAGCTACGACCATGGTGACAAGATCGGGCGATGAGAACCTGGCCGCAGAGAGCGCGTCATTCCGCGAACGCCTCTCGCAGCTGGAAGCCGTGATTCCCGCCGCAGCGACTACCGTACAATCGCTTCTCTCGCACATTCACCGCTCCGCTCTTCGGGTCCACGATCAACTTCAGCGCATCGATGCCACGCCGCCTTTACCGCGCACCCTCGTGAGCCAGGTCCGCTGTTTTGATTGCGGAACATCGCACATGGAGTCTTTTCATACTTCTACACAAGGCGGTTACCATCTCTGTCCGACCTGTTTTCATCAACGCCTCCGCACCGGCCGCGCAAAAACCGCTCACTGAGCTGCACCGTCTGAGTAGTTCCTCCACCTCACCTCTCGCCTCACCCGGGTGACGCATCACAGAGCCCTTTCCTGGCGGAGCCTCTAGCCCCGAGCCGTCCCAACACCGTATACTGCTGTCTTTCATTTTTGTGAGTGAGATATCCCAGTCATGTCCCCGAACATTCTGTTGAGTTGCGAATCGATCAGTAAGAGCTATGGGGTCAGATCCCTGTTTACTGATCTGTCCTTGGCACTTTTTGACGGCGACCACGTGGGATTGATCGGACCGAACGGCTCCGGCAAATCGACACTGCTCAAGATTCTGACGGGACTCGAATCACCAGACCGAGGTACACGCACCCTGCGGCGCCACACGCGCGTCGGCTATGTTCCGCAAGAGCCCACTTTCTCCTCAGACCACAGCATCGAGCAGGTGCTGCAAGACACCCTGACAGAAGACGGCCTTGATCCTCACGAACAGGGCGGCCGGATTGCCAGGGCCCTCAGCATCGGAACCTTTCCCGATGACGAACAAGCCGTTTCCACACTCTCAGGAGGTTGGCGTAAGCGATTGGCCATCACTCAGGCGTTGCTCCTCGAACCGGATGTTCTGCTCCTGGACGAGCCGACGAACCATTTGGACTTGGAAGGCATCCTCTGGCTGGAGCAACTGCTGAAGAACCGGACCAAAGCCTTTCTCGTGATCAGCCACGATCGGCGGTTTTTAGAATCGGTTACCTCCCGCATGGTTGAACTCAATCGCTGTTACCCCGATGGCCGGTTTGAAGCTCACGGTCGCTACAGCGATTTTCTCGAACAACGCGATGCCGAGCTCCAGGCGCAGGCCGACTATCAGGCGTCGTTGGCCAATCGGGTCCGCCGTGAAATGGAATGGCTGCGCCGGGGACCGAAAGCCCGCACGACCAAAGCCAAGGGCCGTATCCAGTCGGCGGGAAAGCTCATCGATGAATTGAACCAGACTGAAGCGCGCGCGGCGCAGTCGGCAGTCGGCATCGACTTTTCGTCCTCGGGCAGAAAGTCCAAACAACTCGTAGTGGCGCAACAGGTTACCAAAAGTTTCAACGACCGACCCGTGGTGACGAATCTCGACCTGCTTCTCGGGCCAGGGCAGCGATTGGGTCTTCTTGGCCCCAACGGCAGCGGCAAGACCACGCTGCTGCGGTTACTGGCCGGTACTCTGAACCCCGATTCGGGATCGATCACACGGGCCGAGGGACTGCGCATCGTCTCGTTCGAACAACATCGCGAGTCGCTGGATCAGTCCGCCACCTTACGGCGCGCGCTGGCACCGGCAGGTGAAGTGGTCGTGTATCAAGAGCGTTCGATCCATCTCGCCTCATGGGCGAAACGCTTTCTCTTTCAACCCGAGCAGCTCGATCTTCCGGTATCGCGACTTTCCGGCGGCGAGCAGGCACGGCTCCTCATCGCCCGGCTCATGCTGCAGCCCGCGGACCTGCTCATTCTCGACGAGCCGACCAATGACTTGGATATCCCGACCCTTGAAGTGCTGGAAGACAGCTTGCTGGAATTTCCGGGCGCACTCGTGCTCGTGACCCATGACCGCTGGCTGCTGGATCGTGTTTCCACCATACTCCTCGCCCTGGATGGCACAGGCCGCGTGGATTGGTTCGCCGATTATGCTCAGTGGGAAAGCGCGAAGGAGCGGATCGCCGGGTCAGACACGGCACCGGGCAATGGCGGAGCCGCTGCCGCCACTCATGAGAACAAGGCCTCAGGAGATGGTGTTCGCAAGTCTAAGAAACTGACTTTTCGAGAACAGAAGGAATGGGGCACCATCGAAGAGAATATCCTCAAGGCAGAAGAACGAGTCACAGTGTGCCAGGCCGCGATGCATGATCCCGCAATCATATCGGATTCCGCAGAACTGCAGGCGCGCCACACGGCCCTGGTGACGGCACAGGCGGAAGTGGAACGTCTGTACGCGCGATGGGCAGAGTTGGATCGCAACCTGGCGAAGCCGTAACGAGGATTCGCCGGCCCGTATGCCGCGGAGCCCCGGCACGGCAGTCACACCGTGACGGAGCCCCCAATTCGAAGAAGCTCAGTGGCTTTCCTTGTGTTTGCCTTCATGCAAATCGATGACGGTCCCCGCCTCATTCAGTTCCACCGTCACTTCCGTACCCTCAGCCAAAGCCTTGGTCTTGGTCTCTTGTAGCAACAGCGGGAACGTTTTCTCCCCATCCGCCGTCTGAAGCTTGATTTCTTTCTTCATCAACCCAACATGCACGAGCTTTCCTGTGACATGTTTATGCTTGCCCTTTTCCCCCGCAAGATGGACGTCAATTAGCGCGTTGTTCTCATTGACGGTGAAATCCACCTTGTCACCGACCTTGAACTCACGACCTTGCCGATGCGCTTCCCTTTCGCTTAAAGAATAGGTAGACCCGGTTTCGTCCTTAATGGCCAAATTGCCCGCCTTCTCGACCACTTCCCCCTTGTAGTGTCGATGCACTCCCGCGCCCTTGTCGTCTGCGAACGACACTCCGGCCGTACCCAACGCCACCGCACCGCAGGCCACCGCCGCAACCACGAATCCTGAAATTCCCTTCACGCTTCCCATCTTAAGCCTCCTGGATTGAATGAATGAGACCCAGCATCACCATGGTAATGATGTTGCCGGCGAGAATCATCTTTTTTTAGCGAGCCTGCAACGAAATAGAATGGATGAACTGACTATGACCGATGGGGCGTCGGAGAAAAATTGGCTGGGGGACTAGGAATCGAACCTAGGTAGCCGGCTCCAAAGGCCGGCGTCCTACCGCTAGACGATCCCCCAGCGCGGCATGGAGACGAGACATCAAGCTGAATAGCAAGGCGTGGAGAATATTTTGGCTGGGGGACTAGGAATCGAACCTAGGTAGTCAGATCCAGAGACTGACGTCCTACCGCTAGACGATCCCCCAACCGGTTCACACAGTAATATAAGGTTCGCCAGTCCGTCAAGATCGAGAGCCTTTCTCCACCTACAGCATATCAAGATTGCGAGGCCTGTTCGATCCCCCGGCGAAGTCTGAGTAAGGTGCGGTCTCGCCCGAGAACCTCCATCACTTCGAAGAGGCCAGGGCTTGCGGTCCGGCCGGTCATGGCCACCCGCACCGGCTGGGCCAGTTGTCCCATCTTGATCCCTTCTTCCTCAACCAGCTTTTTAAAAGAGTCCTCCCACTCCTGTTTAGAGAACGTGGGAAAAGCCTCGAATCGATCCACCAGTTTGGTCAACAGCGGCACGTGGGCTGGTGTCAGAAATTTCTTTGCCGCCTCGTCATCAAACGCCACCACCTCGCCGAAGTACGGCGTCACCCAGTGAACCATTTCGATCAGGGTTTTGGTTCGTTCCTTCACCAGCACCACCAACTGCGCGAGCCATTCGGTCGAGACGGCACGGACCTCGTTCGTAAGTCCAGCCTGTTCCAGCAAGGGTACAAGGGTCTGCGCGACCTGGTCCGGCGGACTGGTCTTGAGGTATTCGGCATTGAGCCAAAGCAACTTGTCCGGATTAAATACCGCCGCAGACGTCTGGACATTCTTCCAAGAAAACTTCTCGATGAGGTCCTCTCGCGAGAATAGCTCCTGGTCTCCATGCGACCAGCCCAAGCGGACCAGGTAATTCACCATGGCATGAGGTAAGTATCCCATGTCTCGATAGGCCATGATCGAGGTGGCGCCATGACGTTTCGACAACCGCGCCTTGTCCGGACCAAGGATCATCGGCAAATGCCCAAACCGCGGGAGCGGAAAACCCAACGCCTGAAAAATCGGAATCTGTCGCGGGGTGTTGGTGAGATGGTCGTCGCCCCGGACGACGTGCGTAATGCCCATCAAGGCATCATCCACCACCACGGAGAAGTTGTAGGTCGGATATCCGTTGGACCGGAGGATAATCAAATCATCAAGAATATGGTTATCGAAGACCACGCGCCCCTTGATCAAATCATCGACGACCGTCTGTCCGTCTTGCGGAGCGTTGAAACGAAGCGCCGCCTCGCCGATTGGTTTTGTCAGACCGAGGTTCCGACACCGGCCATCATACTTGGGGGATAGACCTTTCGTCTCGGCTTCTTTCCGTCTGGTTTCCAGTTCATCTGGCGAGCAGATACACCAGTATGCGTGCCCCCGCTCGAAGAGTCGCATCGCGTGGTCACGATAGAGCTCCATCCGTTCGGTCTGCCGAAAAGGGCCTTCGTCCCAATCGAGGGTGACCCAGCGCATGCCGTCGAGAATGGCTTGAATGGAGTCGTCGGTGGAACGGCTCTGGTCGGTGTCCTCGATGCGAAGAATGAAGATGCCGTTCTGCTGCCGCGCAAATAGCCAGTTGAACAATGCCGTCCGCACCCCCCCGAGATGGAGATAGCCGGTCGGACTGGGCGCAAAACGAACCCTGACCTGACTCATCGCGTCACCGTATTCTGATGGATTTTGGAAACGGGGGGCTATCTATAACATGGCGTCGAACTGATGTACAGAAGAGGAGCTGTTCCATTCTGAATCCGTTTTTGCTATGAACAGACCATGGCCGAACCGACGCAGATCGCCGACATCGTCTCACTTACCGGTCTGACCCCCCATACCACGGAACTTGTTCTTCGTCCGATCGAACGCTCGATTTTGTTCAAGCCCGGACAGTGGCTGTCCCTTCAATTGCCGTTCGGGGACCATCCGCCTCTCAACCGTGCCTATTCCCTTGCGGAACCTCCCTCCCCTACCGGTCATCTCACACTTGTTTACGATCATGTCCCCGAGGGAAAAGGCTCTTGTTATCTCTCTTCACTCAGAACCGGCGATCGCATCTCGCTATCAGGCCCCTATGGGCGCTTCGTGCTTCCCGATCCAGATTCCAAGAATTTGCTTTTGATTGGACGCTACTCCGGCCTCGTTCCCCTGCGTTGCATGATCCTCTCCCTTGCACGCCAAGGCCCGCTACCGCCCACCACGCTCATTACTCAGGCTCCCGGTCCCGCTGAACAGCTCTACCACGAAGAATTTATCGCCCTCGCGAAAAGCCACCCCAGCTTTCGTTATCTGCCCCTTGTGAGCGACGATCCCACGAACATGGCCACAACAATAGCGGCCATTAGACAGGTCGCCGTGAAGGGACAGAACTTTACTCCCATGATTGCCGGGATCAAGTCGTTTACGCGCCCCTTGAGGACCCTATTCATGGAACTTGGCTTCGATCGGCGGGAGGTCAGGCTTGAAACATATGACTGATATGACTGACGGAAAGAGCCGTGATCTGTCTCAGTGTCCTTCCTTCGTCAAATTCTTATTGACGGCGGGAATTTCTATGACAACTTCGGTCGTTCCATTCGGCACACATTGGCATCCAAGCCGTGATTGCAAGGTTGTGACGGGGGCTTCGTCCAACTGATCAAACTCATCATCTGTTCCTTCATTACAGGTTTCCAGGCCTTTTTTCACCATCACGTGGCAGGTTGAGCACGCACAGACGCCTCCGCACACATGCTCTAGATCGATTCCACTTCCCAAGGCAATATCGAGAATGCTCCCCGGAAGCCCCGTAGGACCGTACGGAATCTTGTCCGGCTGAACTTCTACTTTCTTCTCAGTTTTGTCTGGAAAAACAAAGGTCACCATATAGGGTTTTGTCGGTAGCTCAACGTCTGCCTTTTCGATATAAGGATTTGTTCCGCCCATCTTGGTCAGCCCCTTTTCTTATTAACGTGTTGCAACATCTGAATGCTCTTCCAATCCGACTGATTTCCTGGATCAGCGCAGTCTGAATCTTTCATTTGCTCAACCAGCCTCTATTGACAGTGGGAAAGGCAACATGATATCTTTTGTACGACTCATTCGATCGGAGATCATTATAGTCTCCGACTTGACAGATCGGCAATAGGTTAATGCTGAAATTATCAAAAAAAGCAGACTACGGTTTGATGGCCCTTCAGCATATCGCGTCTAACCAATATGGCGACGTCGCGCGAGCCCGCGTGGTGAACACAAAGGAAATTGCCGAGGAATACCACATCCCGGTCGAACTGCTCGCCAAAGTTCTACAGACCATGGCGAGGAGCGGATTGATCGATAGCCACAACGGTCCCAAAGGGGGCTACCTACTGGGAAAAAATCCGCGAGAAATCACGATTGCCCAGGTGCTGGAAAGCCTGGAAGGGCCGCTTGGTCTCATGGATTGCTCGCATGAGAAAGAAAGCGATACCTGCATGCAGCGAGAGCACTGTAACATTAGAACGCCGCTGTTGAAAATCCAGAGCAGCATCTATCAACTACTCAACAGCATGACCTTGCAAGATATGATGGGGGGCACCCCACTCATCACCATTCAATCTGTCGCGACGGAACAACAAGGAGTTGAGCGATGAAGTTTCCAATTTACCTGGATAACCATTCGACCACCCCGATGGACCCTCGGGTGCTGGAATCAATGTTGCCCTATTTCACGGAAAAATTCGGGAACTCCGCCAGCCGGAACCATGCATTTGGATGGGAGGCCGAGGAGGGCGTCGATGCTGCACGGAAACAGATTGCCAAGCTGATCCATGCGGACGCCAAAGAGATTGTCTTCACCAGTGGGGCGACGGAATCAGACAATCTAGCCCTGAAGGGCGTGGTGGAGATGTACCACGAAAAAGGTGACCACATCATCACGTCGTCCACAGAGCATCGCGCGATATTGGACACGGCCAAAACACTCGAAGCCAAACGCGGCGTCAAAGTCACCTATCTGCCGGTCGATAAGTTCGGCATGGTCAATCCGGAGGACGTCCGCAAGGCGATCACCGATAAAACGATCTTGATTTCCATCATGTTCGCCAACAATGAAATCGGCACGTTGAATCCCGTCAAAGAAATCGGGAAGATCGCGAAGGAGAAAGGCATTCTCTTTCACTGTGACGCGACACAAGGTGTCGGCAAAGTCCCGGTCGATGTGCAGGAGATGGGTATCGACTTGATGTCCTTTACCGCTCATAAAATCTATGGGCCTAAGGGTGTCGGCGCCCTGTATGTCAGAAAAAAGAATCCTCGGGTCCGCATCGCGGCTCAAATTGATGGAGGAGGACATGAGCGTGGCATGCGATCCGGCACTCTTCCGGTGCCCTTGATCGTGGGCTTCGGTAAGGCCTGTGAACTGTGCGAACAGGAAATGGCCGCCGAAGGAGAGCGGCTCTTAGTCATGCGTGACCGTCTGCATGCGAACATTAGCAAGGCTCTTGAAGACGTGTACTTGAACGGCCACCCGACGCAACGCCTTCCGAACAACCTGAACATTTCGTTCGCGTATGTAGAAGGTGAGTCGCTTTTGATGGGTTGTAAAGAAATCGCGCTGTCCTCAGGTTCAGCCTGCACCTCGGCGACCCTGGAACCCTCGTATGTGTTGCGAGCGTTAGGCGTGGGGGCGGAATTGGCGCATTCCTCCATTCGATTCGGCCTGGGACGCTTCACGCTCGACGAAGAAGTTGACTACGCCGGAAAGAGAATTATCGAGACAGTGACCAAACTGCGGGAAATGTCACCGTTATATGAAATGGCCAAGGAAGGCATCGACTTGAAATCCGTGCAATGGGCAGCGCATTGAACTGAACCATCATAATTGTTACTTATACACCTCGGAGGACACTATGGCCTATAGCGAAAAAGTCGTCGACCACTTCAACAATCCACGCAACATGGGCAGTTTCAAAAAAGAAGAAGACGGGGTCGGCACCGGGATCGTCGGCGCACCGGAATGCGGCGATGTCATGAAACTTCAGATCAAAGTTCAGAACGACATGATCGTGGATGCCAAGTTCAAGACTTTCGGGTGCGGTTCCGCCATCGCCAGCTCCAGCCTGGCCACCGAGTGGCTCAAGGGCAAAACCGTGGAGGAAGCCGGCAAGATCAAGAACACCGAGATCGTGCAGGAATTGAATCTGCCTCCGGTCAAGATTCACTGCTCGGTCCTGGCCGAAGATGCCATTAAGGCCGCCCTGGCCGACTACAAAAAGAAAGAAGACGGGAAAGAGACGATCAAGTAATCTTACGCCCCGTATGAAGCGAAGGAGATCGAGATGGATACACCAGAAACTGCGACTGCACTTCCCGTCATCACGCTGAGCGAATCTGCCGTGAAAGAGGTCAAACGGCTGATTAACGTGCAAGGCCAGACAGAAGGCGGACTCCGGCTCGGTGTGAAAGGCGGCGGATGTTCCGGGCTCAGTTATACGATCAACTTCGATGAAAAAATCGGACAGTACGACGCCGTGTACGATATTGACGGCGTGAAGGTCATTGTCGATGCCAAGAGCGCCATTTATCTGCAAGGGACGCAGTTGGACTTCCAGAAAGACTTGATGGGCGGCCAATTCAAGTTCGTCAATCCCAACGCCAATAAGACTTGTGGGTGCGGGGAGTCATTCTCCGCGTAAGTCGCCTACGCACACTCGACATGTGTAGCAATGAGGCATGACTACGTAATCCCTGCTTCTCTTCGCAGAGGACCTGTTATGGATCAGGTAGCCAAAGTCTCCCGTTCCCGTACCGAACTCCAGATGGCACGAAGCATGTGCTGGCACTGCCAATCTGAGGTGGCGGGCGAGTACTTTTGCGAACAATGCGTGAAGGTTCAGCCGCTCTCCAAAGATCAAGACTACTTTACCTGCCTGGGACTTCCTCGGCTGCTCACCATTGATACTAACGCTCTCGAAAACAAATTCTATGAGATGAGCCGTTCGTTCCACCCGGATTTTTATCAAACCAAAACTGACATCGAGCGCACCATTAGCCTAGGCAACTCTGCCCTGCTCAATACAGCCTATCGGACGCTCAAAGATCCGGTTCAACGCGCCGAATATCTGGTGCGATTGGAAGCCGGGTCGGTTAAGGAAATTCGGAATCATCCGCCGGCAGACCTGTTCGAGGAAATCCTCTCTCTCCAAGATGATCTCGAAGAGTTTCGAGCGGCATCCTCACAACCGTCCGCAGACCTCACGCAACTGCAGGCTAAGCTCCAGTCGGATCGCGAAACTCTTGAACAGCGTCAACGGGAGATGGAGTCTCGACTCTTCGACCTCTTTGAAACCTGGGACCGTGTGCAAATCCAGGCACAACCCACGGAATCGATTCGTTCAAAGAAGGAATCCGTGCTGAAGGAAATGCGCGAATTGCTCTCGAACCGAACGTATGTCCGCAATATCGTCAACGACCTCGTCGCCACCGTCGGATAACAACGCCCTATGACTCGTATCGTCGGCATCGATCTCGGCACTACGAACTCTCTGATCGCCTATATGGATGGGACCACGCCCGCGGTCGTTCCCGGACGAAACGGCCGCACCATGGTGCCCTCCGTGGTGGCAATGACCGACAATGGGCTGATTGTAGGCGATGCCGCGAAAGAGCACTTGGTACGGAACCCGGAACGGACGATCTATTCAGTCAAGCGCTTTATGGGAAAAGGATTGGCCGACGTCCAAAGCGAAGTGCCCTATTTCCCTTACACCTTGCATGAACAAGGGGGAGTGATCCGCATTCGCATCGGCGACAAAAGCTATTCCCCCCCGCAGATCTCCGCCATGATTCTCAAAGAACTCAAGCAGCGGGCAGAAGGACATCTGGGAGAAAGCATTACCAAGGCTGTCATCACGGTGCCGGCCTATTTCAATGACAGTCAGCGGCAGGCGACCAAAGATGCCGGCATGATTGCCGGCCTGGAAGTGCTGCGCATCATCAACGAACCCACCGCCGCGTCTCTGGCCTATGGCCTCCAGGAACGGACCCAGGGCACGATCGCCGTGTACGACCTGGGTGGGGGCACCTTCGATATATCTATTTTGAAGCTTAAGAATGGCATTTTCGAAGTGCTGGCGACGAACGGCGACACGCACTTGGGTGGAGACGACTTGGACCGTGTAATTGGAGATGTGTTCGCGAAGGACATCCGTGATCAGTATGGCATCGACATTGTCCTGCATGCCGATGACATGCAGAGCCTACGATTGGAAGCAGAGCGGGTCAAGATTCGGTTGTCGGACGACTTCAAAACCACCGTGACGCTGAACCTCCCTAACGGCAAAGGGCAGTATCGACGTGACCTGACGCGCGATCAATTGGAAGAGCTGACACTCTCACTCATCGAACGCTCCCTCGGCCCTTGCCGGCTGGCGCTGAAAGATGCGGGACTGACGCCGGCCGACATCGATGAGGTGGTGTTGGTCGGCGGCTCAACGAGGATGCCCCTGGTTCGCCGACGCGTGGAAGCCCTGTTCGGAAAACCCCCGCATTCGAATTTAAATCCCGATGAAGTCGTGGCCTTGGGGGCCGCCATACAGGCGGATATTCTTTCCGGCGGAACGACAGATATGTTACTGCTCGACGTGACGCCACTGTCGCTCGGGATTGAAACCATGGGCGGGGTCGTAAGTTCGTTGATCCGTCGCAACACCACCATTCCGACCAGTGCTAAGGAAATGTTCACCACCTACGTGGACGGTCAAACCTCGGTTGATATTCACATCCTTCAGGGCGAGCGAGAACTCGCCGGGGACAACCGCAGTCTGGCTCGTTTCCAACTCAAAATGCCGCCGCTGCCGGCCGGGGTTCCCCGGATCGAAGTCACCTTTCTGATCGATGCCAACGGGATTCTGAATGTTTCCGCGCGTGATGTCCGGACCGGTTCCACTCAGTCTGTAGCGGTGAAACCCTCCTATGGGCTTTCGGACGACGAAGTGGAGCGAATGATCGGCGAATCATTCAAATTTGCCGCGGAGGACTTCAAGGCTCGACAGTTGATCGAAGCCCGGAACGAAGCCGAGGCCATCATCCAGGCAACGGACAAGGCGCTCGGTCAGGGAAAGCAGTTGCTGACAACAGGCGAATTGACCGCGATCAAGTCTTCCCTGGCCGCCCTGGATACCGCCAGGTTAACGGAGGACCACAAGGCCATTCGCAGCCGTATTCAAGCCGTAGAGAAAGTCACCCATCACTTCGCCGAACTGTTGATGGACACATCTTTAAAGGAAGCGCTCCAAAATAAAAAACTCTCGGAGATGACCGAGCATAGCCAGGGCGCCTAATCCCTCAAGGAGTTCCGAATGGATTTGAAATGGAGCGATACCGAAGAATTGGCGATTCGCTTGGTTGAAGCCCACCCCACCGCCGATCCGCTCACTGTCCGCTTCACAGACATGCACACCTGGATCATTGCCCTCCCGGAATTTAAAGACGATCCCCAAAAATCAAACGAAAAAACCCTCGAATCCATTCAAATGGCATGGCACGAAGAGTATCAAGACTCACAGTCGTAATGGGCTCATTGAACGCCTCTCCCGCCGAGGCATGACCCGCAGAGAAACAACCGAAAGATTGTCCGGGTCATGGTTGTATCCTGTCCGTTCGGCACGACCCCAACCGACCGAGGAAACTCGTTTTACTTTCAGTCAGGGATCAATTGGGGCAGGAGAAGGGTTTTGCAACGACCCTTCCTGGAGTTGATCAAGTTTGTAAAAATCGGTGGGATCGATCTTCGATCCGGCACTTTTAGTCGGTTCCGTGCCTTTGGTAAACAGTTCGACGATTCCGCGCTGCTCATCTTGATCAGTCAAGAGGGCCGTTGTGGGATCGACCTTCACGAACATGACCCCGTCGGGAATCTCAAAGGGGACGACAGGCAGCTGCTTCAACGCCTCTTTCATAAAGGCGCTCCACACCGGCAAGGCCGCATGCGCGCCGGATTCGGTTTCGCCTAGCGGACGGCGGTCATCGAAACCCACCCAGGTTCCCGTCGCCAAATTCGGCGTGGAACCGATAAACCACGCATCGGTAAAGTCATTGGTGGTCCCCGTTTTTCCAGCCACGGGTCGGTCAATGACGGCTTTGGCCGCTATGCCCGTTCCGCGTTGTATGACATCTTCCATCATGTTCGTGATCAAATAGGCCGTCTCACGGGAGACCACCTGTCGAGGCTGAACGGCCGCCTGATCCAGGGTGCGGCCTCCGCTGTCCTGCACGCTGGCCACAGCATAGGGCTCGACGCGCATACCCTGGTTGACGAATACGCCATAGACCGACACCAATTCCATCAACCCCACGCTGGACGAGCCCAGCGCCAGCGAAAGATCGGCCGCCAGCGGGCTCACGATGCCGACCGTCCGGGCGAAATCAATCACGTTCCGAATTCCCACCTTATCCAGCAGCCGGACCGTGGCAAGATTGTGCGAATGGATCAACGCCTCCCGTAGGCTCACGATGCCGTGAAACCGCTTGCCGTAATTCTCGGGCTTCCAGGTCTTATCTTCTTCCTCTTGTTCGTACACTACGGGGGCATCCAGCACGACTGTGGCCGGACTCATGCCTTGATTCATCGCTGTGGCATATATGATCGGCTTGAACGCCGATCCAGGCTGACGTCGGGCGAGCACGGCGCGATTATATTCACTGCGTGTAAAATCATATCCGCCAACCATGGCGCGCACGGCGCCGGTCTTGGGATCGATGGCAAGCAAAGCACCCTCAGCCACCGGCGTCTGCTCCAACCGCAGATGTACGGTTTCTTTCTCCAGCTTCTTCACTCCCACCTCAATGACGTCGCCCGGTGCCAGCAGCTGCTTAAGATTTTTTACCGCCACGACATCCTTGGTAGGGTCTTTTCCTTTCAGGTGTCTGGATGCCCACGCCATGTCATCGAATGCGAGCCTCCCCGTACTGCCTCCGATTTGAACCAGCACGTGATCCTTTGCAATCTTTGTCACTACCCCTTCCGTCATATCGCCCTCTGCCAGTTTCACAGAGGGATTAGGGACCGGCGCTTCCACGTTCGCGAGATCAACGGTCCGGACCGGGCCTCGCCAGCCCTGCCGCTTGTCCACTTCCCGTAATCCTGTGAACACGGCCGCTTCCGCCGCTTTCTGCATGTCGGCATTCAGCGTGGTGAATACTTCCAATCCGCCCTTGTAGACTATGGCCTCGCCGAATTTCGCTACCAACAACTGCCGGATATACTCCACAAAATACGGCCCCAGATGTTCACTTCCAGGCCGACGGAAGTTCAGCTTCTCAGCCACCGCTTGTTCGCGGTCCGCTCGACTGATAAATCCCGCCTCCTCCATACGCCCCAGCACGTGCTCCTGCCGCTTCTTCGCCCGGTCGTAGGCTTTGAACGGCGAATAGTGGCTCGGCGATTTGGGGAGGCCGGCGAGGAACGCCACTTCCGCCACCGTCAACGTTCCGAGTTCCTTACCGAAATAGGTCTGGCCGGCTGCCGCCACGCCGTAGGCGCCCTGGCCAAAATAAATCTGGTTCAAATACATTTCCAGGATCTGCTCTTTCTTCAGCACCAGCTCCATCTTATAGGCCAGAATCAGTTCGCGGAGTTTGCGGTCAAATGTCCGTTCCGATGAGAGAAACAGAGAGCGCGCGAGTTGCTGGGTAATGGTGCTCGCGCCCTCGACCCTCCGGCCGCCATGGCGGATATTGGTCCAGGCCGCCCGGAGGATTCCAACGATATCCAAACCAGGATGTTCGAAAAACCTAGCATCTTCGGTCGCAATCACGGCCTGGGTGAGACTTTTAGGGATCTCCTGCAGAGGTTTGAGGAATCGCCGTTCGATAAAGAATTGTCCGATTACTTGCCGGTCATCTGAATAGACTCGCGTAACCAGACTGGGCTGATAGTTTTGCAGGGGTTCCAGCGACGGAAGGTCTTGAGAAAAATACCAGAGGATGCCGGCCGCGCCGCCTCCAGCTAAGACCACGGTGAGCAGCAGGCCGATGAAGGCGATCTGCCACCACCCCCAACGACGACGAGGCTTCTCCGGCTTATCGAGTAAGTGATCGAATTCAGATGACATGGAGTTGGGTGAGTGTGAGGAAAGAGGTCAATCCGCTACCAGCACACCATACAATGCGCACCCGACAAACTCAAGCAAGCTTCCAATCATCGACAATGGAGGCCTCGCGCGAGAATTCGGACTCGACTTGTAGGAAGGTGTTCGAATCAGGTATACTCCATCGGCTAAGACGCCTTCATAGGAAGGCGTCTTTTTTTTGGCACTCTCACGACATTGGAGATTATGAACACCTCAGCGCCCTCATCCACAACACATGGTCTGCATGCCCCGCAAGGTCGTCGGACCGACATCCGCAACATTGCCATCATCGCGCACGTCGACCACGGCAAAACGACCCTGGTCGACGCCGTTCTGCGCCAGACCCACGTGCATCGCAAGATCGATGACATGGGCGAACGCATCATGGATTCGATGGATCAGGAACGCGAGCGCGGCATCACGATCCGGGCCAAGAACGCGAGCGTCACCTACAAAGGCGTAAAAATCAATATCGTCGATACGCCGGGCCATGCCGATTTCGGCGGCGAGGTAGAGCGCACGCTTCGCATGGTGGATGGTGTGCTGATCCTCATCGATGCCAAGGAAGGCCCGATGCCGCAGACCACCTTCGTCCTGCGGAAAGCGCTGGCCCTCGGACATAAGGCCATTGTCGTCATCAACAAAATCGATCGGGCCGATGCCGTGATCGACGATGTGGTGAATCGCACCTTCGATCTCTTCGTGCATTTGGGCGCTACCGACGAACAGCTCGACTTCCCCATCGTCTATGCCTCTGCCATCAAGGGCGTGGCGACTCTGGATCTGAAACAACCGGGGACGGAAATCTCTCCATTGCTGGAGACCATTCTTGACAAGATCCCCGCGCCGGCGATCAATCGCGATGCGCCCTTCCAGCTTCTCGTCCTCGCCCTCGCTCAAGATTCCTATAAGGGAAAGATGGGAATCGGCAAGATTCAATCAGGTTCGGTCGCGCGTCGTCAAAACGTGGTGACCCTGACCAAAGACGGCGGTCAGGTTCCTGGCAAAATCTCCGAACTCGCCGTGTTCTCCGGACTTGAGCGCACGGATATCGAAGGAGCTGAAGCCGGTGAAATCGTGGCACTTTCCGGACTGGAAGAAGTGAATATCGGGGATACCATTGCCGATCCGGCGAATCCCGTCGCACTCCCGCGAGTGACGATCGATGAACC
>JACCYV010000075.1 GCA_013696305.1 Nitrospira sp.
GCCTTGAGCAGCTCCCTTGCGAGGGTCTGGTAGTGCGGGGAGCCTTTCGTGGTGTTAAGGCCGTGCTTGGTGATGAACTCTTGCACGATATCCGAGATCATACTGAGGTCGTTTGACCGCAACGCCTGTTCACAATCCTCAATGGTAGCCTGTGAGAAGGCCGCGTGAATGTCCTGCCACTGGCTCCCGCCTTCTTCTTCTGGACAGGTACTTAAAGCGCGCTCTTTCAGATGTTCAGGCGCATAGATAGCCTCCTCCCATTCGTCCAGCCGTTCTTCAACGTACCGGGAAACAAGCGCCCTCAGTTGTGTCGTAGTCATGGAATGTCCTTGTTGCTGGATGAAAAGAAAGAGCCGCGCCGCATGGCCGGTGACGATGTGCGCCCTCAACTCTCCTATGACAGGGTTTGGCGTGTCGAGTGATTTCACGATCTCTGAGCGCCCTACGAGTGTTCGCAGGCTCCGTGGAACCGACACGCGAATGTAGAGCGAAGGCCGTCCTTTGCGGCTCCGTGTCGTAGCCACTAACGCCCCCCTGTCGTAGCCAGTGTCGTAGCCAGAGGGTGCAAGAACTGCTTAAACTATTGAAATTACTGAATAAAAGAAGGGTGGTGGTGCCGAAGCCGGGAGTTGAACCCGGATACCCTTACGGGCGCTGGTACCTGAAACCAGTGCGTCTGCCAATTCCGCCACTTCGGCCTGAGGAATGGAATGGGATTATCGCTGATCGGCTCAAACCCGTCAAGATGAGCAAGACGAAAGCCGCCTCCATTCGATCGACCGCTGTCTTTAGTTGCCAAGATGCCACGGGCCGTCTTGTGTCACCTCGCGCGGGTCGCCACTCAGCACGATGCGCTCGCGCACGAGACCCGCAGCCGCGAGCAAGAGCGGGCTTCGAATATGCAGGGCTTCGTCGGCGATCAGCACATCGAACCGCACCCTGCGAAACAAGGGGTCGGCCGCCACTCGCGCCGCAGTCGTGACAATCACCCGCCGGTTCTGGACGAACGCCTGCCTGTTCGTATTTTCCTGTGCTGCCAGCAGTTCCCGGATCTTTTTGGTGCCCCCCAAACGAATGACGTCTTCCTTGAGTTCAGCAAACTCGGGTTTCAGTTCCCGCGGCACCGTCGCTTCGGGAACGAGTTCATCGATCCGTTGTTTGGCGATGTCGATCTCCTTGCGGAGCCCCATACACTGCCGATCGTAAATGAGCTTGTACTCGCGCAATGACTCGACATTCTTTCCCACGGCCTGCATCGACAAACGTTTCCAAATAGGGAGTTGCTCATACTCGGCCAGGGTAGTCTCAATATCCTTGATCTTGGCCTGCAATTCACTTAAATGGGTCAACAGTCGCCATTCCAGCAATCGCACCTCGTCTAAATCCTTCTGTTTTTGGGCTTTGTATGCGAGGAGCGGCGTGAGTTCACGGAATCGTTCGTACTTCTTACGGAGCACCGCCTTGTCGGACCGGGACTTGGCGTAAAATTGATGCATCTGCGATTCGAATCCTAACTCCGGCAGAGGAATGCCGCCACTCTCCTTCCCCAGCGCCACCTCGTAACGGCTCAGCCAACTTTTGAAGGTGAGTCCGGCTGCTTGCATAGCCCGCGCAATGAGAAGCGTGACCGAGTCAGCGCTCCGGTGATCCGGCGTGACCAGGAGAATACGTTTGTTGACGCGGATTAACTCAATGACGAGCGTGGCCAGCTTCTGCCGACGAATCGTCAGATCGTCATGCCACAATGGGGTTAAAACGGAGGTCGGCGTAAGGGCCTCCAGCACGGCGCGATGCCCTGATTGTCCCGCCTCGAGGACGGGCAACAGCCGCTCCGCAGGACCCAGTGTGTACGATCCGCCTGTTTTGCTCATCTCCATTAAACGACTACTGGTCGTCATGGCCATTCCGCTGACATCCGGCACCAAGGTGGCGCTGGGCACAACGTCGCCGATGGCATCGAAGACCTGGAGGATGAGGCGTTCCCCTTCTTGAAACAGGACAATGCCTTCCGTCGGCTCGGCCTCCTCACCCAGGAGCACCGTGACGGAGAGATCAGCTCCAATCACCACGTCGGGAGACAGAAAAAACTCATACAAATGCAAGTTCCCCACCGTCTGCAGCAGCCGACCGCGCACGAGAGGAACCGGCTGATCGAGTCCCTGCTCCGAGCTGCGCGCGGCATCGCCTTCTAACTTGGTGGCCAGCTGATCGAGGAGATCCGGCAGTGTCCCTGGCAGTGCGGTCATGACAAATTCTTCCCCTGCATCCGTAACGGCGTGACGTTCCGCATCATAATGATTCAAGAAAGAACCTGTCCAGCATGAGTCACTCCTCAATGGCAAACTTAGAGCGAAAAAAGGTCTCAGAAAATCAGAGCCTTTCTTCAACAACGAAAGAAGTAACTCCTTCCCGATCGCCCTGCATCAATTGACTTTTGCACAGCCCGCCAGTATGCTTTTTCCCTTTCCAACAGAAGGAGTTGCAGTATGAAGGTGATTCTCCAAGAAACACTCGAAGGCGTCGGCGACCTCGGCGACCTTTTGGACGTCTCCAACGGGTTTGCCAGAAACTATCTCTTGCCTCGCAAGAAAGCCGTCGAAGCCAACGGCCGGAACATCAAGGAATTCGAACATGCCAAGCGCGCCGCAGGGGAAAAGGCCAAGAAAGAAAAGCAGGACATCGAGACACATGGCAAGAAGATCTCGGCAGTCTCGCTGACCATCTCCGCTCAAGTCGGAAAAGATGACAAGATGTTCGGATCAGTGACGGCCAAAGACATCGCGGAAGGACTCGCCGAGCAGGGGGTCATCGTGGATCGTCGCAAGATTCAGCTGGCCCAGCCTCTTAAGGAGCTCGGAACTTTTGCCATCGCCATCAAACTGCCGCGCGAAGTCACCGCCACCATTGCAGTCCATGTGGTGAAGAAACAAGAAGAGTCGGAAGTCGCCACGGCGTAGCCCGTTACGCGAGCATGTGTAGCAATTCAGGCCGGCCGCCACGCTCGGAGGAAGCATGCAGGATGTGATCGATTCGTTGAGCGCGCTGAAATCAACCGACCCCGAGACGTACGACGCCATCCAAGCCGAGGAACAGCGGCAGCGAGACAAGCTGCTGTTGATCGCGTCGGAAAACTTCGCCAGTCCCGCCGTCTTGGCCGCTCAAGGCAGCGTCATGACCAATAAGTATGCCGAAGGTTATCCCGGCAAACGCTATTACGGCGGCTGCCAGCATGTCGATACGGTTGAAACTCTGGCCATTGAGCGCGCCAGGCAGATCTTTGGAGCGGAGCATGTCAACGTGCAGCCCCATTCGGGTTCGCAAGCCAATATGGCCGCCTATCTGGCGGTGCTCAAACCTGGGGATACGATCCTAGGCTTGGATCTGGC
>JACCYV010000095.1 GCA_013696305.1 Nitrospira sp.
AGGCTGTTGATAGCCTGTGCTTATCGACGGCGATGGCCGAAAGATCGGTTGCCGAAAGAGCGGGGACCGAACGATCTAGGGCTGGAATAAAAACGAGGACCGGGCTGGAATCGCGGGCCGGAATAAAATCGATGACCATAGGAGAAACGCGGCCCGTAGAATCCTGGCGTTCGATAGATGTACCGCGGGGCATAGAATGGTCGGCCATAATAGCCAGGGCCCCCAAAACCGAGCGAGAGTCCCAGCCCCGGATAGAGTGACAGACCGAGTCCAGTCCCATAGGCCGGGTACCCGTAAGGCACACCGGGATAGCCATAGCCCGCATAGGCATAACCTGGTGCCACAGGTGGATAAACATATCCCGGTTGCTGCGTCGGCTTGGTGACTGGTGGAAAGGTTTCCTCGATGATGGCCGCTTGCTGTCGCGTCTCTTCCTCGGTATCGGTCCGCCGGTGGATGGCGTCTTCGATCTGGGCCAACTTGTTCTGTTGCATCTCGATGTAGGCATAGAGACAGGTCACATGGGCGTCACCCCTATAGTCTCGGCATTCGTCGGGCGAGCCGAATCCTTGGGCCTGCACATGCCCGGTTGCAGTCAGGAAGCTTCCACAGAGGAGAATGCCGGCTAGCCGGTGCCAGCTGGGGGTCTTGCCTCTTTTGTGGGTGACCGCTGGAGTGGTCATAACGCCCTCCTTTCTGCATGTCCTACTCGGTAGAACGCGCGAGATCAATCCTCGTTTACCGAACATTCGTCCGCTGACATTATACCCTCCCATGATGCTCGATACATGTGCCCTGAGTCGGACTCCTATTGGGGTGACGTAGTGCTCATACTCGCCTTCCGGTGATATGGCCCCACTTCGTCGGCCATGTGGCCACGCCATTGATGGTGATTTCCTTCGAGTTATGCACGAGGGCCAAGCCGAACAGATCCGGCTGATCGGGGATTGATTACCCCGCGGACGCCAGCCCTTCGAAACCTCAGAGCTCGCCTTCGGGCAGGAGAGCCGCATCCGAGAGGAAGGGGGAGATTGTTCCACGTTCATGATCAGTCGCTGGACGTTCCACTTTTATCTGTTCGAGCCTTCCTCCGGATATTACAAGAGAGGACCACGACCACGTTTCTACTTTCCTTTTACTTCGCCCCTCCATGCGCCGCTCTCTCGTCCATGCGCTTCGATGAATTCTTTGAAACGCTCCAAGTCTCCAGTCACGCGAAGCGAGACTGCTCCTAATGTATCGCCAACAGTCTCGACGGCCCCTTCCGGCTCGTAGTCCATTTGAAGCATGATTTTGCTTGTTTGGCCGGATAGGCGATGAAACGTGACCACGCCTGCATTCTTTGCTCCATCCGTGCTCTTCCAAGCAATACGTTCATCTGGCCTCTGTTCAGTAATGACGGCATTCCATTGTTTATCTTTTCCGGCAATCTGGACCTGCCAATGCAAATGGGTATTGTCGAGTTGTTTCACCTCCTTGACACCCTCCATGAACTTCGGGAAGTCCTCAAATTGAGTCCACTGGTTATACGCGGTTCGTACGGGAACATTGACCTCGATGGATTTTTCAATGGTCGTCACAGCGTCCTCCTTGAATGTGGATATACGTTAGACACTAGAAGATTTAACAGAGTGACATATTGCAAAATGGAGGCCGAGACACAAAGAGGACTGTTCTCGCGAGTTAGCGAAAATGGGTTAAATCGCCTCAATTGAAACACGGTTCTTTCACTCTGGTCGCACATGTTATGAAGGGCGCGCGAACTCCGGCAGGAGACAGGACAAAAAGGAAGGCATGCGGACAAATTGTCCCTGGGAATAGAGGCCAGGATCTCGGGCAGTGGGATTCAGGACACGGATCAGGGTTGCAGGCAGTATGGGTGCATGAACGACATTTACGGGTGACGTGCGACGACCACCGCTCTTTCTCTCATATGTTTCACGACCATGCTCGCCACCAATTGATGTCCCAGCTCGTTCCAATGATCGTCCTGGGTGGACACGTCGTCTCCGCGGTCAAGGGCTTGCCGGACTGTGTCTGGAACATCGTTCCAATATTCAATTCCAGCGTGGGCTGAAATAAGCGCCAGTGCGTCACTATAGGGCGCCGCATTCGCACAACTGAAGGCCACAATCGGAACCTTGCCGACACGGGCTCGCACGTGTCTCATCAGCTCATCGGTCACTTCAACGGCATGGCGGAAACCCTTATGGCCGGAACCTTCCGCCTCGATGAAGGTTTCGACGGATGCTTCGGTCGTGACCGCTCGCAATCGGTCGATTCGGCTGACGATAAAATAGAGAAACCGGCTGTGGTGGTTGATCCATTCGCGTATCTGCTGACCACCGGGCTTCGGGGAGAGACGAACGACGGCGCCATTGACCCAATAGGGGCGGGTTAGCCCATTGTTGTTAAAGACACTCGCCTGCTCGAGCGCATGGTCGTTGTTGATGAAATCGTTGATGCAGAATTGGAATGCCATCGCGCAAGAGATGGACGGCGCGTATCGCCAGTTCTCCAAGGCCCATGCCAACGGCAAGGAGGAGGAGGGTAATGGTACCCGATGCGATGATTATGGTCGGTCGATTGGCCAGGCCATTACCTCTGCACCCGTGAAGATGCACGCACACGAACGCAGACCCTGCGAAGCAGACACTCGGCAGCCCGAACCGATTCCTGCGATACGAGATCGCATACCGTATTCATTTCATCGCCGGGACATAGAAGGCCTGCCCGGCACCTGCCACCTGCCAACGGAGTTTTTGAGAGCAGACAGAAGTCCCAGCTCGTCACGCATTTTTGGCTGGAGATCCATGGCTAGACTGCATATAGAGTGGCGCACGTGGTCGAGGATCTGAAAACTATCGGAAACCTGGTTCGCCCTATATGCAGCGTCCGGATGCTGGGGCTGTTGTCCAAGCTCTTGGAGATGTCGCGTGATAAGGGGAAGGACCTGTCCGATTGCATCATACAAATCGCGGAGGATTGCGCTACGTTCGAACTCTTGGACTTCCATGAGTTGGCGGGAGAGCACCCGCATTCGGGCATTGGCATCACAGAGCGAGGTCGCGGGTTGTATCACACGGTGCTCCATTGCATTTGCGCGCGGCCGTCAGCACTCTTGACCACACGCGTGGTCGGGATTATCGGCATTCGAAACCTGGTGAGTATATCCATGCGCGCTTTCCTCCATTGTCCGTTGGATCGGGGCGATGAAGGTGCCACAAAGCACCTCGCCATGGAATCAGGGGCACCCTGAGCGATAGGCTATTTCTACCTGAGGGAAGAGCCGCGACGGATGTGCGAACTCCGGTCGGCGTGTCGGTGATGATGATCAGCCGGATTAGCCAAGATGATGTTAATTTCGTGCTACGTCCCTCAAACCTGCCGGTTAGGATTCGACCAAATTGGATCAGTCGGTTATGCGACATGCAGGCAGTGCGTCGGCCCCGGTGACAGATAACTATAGTCTCCTCACGGCCGCTAACTGTGGAGGAGGTCCGTTCCTGGTCTCGTCTTTTCGGCCATGCTCTTACCGTAGCTTCTGGGCAGCATGCGGCCTGAGACATCTGCGCACGCATAACAGGCACAAGGTCGGCATTGAATCCTGAGGGAAAATTTTTATGATTGAACGGCTTGTGGGATTGGCGTTGGCGCATCGACTGATGGTCTGCCTCGCCGGACTCGCGCTCTTATTCGGCGGCTTGTATGCGTTTCATATTTTGGATGTGGTGGCCTATCCCGATCCATCGCCCCCGATGATCGAGGTCATTACTCAATATCCGGGATGGTCGGGTGAACAAATGGAACGCGCCATTACCCTGCCGATCGAGATGGCGCTCCAGGGCATGCCGGGGTTGACCGAATTTCGTTCCCTCTCGATCTTCGGTTTGAGTGATATCAAAGTGTATTTCGATTTCGGCACCGACTATTTCCGGGATCGGCAGGAGATTCTCAATCGTCTGCAACTCACCACCTTGCCACAAAACGTGCAACCGGCCATTTCGCCATGGTCAGCCATCGCGGAAATCTTTCGTGAACTCACCGGGGAGCACG
>JACCYV010000114.1 GCA_013696305.1 Nitrospira sp.
ATGTTGCTCGACAATACCGTTGAATCTGCTAAGAGAATGGCGGGGATGAAGTAGTAGCGGGCAGGCCGCATGCTCCTGGTGCTCGCACAACAAGTTAGAGGTTGGAGAGGAATCGATATGCTGAGGAGACGTACATGACCCGGGAGCCGCGGCGACTCAAAGACGTGTTGGCGCAGGGGCAGTTTGCCGTGACGGTGGAATACAACCCGCCGAAGGGCACGAATCTGACTCATGTGGTAGAAAGCGCCAAAGCGCTTGTTGGCAGGGTACATGGCGTCAACGTCACCGACAATACTGCGGCGATCGTGCGGGCGGGCTCCTTGCCGGTCTGTCGCATATTGTATGAGTTGGGGCATGACCCGGTGATGCAGCTGACCTGCCGGGATCGCAATCGCATCGCCATGCAATCCGATCTTATGGGTGCACACATGCTGGGCATCCGGAACATCCTTTGTCTGACCGGGGACTATCCGACGGTCGGGGACCACAAGGAGGCCAAGCCGGTCTATGACCTGGATTCCGTTCAAGTCATGCAGCTGGTGCAGGGACTGAATCAAGGCAGGGACTATGTGGGCAACAAGCTCGATGGCTCCACCGCCTTTATGATCGGTGGAGCCGTGACTCCGGAGGCCGATCCGGTGGGACCGATGCTGGTGAAATTTGAAGTGAAGGTGCGGGCCGGTGTGGATTTTTTCCAGACCCAGGCGATTTACCAGCCGGACCAGTTCCAGACCTTCATGCAAGCGGTCCGTCCTTTCAAGGTGAAGGTGCTGGCGGGGATTCTCCTGTTGCGCAGCGCCAAGATGGCGGAATTCATGAATGCCAATATTCCGGGCGTGTGCGTACCGCAGGAAATGATCGACGAAATGCGCGCCGCGGGTGACAAGCGTGCGCTCGATGTGGGCGTGGAGATTGCCGTGCGAACGATCAACGCCGTACGTCCCTACTGCGATGGCGTGCACATCATGGCGATCAAGGCAACTGAACGGCTTCCGGAGATTCTCACGAAAGCGGCGCTCGGGTGATGACCGTCCCCGACTTGCAGAAGTGCAAGCGCGACAGACGGAAGATCACTGTCGTGACGGCATACGATGCGTTGTTCACACGTATCATTGAGCAGGCGGGAATCGACGTCATTCTAGTGGGAGATTCTCTTGGCGTGGTGGTGCAGGGCAAGGCCAACACCTTATCGGTCACGATGGAGGAGATGCTGTACCATACTAAGCTGGTGGCCGGAGCGGCCCAGCGATCGCTGGTGATCGGAGACCTGCCCTTTATGTCCTATCAGGCGCATAGGGATGACGCCTTGCGCAATGCCGGGCGATTTCTTCAGGCTGGTGCAACCGCTGTAAAGTTGGAAGGAGGGGCGGCGGTGACCGAGAGTGTGGAGGCGATGGCGAAGATCGGCATTCCCGTCGTGGGTCATCTGGGGATGACGCCACAATCCGTCCATCAGTACGGTGGATTCAAGGTACAGGGAAAGGGACAAGACCAGGCTCAGCAGCTTCTGGATGATGCCCGAGCCCTGGAGGCGGCGGGTGCCGTGGCGATTGTGCTGGAAGCGATTCCAGCCGGGTTGGCGAAGTCCGTGACCGAAGCGGTCGCCATTCCGACCATCGGCATTGGCGCCGGCCCGCATTGCGATGGCCAAGTGCTGGTGCTCTACGATTTGTTGGGTCTCTTCGACGAGTTCGTTCCGAAATTTGTAAAGCCATATGCCCATCTTAAGACCGATGCCTTGGACGCCCTCCGCCGGTATAAGGAAGACGTGGAGCAGGGCACGTTTCCTGCCGATTCAGAAAGCTATCACTAGCAGGTTGCTGAAAAAGGCTCCCCACTTCGTTCTCGGCTCGAATCAATCCTCAACGTAGCCAGAGGCTACGGCTCCGGTTTCTTCTCGCCTGCGGCCTCGTCGGCTGACCTTTTTTGAGCAACCTGGAGTGTTGCTGGTCTCAACATGACACATGCGCTGCTCACGGGCCCTTGCTCGCCGAGTGAGCGTTTCCACAATCTTCTAATCGAATGCGTACCCATGACCGGCCGTTGTTGTGCATCCACAATGTGACGTCCTCGGCGAATGTTGCGGTATCTATTCCCATGTAGTGGTCGGGAGTGTGCTGCAGGCGCAGGAGCCCACTGCGAGCAAGATTTTTGGCGGCAGCCTCGTTGCCAAGCGCCTGTTTGAGATTGGCTCCGGCGAACTGAATGAGGGCTTGGAAGAAGTTGCCTGCCACTGTCTTGTGTCCGCACGCGTGCCACAACCCCTCAAAGACCTCGTGTGATTCCCACCAATAGGCGAAGTTGTAGAGATCCACCGCATGAAGGTAATCCTCCGAAGCGGCCCACTCGTCGTGCTTGAATGGGAGTGGGCGTGGCTCCGGCAAGCGGAAGGTGTGGCCCCGTGGGTGTCGACGCGGGTGCGGGGTCTGCCCGGGGATGAAGCGGTAGATGGGAAAATTCTGGGTGCTATAACGGGGCTGGTCAACCGGGACAAGCGGGTCATCGACCTCCACGAGGGTCCTCGCAGGTGACTTGAAAAACCCTGCGGTCCTCCAAGCGTAGGGCTGTGAGTTGGCGTCCATAGACGCAGCCACTGTCGAGTGCCAGCAGATTCGGGGTCATGTGTAGACCCATTGCCGCCCAATGGCCAAATACCACCGTGGCCGTCGCGTTCTTTCTCGACGGAATATTAAACCAGGGGTGAAATCCTTCCGGCGTCAGCTCCGGAGGCCCGGAGAAGGACGATTCCATTTCCCCAGAGATTGAACAGGTCCTCAATCGGGTCAATACTTTCATGATGCTGGCGAAACGGATGGGACCGACAAGCTCGGGCGCCCATTGCAAATGACCGTTAGGATGGAGTGCGCGCAACGTGGCTGTGATCTGATCTCCCCGGAGCGCCGTCTCAGCCTCTCTCGCCAGTTGCTGAGCCCCTTCAGCCGTCCATTGCGGCAATAGTCCGGCATGGACCAATACATACTTACCTTCACGATGGAGCAACGGCTGCTGCCTTAGCCAGGCGAGAAGTTCATCCCGATCCGGGGCTCCCAACACCTGCGCCAGCGTATCATTTCGGCGGAGCGCGGTTGCTCCCATGGCCACCGCGAGCAGGAAGAGGTCATGATTGCCCAGGACTGTGATGGCGGCGGGACCGAGATTCTTGATGAAACGGAGGACGTGGTGCGAATCCGGACCTCGATTGACGAGATCTCCCACGAACCAGAGACGATCCTGTGGAGGATTGAACCGGATTGTCTCCGTGAGCCGCCGCAGTGAGGCGTAACAGCCCTGCACGTCTCCGATTGCATAGGTTGCCATACGCGTCTCAGACTAGCGCGGGTGGCGTTGCTTCGCAAGTCAGGCGGGTGTGTTAGGGATTCAGATGGGACTTGCCTGCCTGGATTTTATGCAAGCTGTCCAGAGCATTTCCCCGGATGCGAGTGCAGGTCAGCGGACTTCGCGAGCCTGTAATTCCGTGCTCATCACCTCGCAGGCCGCACGATGGGTCTGGGTGAGCTGTTCCAGGAGCAGGTCAGCCGCTTCCAAGTGAGCCAGGCGTCCCAATGTCTCCAACTCCCCGCAGTGTGCGGCGGTGGTCAAGGCGCCGAGCTGCGCGCTGCTCGATTTCAGCCGGTGCGCGGCATGGTGGAGGGCGACGGGATCGCGAGACTGCACGGCGGTACGGATTTGATCGACCAGCCGGCGGGAATCCTCCAAATAACTTGCCAGTACGCGGGCCAGGATGTCGGGGCGTCCGGAGCGTTGGAGGGCCTGAATGGCGGTCCAGGCGGTCTTGTCGACTCCCGCTGCGAGCTGGTCCGGCGAACCAGCGGGTCTAGGAGGGAGAGCGGCCAAGGCGGCAGCAGGGTGATCCGAATCGTTCGCCGATGCCCGTCCCGGCGTCAACCATTTAATGAGCAGGGTTTGCAATTGCGCCACCGTAAAGGGCTTAGCGAGGTAGTCGTTCATTCCAGCGGCGAGGCAGCGTGCGCGATCGTTTTCCATCGCATTGGCAGTTAGGGCAATGATCGGCACCACCCGCCGGCCTGGGGACTTGTTTTCCTGAAGGCGAATGGCAGCCGTCGCTGTAAATCCATCCATCTCCGGCATTTGACAGTCCATGAGGATAAGATCGAAAGAAGTCTGCGAGGCGGCGTCTACAGCCTCTCGACCATTGTGAGCGACACTGACAGTGCATCCAAGGAGATCGGCCATTCCGAGCGTCACCTCGCGATTAATGGGGTTATCCTCAGTTAACAAGATGTGTTTCTGGAGAGGAATAGCCATATGCTGGCCGTGGGCGTCCGCCGGGGCTGCTGTCAGGGATCTGCCCGTGCGAATGTGAGTGAGACAGTCCTTTAAAAGAGCTTGTCGAATTGGTTTTCGCAACCAGGTACTGAACAACCCGTTTTGAGCCTCTGTTTCTTCTGGCAACTGATCCACCGAGCTGAGGGCGATGAGTGTCATGCGTCGGAGGGCTGGATCGCGCATGATGGCGTCGGCTAATGCAAACCCGCTCATGCCGGGCATGTGAAGATCCAGCAGGGCCATATCCACCGGTGTTCCCTGCTGCACGGCCTGTCTCAATTGAGTCAAGGCTGTCGCGCCCGAATCTGCGATCGTGACCGTCGCTCCCCATCGTCTCAGATGCCCGTCAAGAATCTGGCAATTGGTGGGGTGATCGTCGACAACCAGGATGTGTGCGCCGCTCAGATCCTGACTTTCCGAGAACGGCGGTGAAGGATCCGGTCCTTTCCCGAGCGTCACTGTAAACCAGAAGGTCGATCCTTGTTCGGGCGAACTGGTCACGCCGACTTCACCACTCATGAGATGTGCCAATTGTTTGACGATCGCCAACCCCAGTCCTGTGCCTCCGAATCGGCGGGTGGTGCTCCCATCTGCTTGCGAGAAGGCCTCGAAAAGCCGCTCCTGGGCCGATGGGGCAATGCCGATTCCGGTGTCATTGACGGTGCACTTGAGAGTGACCGTGAACGGCGCCTGTGACACAAGTGTGAGCGCCACGGCCACCTCGCCTTGCGACGTGAACTTGATTGCGTTGCTGATGAGATTGAGGACAATTTGGCGCAGCCGAACGGGATCTCCCCGAAGACGATCCGGAATGTCAACCGGAATATAGCAGGTCAACTCCAAGTGTTTTCGTGCCGCGGGTTCCGCCAGGAGTTCGACAGCTTCTTCGAACGTTTGGCGCAGGCTGAATTCAATCTGCTCCAGTTCCAGCTTGCCGACCTCGATTTTTGAAAAATCGAGGATGTCATTGATGATGTCAAGCAATGCAGTCCCTGAACGATGGACGGTTTGGGCCAACGACTGCTGCTTGGGCGTGAGGCCTGTCGACAGGAGAAGCTCTGCCATCCCGAGCACGCCATTCATGGGAGTACGGATTTCGTGGCTCATGTTCGCCAGGAATTGACTCTTCGCGATGGTCGCGGCTTCCGCGGTTTCTTTGGCAGTGCGGAACTCGGTCTCCGCGCGTTTTCTGTCCGAGATATCCCTGATGAATCCACTGAAGGTGATGCCTGATGTCAACCTGAGCGGCGTGATGGCGAGTTCGATCGGAAATTCAGTTCCATCTCGGCGCAGGGCCGTAATCTCCAGACGTTTTCCAATGGCTTTGCCTTGCCCCGTCGCCAGATAGTGCTGCAGCCCTCTATCGTGCGCGTCGCGATAGGGTTGTGGGACGATGGTCTCCGAGAGTTTGTGGCCAAGAATGGCCTGTCGTGTCCATCCGAATATCTGTTCGGCCTGAGGGTTCCAGTCGGTAATTCGACCATGGTCGTCCATGACGACGACGGCATCTAAGGCATGGTCCACAATGGATCTGGTTCGCTCTTCGCTGTCGCGAAGCCCACGCGTGAGCGGTTCGCTTATATGGCGGTTGATGAGCCATCCAATAATGAAAATAGTGCCGAGTAGGCCGAGTCCGAATATCCCAAGCAGGTAGGTTCGTTGTTGAAGGACCGACGTGGCAGCCTGTTCGATGTGCCGACGCTGGGCGTCTGCGAGTGCCACCAGTTCGAGAATCTCCCGACGATGCTGTTCAAAGTGGCTCGTAAGCGGACCCGAGACCAAGCTGCTCATGGTTTCGGTATCCCCCCGTTCCGCTGCCGGCAGAAATTCGCGATTCCATAAATCGTAGAATTCCCTTGCCCAGGCACCCGATGCGTCGAGCAGTTTGTCGCGGAGCGGTCCTGTCGGAAGGCGTGTCTGCCATTCGGCCTCTTTCGAGGTGAACTCTCGCTGGAGTCGCTGGAATCGTTCGATCAGAACTACCCGTTGGGAAGGGGGGGCCACTAGCAGCTCCAACGTGGCGAGATAGGATTCAACGATGTACAGGGGAGGGGGAAGCGTATCGACAACGAGATCTTTACTGTCAGCAATTTGAGCATAGAGGGGCCCATGAATCTGCACTGTGGTTACCGTATCGTTCACCACGAGAGTAAATGTCCCTGTGGCCAGGACTGCGGCGCCGACAAGGAGGCCCAGCCGAATTCTGATCGATCGAGGCTGCTGCGTGGAGGGAGATGTTTGCTCGGGGCTCACGTGTGCTCTAGACAAAGTGATTGCTGTCCCACAGCGAGAGGGTATGTTTCCTTATCGGACAGGGTCTATCAGGCCTTTACCCTCGCCATTCATGATGCCCTCGGCATACAGGTGGTGTGGCTTCGGCGAGGGGAAGAGTGGACCTGTCTGTCTCTGAAAAGGCACGGTCTTTCACCGCTTGAAATTCTGAAACCATCCGCAGGATTCGAGATCGAAGGAACGCACGATCGACGAATGTCTTCAACCGCCCCTTCAGGCATCGACTGTGTTTTTTGGCGACCGATGTAACCGCTAGGTTGAGGCGCTCTTCCAGGCTCATCTAGGTAAGATTAGGTTCTGACAAGGCTAAGGCCGGCCCGACGGGCTATACCCATAAAGTCAGGACGGAACACGCGGTTGAGGGCTCACACCACCAAGTATATGGCGCGCGATACCCGCTTGATTCGCAATATGGAATATTGCTTACCGATGTGAGCGAACCTACTCGGTGAGAGGCAGAGCGGTTGTCTTGCGCCACATCCACTCATGATGAGGCTGGCGGATAAAATTTAGGGCGAACTTTGGCTATGCAAGATCTTGGAGTGGCTGTGGTAGCGGGGGACAGATGCGAATCAGAAACCGCACGCCATACCGCCGAGCCAGGTGATGGCTTGTTGTCGATGCACTCTCCCAGGGTCGGGGCAACTAGCGGTAACGTGCCTCAACTTTGCTCGATAATCCGCCACGCGCGGTAAAGTCGCCTGTGACGCGAGCCCAGATCGGGTGGCAGGCCTGCACAATATCCTGCAGAATACGATTCACCGCATTCTCGTAAAAGATGCCTACGTTCCTATAGGCGTGGATATACATCTTGAGCGCCTTGAGTTCTAGGCAGTGCTTGTCAGGCATATAGTGGAGAGTGATGATGCCGAAGTCCGGCAGGTTGGTCTTGGGGCAAATTGCCGTATATTCAGGAATAACGATCGTAATCTCGTACCGTTTGAATTGGTTAGGGAACGTTTCGATGTCTGGTAGTGGAGTAGAAATTCCGCTCTTGGCATGGGGCTCGTTATAGCCTAGCTTGGTTGTTGCTCCGCCCTTTTCTCCTCTTTCTTTTCCCGTGCCCTTCACCCTTCACCCTCGCATGCATCATCACTTGATTAGACTTGTTTCATCCATTCCAGCTGCCCAAGTTCATTGAGCTTGTAATACAGGGTGACCCACGGGCAGGTCATTTCTGGATAGACCTCGCAGAATCCGCCTTTGCGGACCCCTCCGCAGGGGCCGTGACTCATGAATTTTGGGCATTCGGCCTTTAGCGAGCCATCAGGGATCGGTGGCCGCTTATGCACCCCTCCGACATGTTGCTCGTCGTGATCTTCTCCTGGCACGAGGACTCGAATAATCATAAGCACAGTTAAACTGAAAAGGTATTAAGAGAGAATATGTACCGCCTTCTCAGGCGAACTGCAACTTAATAGACTACATCTTCTCACTTACGGCAAAAGGAAAACTTACGTTTTAGAGCATTTAGTGCCAAGGGCCTAGCGCTGTCGCATCTGCTAGGCCTTCTTTCGTCTCGCGTGGGCCTTCTGCAAAGTTGCAATGCTATTCTGGACACTATAGACTGACGATTATCTTGGCATGACTGCCCCTTCTGTTTCTGCTGTGATGCCTTACGATTGACAGGTTTTTCCGCCCTTTGCTACACTCCGCGGGCGGAGAAACCTAGAAGAGAGCCGACATTCCTTTCCATGCATGAATTTAGATTACTTTTCAGTTCAGTCGCATCGTCTTAGCATCGTCTTAGTCTGCACCTGATATTTTCTTCTGGCTGCCTCATCGGCTAAGAGGAAATCACCAGCGAATAAAAGGAGGGAGTCTTATGAGCCTTGATTACGTCAAGTTTTCAAGCGGCTTTGAAAAGTTTATGCCCAAAGAATACAGGGACATGGTTGAGCATGGTCCTTTCGGCAAAAAGATGTCGGTCTCGCAGATGGGATCGTTCAAGGAAATCCTCGAAGAGCATCCTATGTGCGCCGGCTGTGCGATGACACTCTTTATCCGGCTCGCCATGATTGCGTTCCCTAATCCCGAAGATACTATTACCGTCGGAACTGCCGGCTGCGGACGGTTGGCGATTTCGCAAGCGGCTATTCCATTTGTGTACGGCAACTATGGTGACCAGAACGGCGTGGCGAGCGGGTTGTCCCGTGGGCTACGTCTCCGCTTCGGCGATAAACCGAAAGATGTCGTCGTGATGGCCGGCGATGGCGGCACAGCGGATATCGGATTTCAGCAAGTGCTCCACTCTTGGTTCCGCAAGGAGCGATTCACGACGATCATGCTGGACAATGAAGTGTACGGGAACACCGGCGGGCAGGAAAGCGGGATGACGAATCGCGGCGCCGTGCTCAAGATGGCTCCATTGGGGAAGAAGTTTGAGAAGATGGACATGCTGCAGATGGCGAAAGTGGCCGGCTGTGCGTATGTGGCGACGGTTGTGCCGAACAATCCTCGCCGTGTTGAGAGCGTCATCAAGAAGGCCGTGTTGATCGCCAGAGAAGTGGGATCAACCTATATCCAGGCCTATACGTCGTGCAATATTGAGTATGCCATTCCAACCGACAAGGTTATGGAAGACGCCAAAAACGTTGAAAACGATCGCTACCAGTTCTCCGAATACATTACCGACGAAGCGAAGCAATTTCTCACTGAGCGGTATGGCTACAAGGAATTTCTTCCGAAGCCGGCTGCTCCCGGTCTTTCAAAGGCCTGAGTAACGTTCAAGGAGGATTGAGTATGGCGACACGGTTCAATATTCGTATGGCAGGGGTGGGTGGTCAGGGCGTCGTGACCGGCTCACACATCCTCAGTACGGCGGTCATTCATGCTGGTGGAGAAAGTACGATCGTTCCATTTTATGGGTCGGAAAAACGTATGGCGCCGGTGGAAAGTTACGTGCGGGTATCAGACGAGCCGATCTATGAGATCGGAGAGATTACCTTTCCGCACATCATCATCATTTTTCACCCCCAGGTGATCACGCACGGTAAGTCCTACACGATGCCGTTCTATTTTGGATTGAAGGAAGATGGGATTGCATTGATCAACAATGATGGTCCGATGAACCTTCATAGGGATCAAGCGCGTGAACTGGAAGAGCGCCGCGCCCGACTGTACTATTTCCCCGCTACAAAACTTTCGCTTGAAGTGGCAGGGATGGATCTTGCGACGAACATGGCCTTGATGGGTTGCATCGGAGCGATCACGGGCCTGACTTCGGTCGAGGCGCTGGAGCAGTCGGTAAAGGATCGGTTCCTGGGTAAAGGATTCGTCGTATCTGGAGGAACAGCGGCTTTGGATAGCGTCGTCGAGAGAAAATTTAAGAAGAAGCAGGAGTTAATCGATAAAAATGTGGCGGTGATTCGAGCCGGCTGGAATTATGCGGTCGATCATAGCTGGGCTGCGCCGTCGGTAAAACGGTCAGAAGTCTCGGCGACGGTGGAAGTTTAGTCAGGATTAGGACGAAGGAGTTCCCATGTATTTGGTAGCCCATATCGATGTGGAAATTTGTGCTTCAAAGAGTTGCAAGCTCTGTACTCAATATTGTCCCGAAGCTAATACTATTCAGTATAGCGAGGAAATGGGGAAAGAGAAGGGCTTCAAGTACGGGTCCGCATACGTGGCCGTGGATCGCTGCAAAGGCTGCGCACAATGTGTCTGGGTCTGCGACAATATGGCGAAAAACAATGCCATTAAGATGATCATGATCGATCAATTGCCCATGGCCGCATTGACCGATAACATCACCTATAGCGACAAGAGTACGATAGCGGTCTTGGCAAGCCCAGCAGGCGGGTGAGCGTAAGAAAGGGGAGTGGGCGTGGGAACGACACAAGATACGAGAGAGCGCATTATCGTGCCGGGCCCGGCGGGGTTCCATCCACCGTCAGCAGCTCAATTGGGAGTGGCACTGCCCGATCCAGGGCAGGGGCTTTATTACGGACTTCTGGAGCCCAACGAAGATACAGTGATTGAAGAGATGGCTCGGAAAATGCTCACAAGCCCGAATGCCACAATCTTTCCCGGGCCTCTCGTGTTGTGGGCATGGAATGATCATGCCGTGGAGAAGGCGAAAGCGGTGTTGGAAATTGCTGCTCAGATCCCTGAGGTGATGATCATTCCCATGCCGGATTATCGCCCTAAGTACCCGAAAATCGATCCTGAAGAGGTCATTAATCCAAATCATCCCAATCTCACGATTTGGGGCAATAAGATTGAAGCTTGCATTTTCATCGGTGTTCACTGCCACTACGCCAATCTTACCCTCAAAATGATTCGCGCAGGGACGAACTGTTGCACCATGGCCATTTGCGCTGAGCAAGGGCACGAAGACGCCATGTTGACCATTCGCGATTCCGACACTCTGAAGTTGAAGAAGACTGCGCAAATCTTCAGGAAGGTTCGTGAAGAGATGAGCATTAAACTGCCGGATAATGGCGAGAATGTCCGATTTACCGGAACTCAGTCCAAGGTACACAATGGAAAGACGCATACAAACCCAATGACCTTTATGCCCTCGGCTGCCGGCGTAGGCAGCGCAGCCACGTTTGGCCATTCAGCTGATCAGATGAAGCGAGAAGGCTAGTTTTAGGCTAAAGCGATATAGTCAAGAGGTGCAACGATGAGCGAAGCATTGGAACCCCAACAGAAGACAAATCCCCAAGGCGACCCCATTACCAGTGTGTCGGCTCCAAAGGTCGAAGGCAAGAAGGATCCGCACGCGGACGCGAAGCGACAGAAGGTTGTGACGCCGGAATACTTGTTTCTGGAAGCTCCTCGGACCAAAGAATTCATTACGGGCAGTGAGGCGGCGAAAGAAGCTATCCGCCGGTCTAATGTCGATCTGGCCATTGCATACCCTATCACGCCCCAAAGCGAAACCATGCAATTGGTCGGAGTCCTCTATGGGGAGGGCTATGTTAAAGAATATTACCGCGGGGAGGAAGAAGTCGGTGTGATGGCGGCCATTGCCGGAGGGTCGCGAGCTGGTGTCCGGTGCTATACCGCGACGGCAGGTCCGGGGACACTCAGAGGGCTGGAAGGAATTGCTTCTTGGCCCGGACATCGGCTGCCCGTCGTGGCTATGTTCACCTGTCGAGTTGTGAATGCGCCGCTGGCGATTCAGCCAGACAATATCGAAGTCTCCTATTTGATCAATTGCGGCATGGTGGTGTTTCATGCCGAAAATCAACAGGATATGTATGACTTCACGATGGCGGGATTCGTTATCAGCGAAAAGAATGATGTCACACTCCCTGTCGGTGTGTGTTGTGACGGGTTCTTTGTCACGCATGCCAGAGGTTATGTGCGTATGCAAGATCGTGGAATGAAGCTTCCTCCGCGAGAGCCATGGCGAGGTGCTGTGCCAGTTCTAGACGCTGAAAATCCTCCTGCCAGACTGTCGCGGGATGCGCCGGTTCAGAAGTCGAATTTTATGGCCTACAATATTCATGCGGTATGGCAGCAAGAAGTGTGGGCCGCCGTAGAACGTTCTCGAAAATATATTAATCAGTACATGGGCGGTTTGCTTACGGCTGAGAATGTGGACGACGCCGAAGCAGTCATCATTGCTTCCGGTAGCGCGGCGGCTCAGTCACGTGAAGCCGTGCGTATTTGCGCAGAGAAGGGCATCAAGATTGGCCTGATCAAGATCCGATCACTCCGTCCATTCCCAACCCAGGAACTGCGCAAGTTGTGCGGGAAAGCCAAGTTAATTGTTGTTCCCGAGTTCAATTACGTGGGATGGTTAGCGAAAGAGGTGGCGACGGCCATCTATGGTTTCTCGAATGCAAAAATTATAGGTGGTCCGCGGGTTTATGGTGGTCAATCGATGCCGGTCGAATTGATTGTGGACGAAGTCGAGTCTGGTTTGACTGGGAAAAAGTCGACGAATGTGGCGATGTCTCAAGTCATGGGTGCGTCTGCGGCTGACCATGAGGCTATGGGGCATTTCTTGCGCAGCATTTGAGCAAAGAAGAGCGGTTTGAGGGAGAAGATACCAGAGCCCGTTCGGTACGCCGAACGGGCTCTGTGCATTTATGCGAAAGACGCAAGCGTTAGCCTTGGAGATCTTCTTCAACCATGTCGGGGCTTTCCGGCATTCCGCTGGCAATATATTTGGCGTACGACAGATAGATCAGGCTACTATCACGCATGGCCTTGGCCCCATAGGTCATACGTTCCAAACGATCCGCATCAACGGGTTGTGCGGCTTGGAGTATCGTAACATGTTCTTCCAGGACCATGGTGTATCGTTCCATGGCCATCTCCACTTCTCGATAAGCCTGCAAGATAGGATCAGTCATATGAAATGCTCCTCTCGCTGAGCAGGATACAGCAGCGTGCTTTTGAGGGTCAACAGAGAGGAACAAGGTGTCTATGCATCAATTGTCACCAGCCGTATTGAACACTCTGGCAACGATGGCCAAGGTTCATACTTCCGTGTCCCATCAGGGGGTTCCTCAATCAATAGCAACCGGAGTGTCCAGACTCTCAGAGTTGTTTATACGGGGTGGTCGTAATACCAGCTCTGCCTACCTCGAGGACCCTCTCCTGCGCGCTAGCTACCTATCCTACTACTTGCCCGTCAACCTTTCAAAAGTACAGCTGTTATTGGACGAGCTACAGCCGGTGTTTTCTACAATTCCTCGCGAGGAATTCCGAGTATTAGATTTAGGTGGCGGTCCTGGAACCGGCGCGCTTGCGATGGTGGATTGGTGCCGTTCCGCCTCCATGCCGACTCCCTCATCGCTTCGCATGACGGTCGTGGATCATTCACCGCAGGCATTGAGGCTCTGCGCCAAGCTTTGGCAGACATACACCAGTGAAAATAAAGATCAAGCGGGTCCACCACTGCAGACTGTCAAACACAATCTGGAACGTTCCCTTCCGTCACTCATTCGTACAGTTGGCAGGGAGAAGGGTTACGATCTTATTATCGTCCAGAATCTTCTTTCGGAGTTATACATTGGAAGTTCGGATCCTATCGGTCAGAGAACGACGCTGGTGGAGGGCGTATTGAAATGTATGACCCCCGGGGGGAGCTTAATGCTCATTGAGCCGGCCCTGCGCTCTGCCTCGCGAGCCTTGCATCACATACGGGACAAGCTTGTAGGGGGGCATCATTGTTCCGTTTATAGCCCTTGCCTTCATGACGCACCGTGCCCTGCACTGATCAAGCCGGATGACTGGTGCCATGAGGAGCGAACGTGGGAGATTCCCGCATCGATTGCTCAAGTCGATCGAGAAGTGGGGTTTATTAAAGATGCGCTCAAATTTTCGTATGTGATCCTGCGCAAAGATGGGAGAACCCTGGTGTCTCGGAACGAGGACTATCATAGAGTGGTCAGTGAGCTGCGTGTTATGAAGGGTGAGAAACGGGTCTGGTTGTGTGACGAGACGGGAAGATCAGAGATTGGGCGTCAGGACAAGGAACGGTCGATCTTGAATGCTCCATTCGATGACTGGCATCGCGGGGCGATCATTCGTGTCAGTGAGATTGTCAGAAAGGAGCGAAAGGGCAGGTGTGCGATGGTTGGTCGAATTCACTCGTCAGGAACAGTGGAAATTGTTCGCCCTGCATGAAGCTCTAATCTGCTTCCGGTTCGGAACTGCCGTGTTGATGCGTGACCCGGTCCTCATCGAAGAGTTCGGCCATTTCGTCTGCCATCATGTCACGGTCATTGGGTACGGAAACCATGGGGATTTCCTTGCGGGGCTTGGCCTCAGCGGGTGGACTAGTCGGCTGCGGGGCCTTCGGAGTGGGTGTATCACTCATGATTAAGACCAATATACATGACATGCAGGTTGAAAAGCATCACTCGAATGCTTCCAATGAGGAGCGTTCAGGATACTGTGCTTTACAGGAAGTGCAGGTGACGAAATAAACCGATTCGCGGACAGACATGGTAATGCGGAAATCAAGGGTGACGCCTCGATGCTGACAACTTGGACACGAAATTTCTTTCAGGCGATAGGGAATATCCGGTTGGGTCCGTAGATAAAAATCCATGTCAGTATAAATCGGGAAATTATATCTGCACTTTAGGCAGACGCCGCGGCATTCTCCATCGGCCTGCAAGGTTCGTCGGTCGACACCGAACGTATTCGTCTTGCAAATTGCGCAGCATACACTCGGCAGTCTTTTCTCTACTTCCTCAAGCGATGTGACAGCCATCAGTTTCTCCGGATAGATTCACTGAGTATACGCATCGCGTCGCACAATCTTCAACCGCTGGATCTGGATCCCCGGATTTCCTTGACCGGCACCTAACGCTCCCTATACTAGCGAGACGATGCACATGATTACTAAACGCCTGCTTGTGGGCAATGCCGATGATGCCAAGCATCCTCCACCGCAAGTAAGTGCAGTCCTCATGGTGGCTGAAGAGCAGAATGTAACGGTTCCTTCGAGGGTTATTTATGCCAAGATTCCGTTAAAAGAATTCG
>JACCYV010000154.1 GCA_013696305.1 Nitrospira sp.
GATGTCCGGGCACCTTTCGTCGTGGCGCGACCGGCCGACGGTGGCGACGAGCAGGCTACTGTACCATGCCGATGATGTGGGAGACACGAAGTGTGAAGAGACAACTGCCTGGGAGGGCAGGCGTCGATCGGCTTCAAAACAGCGGTTGTTGCTGCTTGAATTCCGCCAATCGGCGCTCCAGATCATCCACACGTTCTTGCAGACGTTGATTGTCCAGACGCAGAAGATCCAGGCGATCCAATAGTTGTTCGCGTTGGATGTTCGTCCAGTCCAGCGTGCGCTTCAATCCGGCCAGTTCAAGCTGGGCCTGTCGGCCGTCATCGAACCCGAAACCCATGCGTACGCCTCAGTCGATTGTCGCCCGGCAGCGTGATGCCGAATCGTAACGCACTCTCCGTTCGTTACGGAGCGATTAATGATTATCGACAGTAGCGTGTCCTGGTGGGAGTCACACTGGATCGACGGATTGAACCTGTCGCGGAGAAAGGTCGGACCATCTACGTCCGGGAACCCACAGTGACACCTGGAAGCCTTTCAGAAGACTCCCAGCGATAGTGCAGCAGGACGCCATAGCCTTCCCATCCTGGGGGGCACAAGTTGCCCGTGCCGTAGAAGTCGGCGTCGAGCACCGTAAATGGCGCGACATTTCTAATCCAATCCTGGGCATGTCCATTGGATTCAATATAGGATTGAAAAAAGTATGCCCCGCCGGTTAACGGCAATTCAGGCAGGATAAAATCGACATAGCCTTCACCCCGCAAGGTCAACGGCGTGGGATCCACGATATCAGTCGAGAGCACGAACAGATCTTGTCCCTTATGTCCATTTACTGAAATGCTGGCGCGGCAGTTCAAAAATTCTTTGGCTTCCGCGCACCGGTAGTGCATGCGGATAATGACATCCCGGCCGGTAATCGCGGCCGAGACAGGATGCCGGTTACTATCGAGCACCTCAATCCGAGTGAGTAGAATGTCTCCTACACCGACCCGGTCCCGGCGCGCCTCAATCGCCGTTCCAGATTGAATCCGGATCGCATCGGCATAGCCGTCGACCACCTCTCGAGTCTTGCCGACCTTCGCCACTCGCCCCTTTTCGAGCAGAATGGCCCGTTCACAGAGCCCTTCGATCACGGTCATATTGTGACTGACAATGAGCACGGTCCGCCCGCTTCGACCAACCTCTTCCATTTTCCCTAAGCACTTTTGCTGGAAACTGGCGTCACCCACGGCCAGGACCTCGTCCACGATCAAAATCTCCGGTTCGAGATGAGCGGCCACGGCAAATGCGAGCCGGACATACATGCCGCTCGAATACCGTTTGACCGGCGTGTCAATGAAGTCTTCCACCCCTGAAAAGGCCACAATCTCGTCGAACTTTCGCCGGACCTCTTGCCGGCGCATGCCCAGCATCGCCGCATTCAGAAAAATGTTTTCTCGGCCTGTCAATTCGGAATGAAACCCCGTGCCCACCTCAAGCAGTGAGCTCACGCGTCCGTAGATATCCGCGGTCCCGGTCGTCGGCTGAGTAATGCGGGACAAAATCTTGAGCAAGATGCTCTTCCCTGCGCCGTTGTGGCCGATGATGCCCAGCACCTCACCCGGCTTGACCTCGAACGAGACATCCTTCAACGCCCAGAACAATGTGTCCGAATTTACCTTGGTTTTCTTTCGCGTGAGGATTCTCAAGCCATGCATCAGGTGATCGCGAAGGGTATTATGCTGAACAGCCCCCACGCCCAGCTGGTACCGTTTCGACAGATGATCTGCTCTAATCGCCACATGGCCCATTCAAATCACATCCGCAAAGGTGCGTTCCATAGAACGAAAATAGATCAAGCCACCGAGGAGGACCACGAACACAATCGCCAAGCTCGGAATGAATATCGAAAAATCGACCTGAAACCCGGGAATGAGGGCCCACCGAAATCCCTCGACGACGCTCACGACCGGGTTCAAGGCGTAGAGCGCCCGCCACGACTCCGGCACCTTGCTCACGGGATAGAGAATGGGCGACACAAACATCCCTAACTGGATGAACATGGGTAGGATATGCCCCACATCTCGATACCTGACGTACAGCGCCGAGATCCAGAGCGCCCCCGCCAAGGTAGCTATAACAGTCAAGCCGGCGAACAGCGGTAACAAAAGAATGCGCCACGTCGGCATGACTTCGAACCACGCCATCAGGCCTACAAACGCGACGAACGCGAGCAGGAGATCAACCAACGGAGCAATCGTTGCAGACAGGGGGAGAATGAGTCGAGGGAAATAGATTTTATTGATGAGCGGCGCATCTCCGACCAAGCTGGTCCCGCCCCGGCTTAACGCTTGCGACACATAAAACCACGGTAATAAGCCCGCATACAGGAACACCGGATAGGGAAACCCATCCGAAGGAATCTTCCCCATCACACTGAAGACCACGGTAAAGATCAGCATGGTCGCGATCGGCTGAAACATGGCCCACGCGACGCCGAGCAGCGTCTGCTTGTACCGCACGGTCACATCCCGCCAGACCAGAATAAAAATCAATTCTCGATAGTGCCATAGGCTCGACAAATCCAAATCCAGCCAGCCTTTGGCAGGTCTAATTTGGACGTGAGGAAGCACGACCGAGCGCTCCTGGTCATGGTTCAGCGCTGACATTGATATCCATCCATCCTCAAACCTTCCGGAGGCACACTGTCTCTCGTGAGACAGTGTGCCTCAAACACGATTCATCTAAAAACACCATATCATACCGAACCCCGCACGACGTGCGAGGATCCCCCACTCATTCCGATATTTTATTAGACGAGCTATCGGAAAGGAATCTCCGCAATTCGCTTTGACGTCACCGGTGCCGTGGGCGCAGCATTTCATTTGGAAGAGTGCAACTAATTTTACGTCACACGGGGTACATCGTGTTCAAGATTTCGTGTGTCTCACGTAGAATGGATCCGATTCCGGATGAGCAGCGCGAACCTGCTGAGGTTTGAGACGAACAGTAGAGAATGCTCAAGGCATGACCGAGTCACTGCCTCACACGAACGCCTGTACTCACCGAGGCACGACAGAATGACCGTTACGAAGCCGGAGGAAAATTGCCTACACCCGTGAAGAGTCATCTCGTGAAATGACTTCAGGAACTTCATGGCATTAGGGGTGAGACTGAATGGGCTAGGGAGCGCCGGGTGCATGCTTCTGAGCGGCACGCATTTCTTCATCCGAGACATAACGAATGGCCAAACCGGACATGTGGAGCATCCAACCTTGTCCACCCCCAGCGCCTTGGCTGAAACTCCAGGCGTCCATCCGGAAGGGATTCCAGTACCCGCTACGGTAGGAGTTGGCCGATGTCGCGCCCTGGA
>JACCYV010000160.1 GCA_013696305.1 Nitrospira sp.
GATAGCGATCCGGTCCGTCGATATTTCATCAGCAACGCGCTCTATTGGATCCGCGAATATCACATCGATGCGCTACGGCTGGATGCCATTCACGGCATCTTTGACTTCAGTGCCAGGCATGTGTTGCAGGAACTGACGAAAGCCGTGCGTGGCGAGGCGGAACGATTACGTCGCCCTGTGCAGGTGATCGCAGAAAGTGATCTCAATGACACACGCGTCATCAAGCCTGCGGCATTCGCGGGGCATGGCTGCGATGCCCAATGGAACGATGACTTTCACCATGCCCTCCGTGTGGTGTTGACCAAGGAGAGTCAAGGCTATTACCGGGATTTCACCGGCATGGCCGACCTTGTCCAGGCTATCCGGCATGGGTTTGTGTATACGGGACGCTACTCCGAGTTTCGCCGTCGCCTTCACGGTCATCGTCGGAGCTGATCATGCCGGCGCAGTTCATCGTCTTTTCGCAGAACCATGACCAGGTGGGAAATCGGGCCGACGGCGAGCGGCTGAGCACGCAGGTTTCACTGGGGGCCTTGAAGGCCGCCGCCGCCCTCGTCCTGCTGTCTCCTAACATTCCGTTGCTCTTTATGGGTGAGGAATACGGTGAGCGCGCGCCCTTCCTCTATTTCATCGACCACAGCGATCCGGGGCTTATCGAAGCGGTCAGGAAAGGCCGGCGGGAAGAGTTCGCCCATTTCGGATGGCGGGAAGAAGATATTCCGGATCCCTACGCCCGGTCCACCTTCGACCGGAGCCGGATTCATACGGAGGTCTCGAAAGAGGGTCGCTCGGATCACCTGTTGCAGTGGTACCGCGCCCTCACGGATTTGCGAAAACGGTTCCCCGTGCTGGGAGCCGGTACGAATGGCCCGACCCATGACGTCTGGTGGTCCCAGAAGGATGGCCCTATGCTCGTGGTGCATCGCCGGATGGAAAACGGGCCCGAGGCCTTGTTATTGATTGGATTGAACGCCGCCGCGCTGCCGTTCACATGTCGTCGGACCGGCTCGTGGAGGTTGGAGCTGAGCGGAGATTCTGTGGTCTATGGGGGCGAGGGAGAAGGCCTGTTTCCGCCGACTCTCGACATTCATGAATCGGGACATGCGATGCTTCTTCCTCCTTATGCCGTAGCGGTCTACATGTCTGCCGGCCATTGATGTGGTCGGCTTCCGATTCACCCCCCTCATTGACATCGCCGTCTCTTCCTAGGGATTTTGCCAGTTCTCTGGAAGACCGGATGTTTGTAAGGTCGAGGCTGTCTAATGCCCAGACTTTTCATCATATCGGCGGGACAGCGCCTAATGGCCTAAGCTGATGAAAGAGTGAAGTAGGCGGGAGAATCGTGTTTGGCTGGGTTGGACTCACACTCATCCTCACCATCATTCTGGTGGTGTATGGAGCGTGAAAACTTCCGCAACTGGGGGAAGGTGTTGGAAAGGCAGTTCAAGGATTCAAGCGATCGATACGTCAGGATGAGGCATCGCTCTGTGGATGCACATCCCTCGGCAGCGGAAGAGAAGCAGAAGAGGGGAACGACCGGCTCTCCACGGGACGATCCAAGAGAGGATGTACAAGAGAAAAAAGCGGATCTCAGGAACCACCCGTGACCACACGAAAGGGAGCACAAGGATGCCAAAGCGAAGCGTAAAAGACGGGGGAGGCAGTGCCACGGGAGCCACCGGTCAGTCCGCGAAGCGCGGAGTAGCATCACAAGAGGCGGCCGTACGCTCGATCGGATTGGCCGTTGTTGCGTCTGAAGCCAAGGCCGTGTCGCTCGTCGGCGAGTTTAATGACTGGAACGTGGAACGGCATCCCTTACAACAGGTGGACAGCGAGACAGGGCGCAGCACGCTGCAGCTCGCCCCCGGGACCTATCAGTATAAATTCGTGATCGACGGCACTCAATGGGAAGATGACGCAGACAATCCCAAGCGGGCGATGAATGAATTCGGCACGACCAATTCCATTCTTGAGGTAATGTGATCGATCGACCGCCACGGCTAACGAGGACCAGCTTAGGAAGAGCTGCGCGTCCGAACCCGCCCAAAGTCCTGGCCCTGATTCTGGCGGGAGGAAAAGGGTCCCGCCTTATGCCCCTCACGCAGTCCCGTAGCAAGCCTGCGGTACCGTTCGGTGGGGCCTATCGAATCATCGATTTTGTCCTGAGCAATTTTTATAACTCCGGGATCATGGGCATGCATGTCATGGTCCAGTATCGAGCACAGTCCTTAATTGAGCATCTCCGGAAGGCCTGGCGGATCGGCGATGGCGAGCGCCAGTTCGTCACGGTCGTGCCTCCTCAGATGAATTCCGGCGCGGGATGGTATGAAGGCACGGCGGACGCGGTATTCCAGAATATGAATCTGATTTATGACTTTGGACCAGACATCGTGGCGGTCTTCGGAGCCGATCATATTTACCGGATGGATATCCGTCAGATGCTGCGGTTTCACGTGGACTGTGAGGCGGATGTGTCCGTGGCGACGCTCCCCGTTCCAGTATCTTCAGCCCAGGGATTCGGAATTGTCGAGACCGACGGAAGCAGCAGGGTGGTCAGTTTTGAGGAAAAGCCGGCCGTCCCGAAACCCATGCCGGGAGATCCGTCACGGGCGCTTGCCTCCATGGGGAACTATCTGTTCAGAACCGACGTGTTGACTCAGGCCCTGGAAGAAGATGTGAAGGCAGGCGGTTCGCATGACTTCGGTCGTGACATTCTGCCGCGCCTGCTGCGGATGAACCGCGTGATGGCCTATAATTTTCAGGACAACGAGGTCCCCGGCACCGCGTATCATGAGGAACCGGGGTATTGGCGGGATGTGGGCACCCTGCAGGCCTACTGGCAGGCCAATATGGATCTGTTAGGGGATACGCCGCCTTGTGATTTACGGAACCCGGAATGGCCGATCCGGACGGATCCTTCCAGTGGTCCGCCGGCCAGTCTCGTGAATTGTTATGTCGACCGCGCGTTCATCGGTGAGGGCAGCCAGCTCATTGAAGCGGACATCCGGCGTTGTATCATCGGCCGCAACGTGCGTGTCGAGGCCGGCGTGCAAATCGAAGATTCTGTTATTTTCGATCATACTCACATCGGATCCGGAGCGAGGTTGCAGCGTGTCGTCGTCGATCGGCAAAATACGATCCTAGCGGGAGTCGAGCTGGGCGCTCAGGAAGGGGAGCCCAGCCCTGAAGCGGAGTGGACCGAGTCCGGCCTGGTCGTGCTTCCCAAGCCGATGGTGCCCAATGATGCCGGGAAAAGTCGACCCTCTTCCTGCTGATATAACCATCCCGGGTGTGAGATCCCATGCCGCGTATTCCTGTCGCTACCTATCGTCTCCAGTTAAATCACACGTTTACCTTTCGTGACGCCACCCGTATCGTGCCCTATCTGCAGGCGCTCGGGGTCACCGATTGCTACACATCTTCCTTGTTGAAGGCTGTACCGGGCAGCATGCACGGGTATGACCTCGTGGACCCCAGCGCGCTCAACCCCGAGCTGGGAACGGAGCAGGAGTTCTACGACTTCAATGCGGCCCTCAAGCAGCGCGGGATAGGGCTCCTGGTGGACGTGGTCCCTAATCACATGGGAATCGGGACGACCGAGAACCGGTGGTGGTGGGATGTGCTGGAGCACGGGCCTAGTTCGCGCTACGCCACGGCGTTCGATATCGATTGGTCCCCGCTGAAACGTGAGCTGGAAGACAAAGTGCTCCTGCCGATTCTGGGCGAGCAATATGGGACGGTGCTGGAGAATCAGGACATCCGCCTGATGTATGAAGAGAGTGGCTTTGTCATCCGCTATTTCGAACACAAATTCCCGATCGCTCCGAAATCCTGGACGGGGATTCTATCGTTTCGTCTCGTCGAGTTGGGAACAATCCTGGGAGAGGGGAACGAACATCTCCTGGAGTTACAGAGTATCCTGACGGCTTTACGAAACCTGCCCTCCCGGAACGAACGTGGTCCGGAGAGAGTGGCCGAGCGCTACCGGGAGAAGGACATTGTCCGGCGACGCCTGGCGGCATTGGTGACGGCCTGCGAGGCGATGCGGGAGCACTTGCAAATGAATGTGGCAGCGTATAACGGGACGAAAGGTGACTCGGCCAGCTTCGACCAATTAGATACGCTTCTCAATGAGCAGTGTTACCGTTTGGCTTCCTGGCGCGTGGCTTCGGAGGAAATCAATTACCGGCGGTTTTTTGACATCAATGAACTGGCCGCGATACGAACCGAGGAGGCCGGCGTATTTCAAGAGTCCCACCAACTGATTTTTCGCCTGCTCAAGGAGGGCGTGGCGACCGGCTTGCGTATCGATCATGTCGATGGCTTATACGACCCTGAGCATTATCTCATTCAACTACAGGAGTGGGCGGCCCGAGAGCTTCCGCAGGACAGGCAGGGTGAGGCGTCGTCATTATTTATCGTCGTGGAAAAAATCCTGGGTAAAGGGGAGTCTCTTCCACGTACCTGGCCGGTCGCAGGCACGACCGGCTATGACTTTCTCAATCTGGCCAATGGCTTGTTCGTGCATTCTGTTCAGGAACGCGCCATGGATGCCTTATATGCGCGCTTCGTCGGCCAGCGCATCGTGTTCGAAGACTTAGTGTACCAGACGAAAAAATTGATCATGCGAGCCTCCATGTCCAGCGAGATCAATGTGCTCGGTCATCAGCTGAATCTGTTGTCTGAACGGGACAGGCAGTACCGGGATTTCACCCTGAACAGCCTCACCCACGCGATAGGGGAAATCATCGCCTGTTTCCCCGTGTACCGATCCTATGTGACGACGTGTCAAAAAGAGGTACTGGAGCGCGATCACACCTACATCAGCATGGCGGTCGCCCGCGCTAAGCGGCGTAATCCGGCACTGAGCAGCCATGTGTTTGACTTTGTGCGCGATCTCCTCCTGCGAAAGTTGGACGACCGTACGAATCTGACCAAGGAGAAACAGCTACGATTCGTGACCAAGTTTCAGCAAACCACGAGTCCTGTCACGGCCAAGGGCATCGAAGACACGGCGTTTTATATCTATAATCGACTGACCTCGCTGAACGAAGTGGGTGGAGAACCGGCGCAGTATGGGCTGTCGGTCGAGGCGTTTCACAAACGGATTCGCGAACGGCGCGCACACTGGCCCCATTCGCTGCTGGCCACGTCAACCCATGACACGAAACGAGGGGAAGATGTGCGAGCGAGAATCAATGTCTTGTCGGAAATCCCGGATCGATGGAGGACTGCCATCAATCGGTGGGCCAAATTCAACAAGCGATTCTACACGAACGTCGACGAGGCTCCCGCCCCGGATCGAAATGAGGAATATCTTCTCTACCAAACCCTCGTGGGAGTGTGGCCGGTCGGCGCGATGGATGATGCTGAGTATGAGGCATTCGGCGAGCGGATACAGGGGTACATGATTAAAGCCATTCGCGAAGCCAAGGTGCACACAAGCTGGGTCAACCCCCATGAAGCCTATGAAAATGCGGTGCGGGGCTTCGTGCGATCGATTTTGGATCGCACGACCAGAAATCTGTTTCTTGACGACATGCTCCCGTTCCAGGACCTGGTCGCGGGGTACGGCATGCGCAATGCCTTGGCGCAGCTCTTACTCAAGCTGACAGCCCCGGGGATTCCTGACTGTTACCAGGGGACGGAATTGTGGGAGTTCAATCTTGTCGATCCCGATAACCGCCGCCCGGTGGACTTCGACCTTCGTGCGCGCATGCTGGAGGAACTCGATCAACCCGGCGACCATGCCACCGCCGATCGGATCGACCTTGTGCGCCGGCTGATGGATTCGTGGAGGGATGGACGGATTAAGCTCTACATACTCCAGACCGGCCTGCGTCACCGGCGCGCGCATGCACCCGTCTACCTGGAAGGGGATTATGTGCCTCTCGACTGTGAAGGCCGCAATCGAGCGCACCTCTGCGCCTTTGCGCGGCTGCATCAGGACCAGGCGGTGGTGACGATTGTCCCGCGTCTCACGGCGAACCTGAATAACGTCTCAGGCCATGGGGTGCAGGAAGCAGACGTGTGGCAGGACACGTGGCTCACGGTTCCATCCTGGAAAACAGGATCGGTCTATCTTAATATTCTGACGGGCGAGCACCTCGAGACGATGACCCAGGGAGAGCGGCAGGTCTTGCCGGTGGGCCGGGTATTGAATCATTGCCCTGTGGCATTGCTCCAACGCGGCTCCTGATGATGACGTGCTCTATGATGGACTGACCCGTTGTTTGGACTGACCATCCGCTCGCGCGCCTGTTCATCGTCGTCCTTACGGCTCCGGCCGTTCATTCATTTTCTAGATCCATCGACGGGTGTTCGGCAGTCTTCGATCCCTCCTGAGTGACTCCATGCATCTGGCGGGAGCTGTGGAAACTTGATTCCCCACCGCCGGCATTGAACCTTTCGTCCCTTCACCGGAATCTTGTCAGAACGTTCGTGACAGAGCCGTGGGACGCCTTCTGTCATCACACTTGTCGTCATTCGACCCCCTGACTACCCAAGATTAGGTCCAAGGCTAGGGTACTTCCTAGCTGTTCGAGGTTATGAACGAGCGGTATGACTAATAATACGAAGCGGGGCTCGGCCAGAAGGCACCCTCAAAGTGACGCAAGGAGACAATTATGAATGAAACGGGAACGTTGGAGATAGAGGCGGCGATGGTCTTGGACCCGCTACGGGCGGACCATCAAAAGGTCAAGAAATTATTCGAGCAGTTCGAGGGCGCCACCGAGAGTGAACAAAAGCGGCACATCGTAGAGACCGCGCTGAAGGCGTTGCAGGAACATGCCTATGTGGAGGAAAAAGTTCTCTATCCCGCTTTTGAACCGGTGCTGGATGAAGGACAACTTCTGGCTGAGGCGTTTGAAGAACATCATGTCGTGCATCTGTTGATCGCTGAACTCAAAAAGATGACGCCGGACGATGAGCGGTTCGATGCCAAATTTACCGTGCTCGCAGAAAATGTGAAGCACCATATCAAAGAGGAAGAAGACGAGATGTTTCCGCAGGTTGAGGAGTCGGATCTTGACTGGTCTGCGCTGGCGGAAAAAGTCACTCAAGCGAGAGAACATTTTTCCAGCAAGGTGGCGCGGTCCGGAAAACAGATTGGAAAGGCCAAAAAATCAAAAACGAGTTCCTAAGGACAGACAGAGGATACCATACCATGTTACAGAAGGGAGGCGAGGGGATGGCGACACACATTGGCCGGCAGTTATTACCGGCATCTACCATTGAAGGTACGGCGGTTCAAAATGCGGCGGGAGAAGATCTGGGAGAAATCAATGAACTCATGATTGACCTGGAGAAAGGGCGGATCGCTTATGCTGTCCTTTCGTTCGGCGGATTTCTCGGCATGGGGGACAAATTGTTCGCTCTGCCATGGGAAGTGCTGACCATCGGCCCAGAGGGTGACGTATTCATCCTCAATGTGCCGCGAGAAAAGCTGGACAGCGCGCCTGGCTTCGATAAGGACAAGTGGCCGGATATGGCGGATACCTCATGGGGTGAAATGGTCCACACCTATTATGGATACAAGCCTTATTGGTAATGCGAGTCGGCTTATACGTCGGGGCGGCAGCCGCGTCCCATATTTTCATGGTCTTCCATTTCACAAAGGAGAG
>JACCYV010000162.1 GCA_013696305.1 Nitrospira sp.
CACGCCTCACTGTTCGGACGCAGCAAGTAGGGCCCATAGACCATTGCGAATAACAGATAGGCGCCGCTCCAGTTTACCGCAGCCGCAACTAACAGGAGATTCGTCGCAAGTCCCGTGCTCGGACCAAACACTCGCAGTATTGCGCCGATGGTCACCAAGATGTAAATCCAGAGGGTGGCAACGTCCGCATGCCGAGCGCGTCCCGTGTGGCCTAAGCTCGCGCGCGTCATCACCGCCAACGTCATGACACCAATGGCGCCGGTTGTCAGGGCATGCACGGCATCTTCTTTCGCGAGACCGATTCCGAGGATCGCACCTCCCAAAAGCAGCATGGCCAGCGCCAGCCAGCCATAGCCCCAATGCAGGATCAACACCAGCGGCTCGCGCCATGTGCGCCAGCCGTACCAACGCAACAGGCGTCCTACATTGGCAAGCCCGGCCGCCACCAACAGCCATCCTGAAGTACTGCTCACCGGCTGCGCAGCCCAGGCAACGGCAGCGACGGCCACGAGGATGATCGACCACGCATCGAAGCGCGAAAAGGGCGCGGGCTGCCGGGTCTCTCCCTGTCCGTCCAGAAATTCTTTGGTAAAATTTGGAATGAGACGTCCACCGAGCAGCGTGAGGAGAACCATGATCAAGGCGAGCGCCATTCGCGCAGGAAGATCGATCTCCTCTCCATGCACCACCCGCAGATGGAAGAAGATATTCGCGCAGGCATAGAGGCTGATCACGGCTGCCACCGGGGCCTGGTTCCAACTTCCCCCGGCGGCGAGCTCTCGCCAGATCAATCCGGCCACCATGATCAAGAAACTGCCGTCGATGAGAGCCGATAGCCAATGCGTAGACAGTGGAATCACCATGACCACACGCCCCGCCAGCCACAGGGCAAACAACCGCATCAACGCGCGTCTTGAATCGGCGGTCGGTCGGTCCAGTTGGGGATCGCCGTGAGCAAGAAGCCGGTGATCACGGCTGGAAGAAAACCGAAGATCATCTCATGCACATGCCAATCCCGGGCGGCAGAGAGCACGGCCGAGTTCCCGGTTCCGGTCAGGATCACGATCCAGGCAGGTATCGCCAGGCCGGCAAACAGCGCCGCCCCAAGAAAAAACGGTCGGAATCCGTACGAAAAAAATGCCGGTCCTGGGGAGGTCGGTTTCTCGCTAGAGTGATCAATCATACCGATCTTCATGTCTTATTCCTGGTGCTGAATAGGACAAGGTGCTGCGGTGTTCCTGTCGTGCGTGCGAGTCAGCAGCATGAAGATCCTCTCACGTCCAGGGACAGAAGTGACCCCTTGCCCGCGCATCCATTACCCGAAGAAACAGCCGTGTGGATCGGCATCTATTTCGCGAACGAGATCTCCCACATCGGAACTCGAAAAGAAGGGCTCATAGCCGTACCATTTGAGGTTGGCCCGCTGCCAATAGAGTTGCCACTGCTTGACTGTCCGGACAAACTTTAGCTTAGCGATGGGCGCTTCGCCCCACTCGGCCGGGTTGTCCCAGCGAGGCCTGCGCTCGACAATGATCACCTCGTGCCCGTTCACCCGATACTCCAGCCGTAGCTGCTGTGTGAGATGGGCCGGACTGCGCCTGCGGCAGAGCCGGCCCACGGTGTGTTCAATCCGTTTGAGTTCGAGTTCGCCGAACGCCATCACTCTCCATTCTTCGAGACCGACGCAGCGTACGTTTTCACGAGAAATTCTGTCAAATAGTGCGCCTCACGAAAAATGGGAACATGTCGCGTGGAGTCCCCTGCTCCATGGACCTACGGTCTCGTACCCTCGAACCGGCAGGTACGGGCCTCGGGCATGCAGGAGTTGAAATGGTTCACAGGTCGCGGCCAGCGAAGGTTCCTTCAAGGCATCGCAGGGGGAGCAGCTGTGATTTCGAATAGTTCTCGCCGCACGTCTTGGCCGGCCCGGTTGCGGTACACCAACTCGTCAGTGTCGAGATCATATTCCGGAATGTCGGCACTTGCCCATCGCTGCCTGAAGTAGTGCGCATAGAGCGTGTACAGACCGTGCTCTCTGCGGTTGCGCTGCTCCTCGCCTTGGCACGATCGAACGGCGCAACGGCGACGATCAACAGCGACGCATCGGCCTTCTCGATCCCTGGCTGAACAATAGATGTTGCTGATGCTGCCATGCGAGACTCCCACTGACTGTATCCCATCCTCATCAAGAAGTCGGGCTTACCACCCACCATTTAAAAGATTGTGGCCAAGTACTCCACCAACAGCACGAGACCGGTACCCCCGGTTGGCAGCGCGATGGCGCCGAACAGAGGATGCTGCGTGAACGGAAGAAACGCGCCTTCGTGGTTGTGGTCGATCAAGGTGGTCATTCGCTCAATCTGTTTCCCTTTCACGGACTCGCCGGGCAACCCAATTAATTGGGCCTTCAGTTGGGTCACGGCCGTGCGCTTGGCCTCTTCGGCCGAACGGCGGAGGTAGACCGCGTTCCCCAAGGCATAGGCCGCGTTCAAGCCGAAAATGACCATCAGGCTGACAGGGAAATCCCAGCGGTCAAAGTACGCGTGGCGCGCCACTCCCATGAGGAACAGAATGACGAATGGATAGTAGAGCATGAAACTGATAACCGCCGTGCGCTGTGCAATCAGCTCGATGCTCAACCATTCATTCAGGGTGGTCTTGTCCACGCCGTGATTCCTCGCCTCCAGCGCCAGAAGCTCGTCGGGCCAGACGATCTTGGTGGCAATCATGATTTTGATCAAGCGTCGACAGAGTCTGGTGGCATCCACCACATAGAACATTAACAGAGTCATTCCAAGGACACTCAGCAACAGAATGAGGTAGTTGATCTCGAAACAAGCCGGACCCCGACAAGGCATTGTGGGGAAATCGGACAACTGCATCAGGCAGACTCCGAAGAGGCCATAACAGAGCGTTTGTGGCAGGATGCGGAGCAACCGATACTTCCATCGTCCGAGCACTTGGTATTCGTGCCAGAGGTCTGATGCAGAAACTTCTTCCCCTGGATGAGGACGCCAATAATGGATTCCTAGAAGGCGGTGAGAAATAACCGGGTCTTTCTGTGGGGGCTGAAGGCCGAATCTCTCGGTCAACGCACGATCATTATCTCGTAACCGCATCGACGCATACCTCAGAAACACCACACAGAGCACGAACGCAACGAATCGAATGAGGGTCGTCGGCCAGACGCTGACCCCTTGAGTGAAACTGAACGGCTCGCCTGCCGCCCCATCGCACATTGCCCACAACAGTAACCCGACCATCACGAGTCCCAGGACGAACGTGAAGACCAGCTTGTTCCTGTGCCGACGTGCATGAAACAGCTCCAAGAATTCGCTATTGAGCAGCAAGGCGCAGAGCATTACCGCCCCCATCACCGCAACAGCCCATCCGATCTTGCCGGCTTCTGGCAGGCGCTGCTTCCCGGTAGCGAGATCGAGATCGGGACGCGGTGCATGAATGCTCGGGATGTCTCTTGGCTCGTCGAGACTCAGATCCACCGCGCCATGCCGGCCAATTTCATACAGCCTCGGTCTGCCTGCGATGGAATAGCTGATGTTGGTCACAGAGTTCCGCACCTCCTCATGTTCCAGCGGGAGGGGTAATAAATTCTGCACGGCCTGCAGGGCTGAATAAAACAAGGCGGTCTGGTAACTGTCGCGGAAGGGAGGAATCGGTGTTTGAAGATCCGGGTGCAGGTTCAGCCCGAAATGCGACGCGACAATCAGGTTGCGCGTCCACTGTGTCTGTCCGGAATGGAGCATCCTGGCATCCAGATCGGTCGTGAAAAAGATCGCGTGTGGAAAATCGTTTCGTAACGCTTGCAGGATCATGAGCTTGTCGTAGACGTCGCTGCCCAACACACCGATCGCTTGGAATTCTGTGGCCTCCCGCTTCAGCGTCTCTGCCAAACGGCGGACGTAATCCAGCTGGCTACGACCGGTCGGCGCTTCTTCTGCGCTTGCCGGAGCCCCCGACAATGTGTCGCCCGGTTTTCCCTTTCCCTGCGTGCCGGCGGTTTCTTTACCTTCGCCTTTGGGTGGCAACTCTCCGTCCAGACCGGCCAGGTACGAATAGTGGTGCACCCACTGAGGCCACGTGTCCGCGCGAAGTTTTTGAAGGTCATGGTCGATCTGTTTGTCGACTCTGCCATCTGTGCTCTTGCTCATATTTTCCGCCACGGCCACAAAGGTGCGCGGCAGCGCTCGTCCATAGAGCGTATCCCATTCCGAAATCAGAGCGACGTGAGGCGGCTGGCAATCCTTGGGCACTTTCGGCGGAATGCAGAAGGCGATGCGGCGGCGCTTCAATTCCTCCACCAGCTGCTCGGCCAGTGCGGTATCTGTGTCGATCGTTCTGATCAATGAGATCTCGCGCTCAGCGAATGCCTGTTCGACTCCCGGTCTCTTCACCCCCTCTTGCCAGTCGCCGAACAAAAATGCATCGGCCGCTGTTGCCCAGGAGGAATAGAATGTCGTGCCCTTCAAGGCATTGAAGTCTTGCCGGGGCGCTGCCTTGGCGAGGGGTACAGACTTGCCCGCCGCAGACTGATCAGGAGGGCGCGGTTTCAATTCGCTCAGCATGGAGGACAGGGTACCGGAGGAGCGCGGGCCCAATACCTGATATGTGGCAGAGTGCTTGCCTAGCGCGGAATTCAGGTGATTCACTAACTCCTCAAGCGCCGCAAGCGGATGAGGACTAAAATCCTGGTCTTTAAGCCACATCACCAACACGTGTTTTCTGTCTTGCGAGCCAGATGTTCTCGACTCCGGGAGAAACCATTCAAGCGGAACAAACAATGGCGATTCTGATTGCCGATCCCATTTGAAATACCGAATATATTCTCCGGATTCCGGCATGTAGCCGGCCGCGCCCAACGCCGACCCTATGGCGTACCGGTCCTTCAGTCTGGATTCCACACCATTCGCATGGGGACTGCCGTCCACAAACACCGGCAGAATACGAAACGTCGCGGGTGCGCCCGCTTGCTGGATCACCTTGATCAGATCTTGAAAGGCATGATGTGAGGGCGTTCGATTTTCATGCGGGTGTGGTGCGAACATTTCCTTGAGCTGATGCGTTGACACGGCCTCGAAGGGGTCTTGCCACAAGCGGGACTGGACACGATCCTCCATCACGAACGCCGTCTTCTCCCCTTCCTTGTCGATCGGACGCGAGGTCTTGAGCGGACTCTGATAGATGATAAAACTACTGACCGCCGCCAGCGCCAAAGCCACCACGCCGGTCCACGGCAGCTTGAATTTCTCGTCTGGTTGTTCGGCCATGGGGGAGTCATCTCTCCGTGGTGTGGATCGTCAGCGCAATCGACAGGTGGCGACAGGCTAATCTTGAGAAAGGAACCTGTCAACGGATGTCTGGCATAATCCTGGTAGGCTTGCCCCCACCGCGCGGCCTATCCTCTGCTCTCTGGATGTGCGGCAGGTCGCTTCATCTTCGACTGCCGTGTCCCCTCATTTAATAGTCCTTCCAATCTCGCTCACTTTCTCCAAGAGGGCGGACTGCTTGGTCTCCCATTGCGCGCCTGGGGCGAGCACAATCAATATTCCCACCAAGCTTGCTGACGTCCATCTCAAAGTGTGGACGAGGGGTCTGGTTGCCCACTGCGCGCATCGGCCGAGCATGGCCCTTGATGTAGATATCATGAAGATCCGATGTGCGCGGTCTGCGAGCAAGGCCGACCAGACACCTCGTCCCACTTCCCCTCCCCCTCCGTTTGACTTCAACTTTTCCCATCACTACAATCTCTGCCGTGGCATCTCAATTCGTTCATCTGCATCTCCATACCCAATACAGCCTGCTCGACGGCGCCAATCAGATCGACCCCCTGATGCAACAGGTGAAGTCGTTCGGCCAGCCCGCCGTCGCGATGACCGATCACGGCAACATGTTCGGAGCGGTGGAGTTCTACCGCAAAGCGAAAGACGCGGGCGTCAAACCCATCATCGGGTGCGAAGCCTATATGGCGCCGGGCAGTCGCCTGGAAAAGAATTCGCACCTCGCGCACAACGACTACTACCACCTGATTTTGCTCGCGACAAACCTCAAGGGATACCAGAACCTTATCAAGCTCGTCAGCAAAGCCTACCTTGAAGGATTCTATTATAAGCCTCGGATGGATAAGCTGATCTTGCAAGAGCATCATGAAGGTCTCATTGGTCTATCCGGCTGCCTCAGTGGCGAAGTCGCGTACCTGATCGGGCAGAAGGATTTGGCCGGCGCGACGCAGGCAGCCGGCGAGTATCGCGAGATCTTCGGCAAGGATAATTACTATTTGGAACTTCAGGCCAACGGCTTGGAGCACCAGCGCATCGCCAACGATGGCCTCCTGGAGATTCATAAGAAGCTCGGCATCCCGCTCGCCGGCACCAACGATTGCCATTACCTAAAAAAAGAAGATTCGCGCCCGCATGATCTGATGCTCTGCCTACAGACCGGGAAGACGATCAACGACCCCAACCGGATGAAATTCGATACCGATCAGCTCTACGTCAAATCGACGGAGCAGGCGCTGGCCGAGTTCAAAGAAATGCCGACGGCCGTCTCGAACACCGTCAAGATTGCGGAAGCCTGTAGCCTCGACCTGGCGTTCAACAAAACGTACCTGCCCCAATTCACAGTCCCGGAAGGTTTCACCCGCGAAACCTACGTGGAGCAATTGGCAAAGGAAGGCCTGACAGCACGCCTGAAGGAGCGGCCGAGTTCCATCCCAGAGATCGCCTACCAGGTGCGGTTGAAGGAAGAGCTGGCCGTCATCTGCTCGATGGGGTTCGCCGGCTACTTTTTGATCGTGTGGGACATCATCAAGTTTGCCCGCTCGCGCGGCATTCCAGTGGGGCCGGGCCGCGGTTCCGCCGCCGGCAGCCTCGTCGCTTATGCCCTGCGCATTACCGATCTCGATCCGCTGGTGTACTCTCTCTTGTTCGAGCGTTTCTTGAACCCTGAGCGTGTGTCCCTCCCCGACATCGACATGGACTTCTGCATGGATCGTCGGGACGAGGTCATCAACTACGTGATCCACAAGTACGGCGAGGACCACGTCGCGCAGATCATTACGTTCGGGACCATGAAGGCCAAGGCGGCCATTCGCGACGTCGGCCGCGTGCTCGAAATGCCGTACGCCGAGGTAGACCGGATTGCGAAGCTCATCCCGGACGATCTCAAGATGACGCTCGACAAGGCCCTCGAACAGGAGCCGCGTCTCAAAGAACTGGTCGAGAATGATGCGAAGATCAAGGAATTGATGTCGGTCGCCCAGTCGCTCGAAGGCCTCGCGCGCCATGCGTCCACACATGCGGCCGGCATCGTCATCTCCGATCAACCCCTCACCGAACACGTGCCGCTGTACAAAGGTCCCAAGGACGAAATCGTCACCCAATATTCCATGGGTGACGTCGAAAAAATCGGCCTGGTGAAGTTCGACTTCCTGGGGCTGAAGACCCTCACCATGATCCACCGTGCGGAGATGCTGGTGAACCAGGGGCGCCCCGACGGGCCACCCCTCTGTGTCGAGCAACTGTCGTTCGACGATCCGCAGACCTTCGCGCTGCTCTCCTCCGGCAAAACCACCGGCGTGTTTCAGCTGGAAAGTTCCGGCATGCGCGACCTGCTCATGGGACTCAAGCCGGACCGCTTCGAAGACATCATCGCCATCATCGCGCTCTATCGCCCCGGCCCGATGGATCTTATCCCGGACTTCATCAAGCGGAAGCAGGGCAAGATACCGATTGCCTATGAGATGGCCGAACTCGAACCGATCTTGAAGGACACCTACGGCGTCATCGTCTATCAGGAGCAAGTGATGGCCATCGCCAATAAGGTGGCCGGGTTCTCACTCGGGCAAGCGGATATTCTCCGCCGCGCCATGGGCAAAAAGAAGCCGGAGGAAATGGAAAAACTCCGGGTGCAGTTCCTGGAAGGGGCGGCGCAGAAAAAAATACCGGAGAAAAAAGCCGACAAGCTCTACGAATTGATCCAGAAATTCGCCGGATACGGGTTCAACAAATCCCACGCGGCGGCCTATGCCGTGGTCTGTTACCAGACGGCCTACCTCAAGACTCATTATCCGACTGAGTTCATGGCGTCGCTGATGACCACCGATATGGGCAATGCCGACAAGATCGTCGGCTACTTTACCGAATGTCGCGGGCTCGGCATTCCGGTGCTGCCGCCGGATGTGAATCAAAGCCACAAGCATTTTACCGTGGTCGACGGCGGCATCCGCTTCGGCATGGCCGCCATCAAGAACGTCGGCGAAGGCGCCGTGGAGGCCATCATCGAGGTGCGCAATGAGACCGGGCCGTTCCGTTCCTTTTTCGATCTCTTTCGCCGGGCCGATCTGCGCAAGCTCAATAAGCGGATGATGGAAGGTCTGATCAAGGCCGGCGCGTTCGATTCTATGGGCGGGCGTCGCTCCCAATATCTGGCCATCCTGGATCAGGCGATGGATGAAGGCACGAGTATTCAGAAAGAGCGCGCCCTCGGGCAAACCAGCATCTTCGGCGACGACATGGACGGCAGGCCGCAGACGCTGGCGGAACCTATGCTCCCCGATGTTCCCGAATGGAGCCAGGGCGAGATGTTGAAATACGAACGCGAACTGACCGGCTTCTATATCAGCGCGCATCCGCTGGCCCGCTATGAGGCGGCTATCCGGTTGTTTGCCAATACCACGACCATGCAGATCCCCGACGTGCCCGACGGACGCGAGGTGAAACTCTGCGGCATCATCACGGCCGTGAAATCGATGCTCACCCGAAAAGGCGACCGGATGGCCTACGTGACGCTCGAGGATTTACATGGGCTGGTGGAAGTGATAGCATTTCCCGATCTCTATCGCGACCATGCCGAAATGCTCGTGCCGGAACAAGTCGTGCGTGTGACGGGCACCGTGGATCGCGGGGACAAAGGCACCAAGTTGCGCGGGACCAGGATCGAAGCGTTAGCCGAATTGCAGAACACCGGGATCTCGCGGGTCATGATTCGCCTGCACGACGGTCCGACCGCCTCAACTCGACTCCCGATGCTCCGGCATGTGTTTCAAAAATATCCCGGCTCCTCCACCGTGTCGCTGGTCATGTCCCTCGGGGATACCATCGAAGCACGGACCTTGCCTCTTCCCAACGTCAAGATCACTCCCAGCGAGCATTTCTTCGCCGATATTGAAGAAGTGCTAGGCAAGGGCGCGATCACTTTAGTAACCTAGATCGGTCTTGGCCTCACCCTTAAGGGGGGTTCAGCAGTATGAGAGACTATCTCGACTTTGAAAAACCGATCCGGGAACTCGAAGAGAAAATCGAGAAGCTCGCCTCCGCGGAATCGCCCAAGTCCGGCACCCCGGAAGAAATCCGGAAGTTGCGGACCAAACTCGCCCAAGTCGAACATCAGCTATACACCACCCTGAGCCCCTGGCAGCGCACTCAACTGGCCCGTCATCCCCAACGGCCGACCACCCTCGACTATATCAATGAGCTCTGCCGCGACTTCCTCGAACTGCATGGCGACCGCACCTTTGGCGACGACCGCGCCATCGTAGGAGGGTTCGCCCGCTTCAACGACCGGACCGTGATGGTGATCGGACATCAAAAGGGCAAAACGCTCAAGGAGCGCATGCAACGGAACTTCGGCATGCCCAATCCGGAAGGCTATCGCAAAGCGCTACGGCTCATGCGATTGGCGGAGAAATTTGGACGGCCGATCATCACGTTGATCGATACGCCGGGCGCCTATCCCGGCATCGGCGCGGAAGAACGTGGGCAGGCCGAAGCGATCGCCAGAAACCTGTTCGTCATGTCACGGCTGGCCGTGCCCATCATCTCCGTGGTGATCGGAGAAGGCGGCAGCGGAGGCGCCCTCGCCCTGGGCGTCAGCGACCGCATCCTCATGCTGGAACATTCTGTTTACTCGGTCATTTCTCCCGAAGGCTGCGCGGCCATTCTCTACGACGATCCTGCGAAGGTGCCGGACGCCGCGGCCTCGCTGAAAATGACCGCGCAAGATTTGGTCGGGCTCGGCATCGTGGATGAAGTCATCCCGGAACCGCTCGGTGGTGCGCACCGGGACGCCAGGGCGATCTCCGACCGGGTCGCCAAAGCGCTCACGAATCAACTGTACAGCCTGGTCGATCTTCCCACCGAGCAACTCATCACCCAGCGGGATCAAAAATTCCGCAAGATGGGGGTAGTGGTCGGCGGGCTCGTTCCGGCCTAACCCTGGCCGGATGTCGAAAAAGGCCGCCAGCTGCGTTCTCGCATCGTTCAGAGTCTCAACGTACCCCAAGGGTACGCCTCGCCTCTTCTCTCGCTGCGGCCTTGCTGAACAGCCTTTTTGAACATCCTATTTCTTTAATCGACTGCTATTGCATCCATCCGCCGGCCTAATTTTCCTTACCATTTCTCATGCAAGCGCGCGTAGAGACATCCCATAGTCTCTCTCGAACAAGAGACCCGCCTAATAACTAGTGTAGTGTATCAGTAATATCTTTCCAATAGTGGTTGGTTCTGGTATCGTCCGGGGTATGTGGAAACCAACCGACTCGTTGCCGATGACGGGAGAACAGACACAGACATTGGAGGCGTGGATG
>JACCYV010000164.1 GCA_013696305.1 Nitrospira sp.
AAAGTTTTGGTTAAGGATCATTTCCTTGGAATGAATCCTGACGAGAATATCCGCTCGCTCAGAGAGGCCTCGAAGCAAATGGGTATCGGCGGTCACTTTGTCGGAGTGCTTCTCAAACACCTTTTTCATGTCAGCCGCGGCCTTGACACGAGCGTCATGATCCATCTGCCACCAGTGGTCTCCCGCTTTGAACACCGCGAAAGTGCCATAGACTCCGGTTTCCTTCAACAGTTTGTCTCGATCCATTTCTGCATGGACAGGTTGCAGAAAAGTGAATAGTGCCACTAGTGAGATCGCTCCGGCGTAAACATCACGCATAGGTGTCTCCTTATGGTTGTGGTGAAGCAGCGACGTCTGGTAGCTGGCGATCGGGTTTTTGGCCGTGACGCATCATATGGCACAACCCGTCCTATAGCAAACGTATTACGTACTGACTGTGCATCCGGAGAGAGGCTGCCCTCATACTTTCCATGGCATGAAGCTGGATGAGCCGAAGCTATGTCCCACTGAATGAACATGATCAGCCAGATTTAAATGACGAGCGAGACCTGATCCAACGGTCAAGAAAATTTTAACGAGTTTGGCAGTAAAATTGCCATGACACGTGGAGGCTGGGTACGGGGAGTCGTGCTATGAAGAAATATACGCGCTCGACCGTAGCTCATAGGTACCCGCAAGACGACGAGTTGAAACCCTGAAGCCTCCAATACAACATAGTTGCTCCGCTGTGCCGACGACATGTAGGCCCATGCCTCCGCAGTAACCGAGCGACTTGGCTATGTCTTCAGCATAAAGACCTGCGCCATTCTGACTGTTGCCTCTAGAAGACCAGGCTGCCGGTTACTGCGGTTTCAGGTGGAGTGTGGCTCCCGGGCGGAGTTCCCCGCTGTCGTCATAGACCTGCGCGATCAAATGCGGGACGCCGTCGGCTTGGCGGTCGATCGTGACATACCCAAAGTTGAAGAGGTCTCCTTCGGCATACAAGACAGCGGGTCCTAAGGTGGAATCGAAATCGGGCATAGGCGGCTGTCGGCGCATCGCCGCCAGTGGCCCTGCCATCAGTTCGTGAATGATCAGGGGATTCCCATCCCCGTTGAGGTCGACTGAGTACCGAAGCTGTGCGGCGAAGTGAACGTCGGCAGCCAGGAACACCACATTTTTCACCTGATGGTCGTCGAGGAACCGCATCAAGTCTAATAGTTCATGCTCGAATCCGGTTCGACTGGCCGGCTCGGGGGTGTTGCCGTCCGCCCAAGCGTCGCGACCGAACTTGGAGCCGGTGGGAACAGAGAGGGGCACGTCGGAGCTGACGACTTTCCACGTTGCGCGCGAATGCACGAGGGCATCTTTGAGCCACGCCAGCTGTCGAGGACCCAAGAGAGTTTTTCCCGGTTCATCCGGCGCATCGTTCCGACTTCTGTATGAGCGACCGTCGAGCAAGATCAGGGTCAAGGTCTTGTCCCCACTGAACCAGACGATAGATTTGCCGGCGATCCTCACTATTGCGACGGATGGGCAGGTGTTGAAAAAACGCCTCTCGCCCCGTTTCCACAAGATTCTCAAATCCGACTCTGGTCTGAGCGCCGGCATTCCAATAGTCCCAGGCCCAGCCGGCATCATTGATTACCTCATGATCATCCCACTGTGGATAGAGAGGGACGTGACGGAGAAACTCTGAAAGATGTTCGTCTTTAAATTGGTATCGTCAATGGCTGCGATAGGTACTGCTGACGGCGGCTCGGTCCATCCAATCCACGCTGCCATCGCTGATGCTCGCAAAGGTTCCCAGCGCATTGGACCATCCCGCCGGCCCCTGTGCGGGGCACGTCCCATCGGCGTAGATGAAATCGCCGTTTTCGACAAAGAAGTCGGGTGACCGCTCCAGCATCGCCGAAAAAATGCGATACCCGTCCGTGGAATGTCGACAGAACCCCTGTCCTCCCAGGTCTCCGCTGAAGACAAAGCTGACTGAGGTCGGTGTAGAGGGAAGTGGCGCAGTGCGAAATGTGCCTGTCGCACTCGTCTTATGCTCTCCCGCCTGTTGCCCGGCATGTTCCCGGAACACAATCCGATAGAAATACTGTAGCAGGCGCGAGATTCTGCAATTCGACCTGTCCACTAAAGTCCAACAATTCATCGACTACTGGCCCCCGAACGCGACTCGAATCGGTGAAGAGCGAGTGCTGGCTATACTCGACCTCCATCTCCGCCACCGAATCTATCTGTCCCCATATCACGGCGCGCACGCCGGTTATATCGCCGCTCGCCATACGAGGGGGCAGATGTGGCCTGTCCGCCGCGGCCCCGGTGCTGTGT
>JACCYV010000214.1 GCA_013696305.1 Nitrospira sp.
GAAGCGCGAAACGCCCAGGGCGCGACCGCGCTGATTACGGCATCGCGACAAGGCAACGTCGCGCTCGTGACCCTGTTGTTGAACCACCGCGCGCGGATTGATGCAGCGGACCGCGAAGGCAATACGGCGCTGCATGAAGCCGGGTTCTATGCGCACGTTCGATGCGTCGAGGCCCTGCTTGCCGCGGGCGCACAGACATCCACCCGTAATGCCCTCGAATTCACACCGCTCCATCAAGCCGTCAGGCGGTTTTGGGAAATATCCGGCGAATCCAGTGATGATCGACTCGCCCGACAGGCCGACGTGATCGGATTACTGCTTCTGTATGGAGCCGACCCCGGCCTCCGGGACGGCAGCGGGAGAACGCCGGTGGTGTTGGCAACCGAGAGCATGAATGACCCGCTGCGGCAGGCCTTCAACCAGCCACCCGCTCGCATGACGACCGCCACGACCTCAACGGCACCCCACGCTTCGTCAGGCGGATCCGGAACAGACCTGGCTCCATCTTCCACCGGCCAACCACCACCTTTGAGCGAGATCGTCACCGACCGGCCGTCGGCGCCTCGACCCGTTGAACAGGTCCAGACCTTGCCTTCACTCACTTCGCCATCGGACAGTTCGGTGAAAGAGAGTTTCCCACCGAAGTCGCCCAGCAAGACAACCACAGTAGAACCGCTGTCGGCGGCACCCGAGACCCCTCCTGAAGCACCCCGAGTACCTGATTCCACTCCGACGCAGACCACGCGGAGTACACCGACCCCGATCGCGCCGCCTCCCACGATCGCGCCTGACTTACTCAAGGCAATGCCCCCGCAGTCCCCGCTTGCCGAACCTCCCCCACCCGCTGCCGCTCCAGAACGAATAATTCCGCACCCTCCGGAGATAGCGCCGGCCCCCCAGCCTCCACAGGCCCACTCAGCGACCGCGGCGGACGCAGACGCCCCCTCGAAGGCCACGTCGAAGCCGGACGAACAGGCTCGCGCCCAGGAGCCGATCTCATCCCGACCGCAATCGAGCCAGGAAGTTGCCTCCTCAACAGCTCCTCCTCCGCTCACCGTCTCACCGCCACCAGCGCAAGAGGCGGTGCCGGCCACGCCTCCCTTCTCACCAGCGACATCGAATCGTAGCGAAACGATTCCGGCGACTACACCTCCTGATGAGGTGCAGCGGCGACAGCTTAGCCCGATCACCTCATCCAATGAACCGGAACCTGCCCGGTCCACTCTACAGGCTGCCTCAACCGATCGCGCCACTCCGCCGCCCCCTGCTGCCCGGGCAGGACCCACGGCGCCTGCCACCGATCGCCCGCCGACGCCCACTCGATCGGCCGCCGTCCCCGATCGCACAGACGAGTCACCGACGGAGGAGAGTCGAAGGCCGTGGATGTTTCAGAATTTCGGATTTGGGCTCGGCTTAGGTTGGACGCACAATCTAGGCTCGCGACGGGTGGACTCCGTCACGGTCGTGAACGGCATTGTGCGAATCGACAACGAACGGAACGACCTAGTGCGCTTCATGCCGGAAATGCACATCTGGATCGACCGATGGGATGAGCGGCGATGGAGTTGGGGGCCTTTTCTGGCGGTCGCTCCCGGATCCAGAGTGATCGACGCCGTCGGATTCGGCCTGATGATAGGGTACCGGCCGCATCAGCTGGATCAATACAGTTTCAACTTCGGAATCGGCGGCACGCTTGATCTGGACGCGCGCGTCCTGGGCGACGGACTTGTCGCCAATGAGCCTTTGCCTCCAGGAGAATCCAGCGCCCGCACCAAACACACCACCGCCGCCGGTCTCCTCGTTCTCTTCTCCGTCGGGTGGGACCCGTCGGCTCCCCGCCGATCACCACAGACCGATCGAAAATAATTCCGTTGAGGAGAACCATCCGATGCCGGGACATCCCCAATTTCCGAATGAACACACCGATGCAGGCGAATTCAAGCGTCAAGACGATGCCTTCCGCGGCTGGGTGACCGACGACGGCCAATCCAGCTACCCTGCCGCGGCCGGACGGTATCATCTGTACGTCTCCCTTGCCTGTCCCTGGGCGCATCGAACCATCATCGTCCGCACGCTCAAACGCCTGGAGTCGGTCATCGGCATGACCGTCGTCGATCCGATCCGCGATGAGCGCGGATGGGCCTTCCGCAACGGCCCCGGCTATTCCTCCGACCCCATCAATGGATTTCACTTTCTCAGCGAGGCCTATCACGCGACCGACCCCGGCTATCGCGGCCGTGTGACCGTACCCGTGTTGTGGGATACCGTCACCCGACGCATTGTGACTAATTCAGACGACGACCTCATGCGCATCTTCAACGGAGCATTCAATCGCTTGACAGACAGTTCCCTCGACTTATATCCCGCATCATTGCGCCCGCAGATCGACGCATTAAACACGTTCATCTATGAGCAGGTGAACGACGGCGTCTATCGAGCCGGGTTTGCCACCTCGCAACACGTGTACGACCGGGCGGCCCACAAGCTGTTCGACGCGCTGGACGAACTAGAGATCCGGCTCCGAGACCGCCGTTATCTCTTCGGCACGCAATTCGTCGAAACCGATTGGCGGCTCTTCGTCACGCTGCTCCGGTTCGATGCCGTCTACCATGGTCATTTCAAGTGCAACGTCCGGCGCATCGTCGACTACCCCCACCTCTCGGGCTATCTCAAGGACCTCTATCAGGTTCCAGGCATCGCGGGGACGGTCAATTTCGACATATCAAACGCCACTACTATATGACGCATCACGACATCAACCCCACGCGACTCGTCCCCATCGGTCCTCTCATGGACTTCCGAAGCTCCCATGGACGAGCCGGGCTTTCGTAGTTCGCGACTTCCGCGTACATCGCCGCAATAATTTTCTTGAGCCGAAAGGGGTCGCTGGCATATGGTGGGTAGAGTTGTGCTTTACAGCAGAAAGGATTGTCCATGCGTCATATGACCGGTGCCGCCTCCGCAGCTGTGCTCCTGATGTCCTCACTCACCTGGGCCGCCACCCCCGAGCCGGCCAGCGATGAACAGAAAACGTTCTACGCCCTGGGCGTCGCGTTGAGTCAATCGTTGGAGCCGTTCACCTTGAATGAAACGGAACTCGAGTTCGTCAGGTCCGGTCTGACGGATGGCGTGCTGAAGCGGCCGCAGAAGGTCGACCTGCAGGTGTTCGGTCCGAAGATTCAACAGATCCAGCAAGTGCGTGCCTCTGCGCTGGCCGATGTCGAGAAGAAAGCCGGATCGGGGTTCCTCGCCAAAGCCGCAGCAGAACCGGGCGCGAAAAAAACGGAGTCCGGTGCGATCGTCACCATCATCAAGGAAGGGAAAGGCGCCACCCCGAAAGCCACCGACACCGTGAAAGTCCATTACCACGGCACGCTGACGGATGGAACCGTCTTCGACAGTTCCGTCAAACGTGGCGAACCGGCAACTTTCCCCCTCAATCAGGTGATCAAGTGTTGGACCGAAGCGGTGCAGACGATCAAGGTCGGCGGCAAGAGCCGATTGGTCTGTCCGTCGGGGATTGCCTATGGCGATCGAGGCTCCCCTCCTGTCATTAAACCGGGTGCCACGCTCGTGTTCGAAGTGGAACTCCTGGACATCGTCAAACAATAGCTTCTCAGGAGGACTCTGCCGGAACCACAGGGCGGAGTCCTCCTGATCCGTTCCATCCCCCACTCGCTCACCCGTCCTGAGCTGCGCCGTGAAAGAATTCCGACCACAGCCCGCTTCTTGAAAGTGACGGTGGGGTCAGTCCGTGAATTATGATAGGGTACGCGGCCCGACTCACAGGATGTTCAAAAATTCCGCCGGCTGTGTTCTCGCGTCATGACATGCTGAATCTGTTTTCACACACACCTCGATCCGACGGTGTCGTCATCACAGGCGCCTCCACCGGCATCGGCGCCGCCTGTGCCCTCGCGCTCGACAAACTCGGCTACCGTGTCTTCGCGGGTGT
>JACCYV010000216.1 GCA_013696305.1 Nitrospira sp.
GGGGGACAACGTGACGGTGACGGGGGAGTTGATCAGCCCGATCGCCATGGACCAGGGGCTGCGCTTTGCGGTGCGCGAGGGTGGCAAAACCGTCGGCTCCGGGGTCGTCACTGAAATTCTAGCGTAGGAGAAGGAGGCGTGAGGCGTCAGGCGTTCTGAGCGCAGGGGTAATGGTTTCCTCGCGAGTCACAATGCACGCTTCACGGGATACGAAATGCGAGACATTATCGACTTGGCCTGTACGGTCTGTAAACAACGAAATTACACGACCCGCAAAAATAAGAAGAACGACCCGGATCGTTTGGAGCGGAATAAATTCTGTAAGTTTTGTCGCAAACACATCGCCCATAAAGAAGTGAAGTAAGGTCTTTCATGCTGGGTGGGGGCTCTGACCTTGGCTCGGCAGCGCGCATGTTCCGACTGGAGGGGCATGGTGTCAACGGCAGCACATCGGTCTCCAAAACCGAGAGTCTAGGTTCAAATCCTAGTGCCCCTGCCACGCCGAGTGCGTTTGATCGACCAGGTTTTTGTTTTGGTGTTTAGAAGTTTGGAGGCTGCTCTGGCGGGGAGTGTGTCCTGTGCTTGCCAGGTCACCTCTGCTCACAACGCGCCACTAATCGATGAGTTGGCGAAGAAGAAGTGTCGGGAGCTTTAGAGAGGGTTATAACCGTGTTTCAGCGATGGACTGCTTCGATTCGAGAATTCATTGAGGGCGTTCGCGGCGAACTGAAAAAGGTGTCGTTCCCGACGAAGACGGAAACGATCGGCGCCACCACGGTCGTGATTGTGTTCTGTATCCTCATGTCCTTGTATCTATCAATGATGGATTCGGTGCTGGGCTGGCTGATGCGCAAGGTCATTTAGTGGCGCGGTGCGGCTGGACAGGTCCGGCATTGCCCGGACGATACGATGCTGGATGTTCAGCTGAGAGGAGATGATGAACAATAAGAACTGGTACGTCATCCATACCTATGCGGGGTTTGAAGGCCGCGTGAAGACCAGTCTCCTTGAGCGCGCAAATCAAATGGGGCTCACTGAGCGACTCGGGCAGGTCTTGGTTCCGACGGAGGATGTGATCGAAATCAAGGACGGCAAGCGACGGACTTCCCGGCGCAAGTTTTTTCCGGGTTATGTCCTGATTGAATTGGAAGCGCCGCTAGCCGACGAAACCTTACAGATGATCAAGGAAACTCCCAAGGTGACGGGGTTCGTCGGCGGAGGGGCTCAACCCACGCCGCTTTCGACGGAAGAGGTAGACTCCTTGTTGAAGCAGGTGGATGCCGGTGCGGCCGGACCGCGCGAGCAGGTTCGGTTTATCAAGGGCGATAATGTTCGAATTGTGGATGGTCCGTTCCTGGGCTTCAACGGTGCGGTGGATGACGTGGATGCCGACCATAGTCGCGTAAAAGTCTTCGTGAGTATTTTTGGCCGGTCTACGCCGGTTGAACTTGGATTCTTGCAGGTCGAGCGTATTTGAGGTCACTGGATTGGAGATGCCGGACTGAGTGTCGCTCTCAGCCCGCGCGTTCAGTCCGCAGTTCTCAGGGAGTAACTCATGGCCAAGGAAGTATCAGCCCAGATTAAATTGCAGATTCCGGCCGGTAAAGCCAACCCGGCGCCGCCTGTCGGTCCGTCGTTGGGGCAGCACGGCGTGAACATCATGGAATTTTGCAAGCAGTTCAATGCGAAAACGCAGAAGGACGGAGACAGCATTATTCCGGTGATCATTACGGTCTATAAGGATCGTAGCTTCACCTTCATCATGAAGACGCCTCCGGCTTCCGACCTGCTCAAAAAGGCCGCCGGCATCATCAAGGGTTCCGGGGTGCCGCACAAGGACAAAGTGGGGAAGGTCAGCCAGGCCCAGGTCCGTGAAATTGCGCAAAAAAAAATGACCGACCTGAATGCGTCTGATCTTGAAGGCGCCATCAAAATTATTCAGGGGACCGCGCGTAGTATGGGCATCACCGTCCAGTAAGGCTCTACATAGTGAACCTCCGGGGAATGTGAAGGAGTAGCAGTATGGGAAAGAAACTGACTGCGGCTCAGGAAAAGCTTGAGCCCGGGTTTTATGGATTGAAAGAGGCCGTGGAGGCCGTCAAGCAGGCGGCGTTCGCCAAGTATGATGAATCGGTCGATATGGCGATTCGATTGGGGATCGATCCGAAGCGGTCGGATCAAATGGTGCGCGGAACCACCGCTTTGCCGCACGGGACCGGCAAGAAACTTCGAGTGCTCGTGTTCGCGAAAGGCGAAAAGGAGCAGGAGGCGAGACAGGCTGGCGCTGATTTCGTGGGGTCGGATGATCTGATGGAGAAGATCAAGGGCGGGTGGATGGAGTTCGATTGTGCGATCTCGACTCCCGATCTCATGGCGTCTGTCGGCAAGCTCGGAAAGGTGCTTGGTCCGCGCGGCCTGATGCCCAATCCGAAAACCGGCACGGTGACGTTCGAAGTAGGCAAGGCCGTGAGTGAGATCCGCAAGGGCCGCGTCGAGTTTAAGGTCGAAAAGGCGGGTATCGTGCAGGTGCCCGTCGGTAAGGTGTCGTTTGACGCCCAGAAGCTGTACGACAATGCCCATGCAGTGTTGGAGTCCGTGGTGAAAGCGAAGCCGTCGTCCTGTAAGGGCCGGTATCTCAAGAGCGTGACGATGTCGAGCACCATGGGGCCGGGCGTGAAGCTGGATCCCGTGGCCTTGTCGAAGTTGTGGAGTTGAGAACAGACAGGTTCTCAGTAAGGGGAAAGGCATGAAGAAAGAAGAGAAGGCAACATCGATCGCGGAATTGACGGAAAAGTTCGGTCGCGCCCGCTTGGCTATTCTGACGGAGTGCGCCGGAATGCCCGTCAATCAAATGACCGAGTTGCGCAGGCAGTTGCGCGACGCCAAGGCCGAGTATTGCGTGATCAAGAATACGCTGGCCGTCCGCGCGTCGGCCGGCACGATCCTCGCCGATGCGAAACCGCATTTCAAGGGACCGACCGGGTTGGTGATCGGCTACGACGATCCGGTGCTTCCGGCGAAAATCTTGCGGGATTTTATTCAAGCCGAAAAGCGCACTGAAAAGATCAAGATTACGGTTGGGGTGTTCGAGGGCAAGCTGGTGCAGGCTGCGGAACTCGCGGCGATTGCGCAGTTGCCCAAGAGGGACGTGCTGATTGCCATGTTGCTGTCGACGATGCAGGGTCCGATTCGCGGCGTGGTGTACGCGTTGAGCGGAGTATTGAGCAAGTTCGTGCGAGTCATTGCAGCCATTCAGGATAAAAAGAAAGGGGAGGGCGACATGTCAGCAGCAGCAGGAACCAAATTGTCACAAGATGAAATGATCAAGGCGATCGAGGGTATGAGCGTGTTGGAATTGGCCGATCTGGTCAAGGGACTGGAAACACGGTTTGGCGTCACGGCAGCGGCTCCGATGGCCATGATGGCGCCGGCCGGCGGTGGAGCGGCGGCGGCACCGGCAGAGGAAAAGACGTCGTTCGACGTGATTCTGGTCAGTGCTCCGCCTGAAAAGAAGATCCAGGTTATTAAGGTGGTGCGAGAGCTTACCAGTCTCGGACTCAAGGAAGCGAAAGACCTGGTTGAAGGGGCTCCAAAGCCCGTCAAGGCCGGTGTCACCAAGGAAGAATCCGACACCATGAAGAAGAAACTCGAAGAGAGCGGGGCGAAAGTCGAAATCAAGTAATCGCTCGGTGATCTGCAGTGCGGTTGTCCGGTGGGATGGCGCGAGGCGTTCATCTCCTTATGAGCTTGGAGGGCTAACGAATGTCGGAATCGACTCTTTCGGAGTTTGTCGAACGCAAGGATTTTTCTCGGATTCGCACGAGCATCGACATTCCCGATCTCATTGAAATCCAGAAGCGGTCCTACGAAGAATTCCTCCAGATGGAGGTTGAGCCGGATCGTCGCAAGGATCAAGGGTTGCAAGCGGCATTGGCCAGCGTCTTTCCCATCACGGACTACAACAACACCGCGGCATTGGAGTTCTCCAATTATTCGTTGGGGACGCCGAAATATGATGAGCGGGAATGTCTCGAACAGGGAATGACGTACGCCGTTCCGTTGAAACTGCGTGTGCGGCTGATTGTCTTCGACAAGGAAGATAAAGGGCCCAAGAAGAAAGTCCTGGATGTTCGTGAGCAGGAAGTCTACGTCGGGGAACTTCCGCTGATGACTGAACGCGGAACGTTTCTCATCAATGGGACTGAGCGAGTGGTGGTCAGCCAGCTGCACCGTTCGCCGGGCGCGTCATTTACCCACGACAAGGGGCGAACTCACGCCAGCGGGAAAGTGCTGTACTCCGCGCGGATTATTCCCTATCGGGGGTCTTGGCTCGATTTTGAATTCGATGCGAGGGATATACTGTATGTTCGGATCGATCGCCGCCGGAAGATGCCGGCCACCATCCTCTTGAAGGCCTTTGGGTACAGCACGGATGACCTGCTGCGGATGTACTACCCCGTGGAGGAGATTCGCGTCTCCAGAGGGAAGCTGTTCAGGAAGCTTGATGCCGAAATTCATCACGGGCTGAAGTGTTCGACGGAAGTGACGGAAAAGGGTGGCAAGGATCCTCTCGTTCGAGAAGGGGCGAAACTGACGAAGGTCGTGATCGCCAAGCTGAAGGCTGCCGGAATCAAGGAGATTCCTGTGACGCCGGCCGAACTGGTCGGACGTGCCGTGCTGACGGAGCTCGTGGATGCCGGCAAGAAGCAGTCGCTGGCCGAGAAGAATCAGCGTCTCACCGAGGAAATTCTCGAAAAGATCCTGGAGAGCGACATCGAGGAATTCAAGGTCATTTATTTGGATACGACCAATGCGACGCTGGTCATCCTCGACACGCTCGATATGGAACGTACCGGTTCGAAAGAGGAGGCGATGGTGGAGATCTATCGTCGCCTGAGGCCGGGGGAGACGCCGTCTGTCGAGACCGCGCGTGCCCTGTTCGACAATTTGTTTTTAAGTCCCAAGCGCTATGACTTGTCGCCGGTGGGACGGCTGAAGCTCAATAAAAAGCTGGGGCTCGATTTCGCGCTCGAACAGCGTACCTTGACCGCGCAAGATATCGTAGAAGTGGTGCGGTATCTGGTGAATCTCAAGATTGGCCGCGGTGAGATCGATGACATCGACCACTTGGGCAATCGTCGAGTGCGATCCGTCGGCGAACTGCTGGAGAATCAGTTCCGTTTAGGCCTCGTGAGAATGGAGCGGAGCATCAAGGAGCGTATGAACCTCCTGGATATGGAGACGGTGCTCCCGCACGACTTGATCAACGCCAAGCCGGTGGTGGCGGCGGTGAAGGAGTTTTTCAGCAGTAGCCAGCTGTCCCAGTTCATGGACCAAACGAATCCCTTGGCGGAAATCACCCACAAGCGCCGGTTGTCGGCCCTTGGGCCGGGTGGATTGACGCGCGAGCGCGCCGGTTTCGAAGTGCGCGACGTGCATCCCTCGCACTACAGCCGTATTTGTCCGATCGAGACGCCGGAAGGTCCCAACATCGGTCTGATCACTTCTCTGGCGACGTATGCACGCATCAACGAGTTCGGCTTCATTGAGGCGCCGTATCGTAAAGTAGTCAAAGGGCGGGTCAGTGATGAGCTGGAATATCTCTCGGCCATCGAGGGTGACAAGTACGTCATCGCTCAAGCCAACTCGAAAGTCGATGCGTCGGGACGGCTCGTGTCGGAAACGGTGTCTGCACGCTCAGGCGGAGATTTTATTACGGCGACGCCCGAAAAAGTCGAATACATGGACGTCTCTCCCAAGCAGGTCGTCAGTGTGGCGACGGCGTTGGTGCCGTTCCTTGAGCACGATGACGCCAACCGCGCATTGATGGGGTCGAACATGCAGCGGCAGGCGGTGCCTCTGCTGAAGGCGGAGTCGCCGTTGGTCGGAACCGGCATGGAGGCCGTGGTCGCGCGCGACTCGGGTTATGTCGTGCAGGCCAAGCGTGAAGGCGTCGTGGAAAGTGTTGATGCCACCAGGATCGTCGTACGAGGCGATGCGAAAGAAGGCCGCAAGCGAAATGATTCGGGCCTTGATGTCTATGAGATGATCAAGTTTCAGCGATCGAACCAGAATACCTGCATCACCCAGACCCCGGTGGTCCGCGTCGGTGAGCCAGTCAAGAAGGGGCAAGTGCTTGCGGATGGTCCGGCCATTGATCATGGCGAGCTGGCGCTCGGCAAAAACGTGCTCGTGGCTTTCATGCCCTGGGGCGGATACAACTTCGAAGACGCGATTCTCTTAAGCGAAAAATTGGTACGGGAAGACGCCTTCACCTCCATTCACATCGAAGAGTTCGAGGTGGAAGCCAGGGATACGAAATTAGGCAAGGAAGATATTACACGCGACATTCCGAACGTCGGGGAAGAAGCGCTTCGGGATTTGGACGAGAGCGGGATTATTCGCATCGGCGCGGAAGTGAAGCCGGGAGACATTCTGGTCGGGAAGGTGACTCCGAAGGGCGAAACCCAGCTGACGCCGGAAGAGAAATTATTGCGCGCGATTTTTGGTGAGAAAGCTGGGGATGTCAAGGATACGTCCCTCACGGTGCCGCCTGGGGTGGAAGGCATCGTCGTTGATGTGAAAATCTTCTCCCGCAAGGGGTTGGACAAGGACGAACGCTCCAAGAGCATTGAGAGCGAAGATCACATGAAGTTGCAGCGCGACCATCAGGAAGAGCTGCGAATCATCGAAGACGAGAAAACGAAAAAGGTTCGCAAATTGTTGCTCGGCAAGGTGGTCGGCCGGGATTTGATGGATCCGGAAACCGGCGATGTCATTCTGAAAAAGAAGGGCAAGCTCACCGCGGAAATTCTGAAGCGGTTGCCGGACGACATGGTGCGGCACATTATTCTCAGCGATCCGGATGAACAGAAGGAACTTGAGGATGTCGAGCGCCGTGCCAAGGAGCAGATCGAAATTCTGCAGACGTTGTACGATGAAAAGGTCGGCCGTTTAAGGCGAGGAGACGAGCTTCCTCCTGGCGTGATCAAGCTGGTCAAGGTCTACATCGCGATGAAGCGGAAGATTCAGGTCGGTGACAAGATGGCCGGGCGTCACGGTAACAAGGGCGTGGTCTCACGCGTTTTGCCGGAGGAAGACATGCCCTATATGCCGGACGGGACGCCCGTTGAGATCGTCTTGAATCCGCTGGGTGTGCCGTCTCGTATGAATGTGGGACAGATCCTGGAGACGCACTTGGGTTGGGCGGCGCGGGCGTTGGGGATCAAAGTGGCGAGTCCGGTCTTCGACGGCGCCTCTGAAAAGGAAATCAAGGAACTCTTGAAGAAGGCCAAACTTTCCCCTAGCGGACAAACGGAGTTGATGGATGGGCGTACGGGCGAATCATTCGCGAGTCCCGTGACGGTCGGATACATGTATGTGTTGAAGCTCCACCATTTGGTGGATGATAAGATCCACGCCCGGTCCATTGGTCCATACTCTCTGGTGACCCAACAGCCGCTGGGAGGTAAAGCGCAATTCGGCGGTCAACGTTTGGGAGAGATGGAAGTGTGGGCGCTTCAAGCCTATGGAGCCGCCTCTATTCTGCAAGAATTCCTGACCGTGAAATCCGACGACGTGCCGGGGCGATCGCGTATGTATGAAGCGATCGTCAAGGGAGAACCATTCCTGGAACCGGGATTGCCGGAATCGTTCAACGTGTTAGTCAAAGAGCTGCAAAGTCTGGGGCTCGATGTCGAGCTGGTTAAATCGAAGGACTGATTCTAGTGCTGAGTCGGCATACCGGATACGGATTAACTCACCACTCAGAACTGCGCTCAGGCGACCGTTAAGGAGGGATCAATCTTGGAAGGTGTATACACATTATTCGAAAAACCGCGTGACTCGGTGTCGTTCGACTCGATGCGGATTCGCATTGCGTCGCCCGAAAAAATCCGGTCGTGGTCATATGGCGAGGTCAAGAAGCCGGAAACGATCAATTACCGATCCTTCAAACCTGAAAAAGACGGTTTGTTCTGCGCCAAGATTTTCGGTCCGATCAAGGACTGGGAATGCAATTGTGGCAAGTATAAACGGATGAAGCATCGCGGCATTGTCTGCGACAAGTGCGGGGTCGAAGTGATTCAGTCGAAGGTGCGCCGCGAACGGATGGGGCACATCGAGCTGGCTGCCCCGGTTGCCCATATCTGGTTTCTCAAGGGTGTACCGAGTCGGATCGGGACGTTGCTGGATATGAGCCTCAAGCAGCTCGAAAAGATTCTCTACTTCGAGAGCTATGTCATGGTCGATCCTGGCTCTACGAGCATGAGCGAGCAAGAGCTTGTGACGGAAGAAAAACTCCGTTCCTTGCAGTCAGAATACGGCAGCGGTGCGTTCAAGGTCGGGATTGGCGCAGAAGCCATCCGCGAATTGCTTCGAAAAGTCGATATCAACACGCAGTGGGATGAGCTGCATGTGAAGGCAAAAGCGTCGGCCTCGGCTGCGTTGAAGAAAAAATATGCGAAGCGTTTGAAGGTCCTGGAGGCGTTCCGCCGTTCCGGTAACAAGCCGGAATGGATGATTATGGATGTCATCCCCGTGTTGCCTCCGGAACTTCGCCCGCTCGTCCCGTTGGATGGAGGCCGCTTTGCGACCTCCGATCTCAACGACCTCTATCGTCGGGTGATCAACCGGAATAATCGTTTGAAGCGTTTGATCGAACTGAAGGCTCCCGGCGTCATCATCCGCAACGAAATGCGCATGTTGCAGGAAGCCGTGGACGCGCTGTTCGACAACGGCCGCCGCGGTCGGGCGATTCGTGGACCGAACAAGCGTCCACTGAAGTCGTTGAGCGATATGCTCAAGGGAAAACAAGGACGGTTCCGCCAGAATCTTCTGGGTAAGCGCGTCGACTACTCAGGTCGAACCGTGATCGTCGTCGGACCGGAATTGCGTTTGCACCAGTGCGGATTGCCGAAGAAAATGGCGTTGGAATTGTTCAAGCCATTTATCTTCCACAAGCTCGAGGAGCGGGGCGCGGCCACGACGATCAAGAGCGCCAAGCGATTGGTGGAAAAGGAACGGCCTGAAGTATGGGATGTCCTGGATGAAGTCATCCGTGAACACCCGGTGCTGCTCAATCGCGCACCGACCTTGCACCGACTTGGCATTCAGGCTTTCGATCCGGTCTTGGTCGAAGGCAAGGCGATTCGGCTCCATCCGCTCGTCTGTGCGGCGTTCAACGCCGACTTTGATGGCGACCAGATGGCCGTGCATGTACCATTGTCTATAGAGGCGCAAGTCGAAGCGCGCGTCCTGATGATGTCGATCAACAATATCCTTTCCCCGGCGAATGGAAAACCGATCGCCGTACCCTCTCAGGATATGGTCCTCGGATGTTACTGGCTGACGAAGGAGCGGCTCGGGGCGAAGGGCGAGGGAAAGCTGTTCGGGTCTCCTGAGGAAGCGCGGATTGCGTATGACGCGGGCGCGCTGGATGAACATGCACGAATTAAGGTTCGGTGCAATGGTGCGATGATCCAGACGACCGTCGGTCGTGTGATCCTGGCGGAAATTCTTCCTTCGATGATGCCGTTCGGCGATGCCAATAAGCTGATGACCAAGAAGGAGATGTCGAAACTTATCGACGCGGTGTATCGGCAGGCGGGGCATCGTGAGACGGTGACCTTCCTGGACAAGATCAAGGACCTCGGCTTCCATTATGCGACCAGGGCCGGGATGTCCATCTGCATTGATAACATGCACATTCCGTCTCGAAAGGAAGATCTCATCGGGAAGGCCCAGCAGGAAGTCAACGAAATCGAAAAGCAATACTCCGAGGGCCTGATCACCAACGGCGAGCGGTACAACAAGGTGATCGACATTTGGGCGCATGTCACCGAGCAGGTAGCCAACGAGATGATGAAGGAATTGGGTGCCGGAGGCGATCCAGCCAAAGCCGAATCGTTCAATCCCATTTTCATGATGGCCGACTCGGGCGCACGAGGCAGTTCGCAGCAAATTCGCCAACTCGGCGGTATGCGCGGATTGATGGCGAAACCCTCTGGAGAAATCATCGAGACTCCGATCACCGCCAATTTCCGTGAAGGACTGACGGTGTTGCAGTATTTCATTTCGACGCACGGTGCGCGAAAAGGGTTGGCGGACACGGCCCTGAAGACCGCCAACTCCGGATATCTGACCCGACGGCTGGTCGATATTGCACAGGATGTCATCGTCACTGAGGAAGATTGCGGGACGACCGACGGGATCTTGGTCAGCGCATTGCTCGAGGGCGGGGAGATTATTCAACCATTGGAAGAGCGTCTCTTGGGGCGTCTTGCCGGAGAGGATATTCGCGATCCGGTGACCGGAGAGATCATTGTTTCCTTTAATGAAGAAATCGACGAAGAACAGGCAAGGGCGGTCGTGGAGGCCGGTGTTGATCGAGTCAAGATCCGTTCAGTACTGACGTGCCAAGCCCCGCGCGGCGTCTGTCGTCTGTGCTACGGACGCGATTTATCACGCGGTCGACTGGTGGAAAAGGGAGAGCCGGTCGGAGTGATTGCCGCTCAATCCATTGGTGAGCCGGGTACCCAGTTGACAATGCGGACATTCCATATCGGTGGTACGGCGAGCAAAGTGGTGGAACAAACGGTGTTGGAGGCCAAGCACGCTGGCCAGCTGAAGTATATGAGCTTGGACGCGAAAAAGAATGCCGATGTGCACAATGCCAACATCGCCGTGCGGAATAAAGAGGGTGAGTGGGTCGTCATGAATCGTAACGCTAAGATCGCGATTGTGGACGACACGGGCCGAGAGAGGGAAAAGTACCCGGTCGTGTACGGAGCCAAGATCAAGGTCAAGGATGGTGATCGGGTTGGAGTGGCTCAAAAGCTGGTCGAATGGGACCCGTATTCGTTGACAATTCTGACGGAAACCGGCGGGAAGGTTGCGTACGGTGACATTCTCGAAGGGGTCACGATGAAGGAAGAGTTCGACGAAGTGACCGGCTTGTCACGGAAGGTGATCATCGAGCAGAGTGGCGCCACTCTGCGTCCGCGCGTGTCAATCAAAGATGACAGCGGCAAGACTGCAAAAGTGTCCGGCTCAGGGACGCCCGTGGCGCGATATCTGCTGCCAGTGGGTGCACACATCTTCGTTGAGAAGGGGGCTCTAGTGCATCCCGGCGACGTATTGGCCAAAATTCCTCGTGAAACCACTAAGACCAAGGACATCACCGGTGGCCTTCCGCGTGTCGCGGAGTTGTTCGAGGCACGGAAGCCGAAGGAACAGGCGGTGATCAGCGAAATCGACGGCGAGGTGTCTTACGGCGGGTTTGTGAAAGGCATGCGGAAGGTCCTGGTCGACAACAAAATGGGCGATGTAAAAGAGTATTTCATCCCGAAGGGCAAGCACGTCAATGTGCATGAGGGCGATTGGGTGCGGGCCGGTGAGCCGTTGATGGATGGTTCGGCCAATCCTCATGACATTCTGGATGTGTTGGGCCCGAAAGAACTGCAGAAGTACCTGGTCGACGAAGTGCAGGATGTCTACCGGTTACAGGGTGTGTCCATCAATGACAAGCATATTGAAATCATTGTCCGTCAAATGCTTCGAAAAGTCAGGATTGAAGATCCGGGAGATACATCGTTTTTGCCTGGCAGCCAGGTCAGCAAGGGACTGTTCGATGTCGAGAATCAGCGCGTATTGGATAAGGATGGGAAACCGGCACTTGGAAAGCCTGTCCTGTTAGGAATTACCAAGGCTGCGCTGACGACGGATAGCTTTATCTCTGCGGCGTCGTTCCAAGAAACGACTCGCGTGTTGACCGAGGCCGCAATTAACGGCCGCGAGGATAACCTCCTCGGCCTGAAGGAAAACGTGATCGTCGGTCGACTCATTCCAGCCGGAAGCGGGTTCGAGGAATATCGGGAGACTTTTGTGGCAAGTGCCAGGAGCGCCGGAGAGCTTTCAGGTAGCCAGCCGCAACCGGTTGCCGTGGGCCAACAGCCAATCGTTTCCACGGGAAATGCGAGTGAAAATAATGAGTGAAAGAGAAGAACTACCTTGACATAAGTAGTATGGATCTCTATAATTCGACGGCTTTGCGCATGAGCATTTTCAAGTAACCGTTTGTTTTTCATGAAAGAGTAGAGTGGATGCCAACGATTAATCAGCTTGTACGAAAAGGCCGGACGCTCGTGAAGTCCAAGACGAAAAGTCCGGCGCTCAAACGCTGTCCGCAGAAACGAGGCGTCTGTCTTCGCGTCTATACGACGACTCCAAAAAAGCCGAATTCCGCTCTTCGGAAAGTAGCCCGTGTCCGGTTGACGAATGGAATGGAGGTCACGACCTACATTCCTGGCGTAGGCCATAATCTGCAGGAACATTCGATCGTATTAGTGCGCGGCGGCCGGGTCAAGGACTTGCCCGGTGTGCGGTACCACATCGTGCGTGGTTCTTTGGATGCGGTGGGGGTTGCTGATCGGAAGCAGTCGCGTTCCAAGTATGGAGCGAAACGGCCCAAATAGCACCCAAATAGCAGTTGCGTCATTGCGCATGCGTGCAATGGAAACCGATTTTATTTTATAGGATAACGATGCCACGCGGACAATTTTTCGGTCATCGAGAAGCCCAGCCCGATTCGAAGTATCGCGATAAGCTTGTCGGAAAATTTCTGAACGTCCTCATGGGGGGCGGAAAGAAAAGCACGGCCGAACGTATATGCTATGGCGCGTTTGATTTGATTCAGGAGAAGACCAGCGGCGGTGATCCGATGAAAATCTTCAAGTCGGCGATCGACAATGTGAAGCCAGTTGTAGAGGTGAAGTCGCGTCGGGTTGGCGGTGCTTCGTATCAAGTTCCAGTCGAAATACGTCCTTCCCGTCGGGTTTCGCTGGCGTTGCGATGGATTACGGAGTATTCACGTTCCCGCGGCGGGAAGAGCATGCAGGATCGGCTTGCGGCTGAATTGCTTGATGCGTCAAATAATACGGGCGCGTCGGTGAAAAAACGCGAAGACGTGCATCGAATGGCCGAGGCTAACAAGGCCTTTGCCCATTATCGTTGGTAATTAGCCATTATCGTTGGCGGGTAGCATTGTCGTGCTGCTGTTGAGCCGTGCCGCGAAATTGCCGGATAAATCTCGCAGCGGAAGGTTTGCGGCTCGGATGGCGGCACGTTCGTTTTTCCTGGGGGAGTTGTGGCTAGGCAGACACCGTTAGAGCGTACTCGAAATATCGGCATTATGGCCCACATTGATGCCGGAAAAACTACGACCACCGAGCGGATTCTTTATTACACGGGAATGACGCACAAGATGGGCGAGGTGCACGAGGGTGCGGCCACGATGGATTGGATGGAGCAGGAGCGCGAGCGCGGGATTACCATCACTGCGGCTGCGACTACCTGTTTCTGGCGGGAGCACCGCATCAATATTATTGATACGCCTGGCCACGTAGATTTTACCATCGAAGTCGAGCGTTCTCTTCGTGTCCTCGACGGTGCAGTTGCGGCATTTGATTCGGTGCAGGGCGTCGAGCCTCAATCTGAAACCGTCTGGCGTCAGGCGGACAAATATGAGGTTCCCCGCATCGCATTCATGAATAAAATGGATCGAGTCGGGGCTGATTTTTATGCCAGCGTTCAGTCAATTATCGATCGTTTGGGTGCCAATCCTGTGCCGATCCAGATTCCCATTGGGCGTGAAGGGGAGTTTAGGGGGTCTGTCGATCTCATTACGATGAAGGGGTTTTTTTACGACGACGAGACGCTTGGGGCTAAATACAAGATCGGTGAAATTCCTGCGGACATGCTGGATCAGGCAAAAGAGTATCGCGAAAAAATGCTTGATTCGGTGGCAGAATTCGACGATCAGGTGATGGAGAAGTACGTGAACGGGCAGCCTTTGACGGAGGAAGAAGTGCGGCGAGTCATTCGCGCCGGCACTATCTCCATGAAGATAGTGCCGGTTCTGTGCGGATCTGCCTTTAAGAATAAGGGCGTACAGCAGTTGCTGGATGGCGTGGTGGATTTCCTTCCGTCCCCTATCGATATTCCGCCAGTTACTGGTTTGGATCCCCACACCGGCAAAGAATTGCTGCGTGGACCGTCTGACTCTGAACCATTTTCTGCCCTGGCGTTTAAGATTATGACTGATCCCTTTGCGGGACAATTGACGTTCTTTCGGGTGTACTCGGGTACGTTAAAGACCGGAACTCCGGTCCTTAATGTGACGAAAGGCACCAAGGATCGCGTTGGGCGTCTGTTGAAGATGCATGCGAATAAGCGTGAAGATATAGACACTGTGTATGCAGGGGATATTGCTGCCGCCGTCGGTCTCAAGGGGGCAACCACCGGTGACACATTGGCTGAGGAGAAGCAGCCGGTTCTTCTGGAGGTTATGAAATTTCCGGAACCGGTTATTGCCATGGCTATCGAGCCAAAGACAAAGCCAGACCAGGAAAAGATGGGGTTTGCGTTGCAGAAGTTGGCGCAGGAGGATCCGTCGTTTCGCGTTCGGACCGATGAGGAAACGGCCCAGACTATTATTGCCGGGATGGGAGAATTGCATCTCGAGATCATCGTTGATCGCCTGCTACGCGAATTTAAGGTCGATGCGAATGTGGGCAAGCCTGAAGTAGCATTCCGGGAAACGATTCGGCGCAAGGCCGAGGCTGAATCGAAGTACATCAAGCAGACCGGTGGTCGAGGGCAATATGGCCATGTCGTGTTGACGGTGGAACCGTCAGAGTCCGGCAAGGGTTTGGAGTTTGTGAATAAGACGGTGGGTGGCTCGATCCCTCGGGAATATATTCCTGCAATTGAAAAAGGCGTCAAGGAGCGAATGGAGACTGGAATTGTGGCGGGCTTTCCGTTGCGCGACGTCAAGGTGACGGTGATTGATGGTTCCTACCATGACGTTGACTCCAACGAAATGGCCTTTAAGATCGCCGCTTCGATGGGTTTTGCCGATGCATGCAAGAAAGCCGATCCCGTTCTTCTTGAACCGATCATGAAGGTTGAAGTGCTGGTGCCCCAGGAATTCATGGGTGATGTTATAGGAAACTTGAACGGTCGCCGCGGGAAGGTGCAGGGCATGAAGGTGCGCGCGGGGGCCCAGGCCATTGAGGCAACGGTCCCGCTTATGGAGATGTTTGGCTATGCGACGGATCTGCGTTCACGTACACAGGGTCGTGCCACATATAGCATGGAATTCGATCGCTACGATCAGGTGCCCAGGCAGATTGCCGAGGCGATTACTGCCAAGCATCGTGGTGAATAGGTTTGTCGGTTCTGTGAACTAGGGAGGATTTGGGGATGGCGAAGGCGAAATTTGAGCGACGAAAGCCCCACGTGAACATCGGGACGATCGGGCACGTGGACCATGGAAAGACGACGCTGACGAGTGCGCTGACCAAGATCTGCGCGGACAAGGGCATGGCGA
>JACCYV010000262.1 GCA_013696305.1 Nitrospira sp.
TTGCGTCGAAATACCGGGGTCGAAGCGCAGGTACATATTTGATGGCTACCGATAAGAAATCAACCACTTCTCAGCCTGCTCTCCGGATTACACTGAAGCGGAGCCCGATTGGAACTCCGTACAAGCACAGATTGGTTCTCAGGGGGTTAGGTCTTCGAAAACTCAATGCCACCGTGTTACGACCCGCAAGCGATCAAGTCAAGGGCATGATCGCAAAGGTGGGATATCTATTGGAAGTGAGTCCGCAATGAAGTTACATGATCTGGCTCCTTCTCGAGGGGCTAAACACAAGAGAAAGCGAATCGGGCGTGGTCCTGGATCTGGTCACGGAAAAACCGCGACCAAGGGTCATAAGGGTCTCAAGGCTCGATCGGGCGGTGGAAAACGACCGGGCTTTGAAGGCGGTCAGATGCCGCTGGTTCGAAGAGTCCCGAAGTATGGATTTGTGAACCAGTTTCGAACCGAGTACACCATCGTCAATTTGAAAAGCCTGGCTGGTCTGGAGACGACAGAACCCATTACCCCCCAACTCTTGATGAACGAAGGCCTTGTACGACGAAAAGGACAGCTGATTAAGATCCTAGCCCAGGGCGAGGTTACGAAACCCCTTGTGGTGCAGGCTCATAAATTCAGCAAGTCGGCTGAGGCAAAGATTCAGGCAGCTGGGGGGAGGGCCGAGGTCATTCCCAGTGTTTGAGCGCCTCCTGACCAGTTTTCAGAACATCTTCAAGATCCCGGAGTTGCGGACCCGCGTGTTGTTCACGTTGGGAATGCTCGTCGTTTACCGCGTCGGCGCACACATTCCAACTCCCGGCATCAACGGAGAGGCTCTCTCCGAATTTCTCCAGAAGCAGGGCGGGGCGCTGCTTGGGTTTTTGGATATTTTTTCTGGAGGATCACTCTCACGGCTGACGATTTTTGCGCTCGGCATTATGCCTTATATCAGCGCATCAATCATTTTGCAGTTACTGACGGTCGTGATTCCGCATCTTTCAAAGCTGGCAAAAGAGGGGGAGCGCGGCCGAAAGAAGATTATACAATATACTCGATTCGGCACGATTGTCATCGCGTTGATTCAGGGATTCGGGATCGCGGTCGGTCTCGAACAAATGAATCAAGGCGCCTTTGTGCTCAGTCCCGGTTGGGGATTCCGGTTCATGACCGTCATTACGCTCTGTGCGGGCACCGGATTCCTGATGTGGTTGGGGGAACAAATTACGGAACGTGGAATCGGTAATGGAATTTCTCTGATTATTTTTGCCGGAATTGTCGCACGGCTACCCGCCGCCGTTGCCCAGACGTTCGATCTATACAAGGTGGGACAACTCAGTTTTCCGTTGTTAGTCGTGCTCACCTTAGTCATGTTCGGCGTGGTGGCGGCCATAGTTTTTCTGGAGAGCGGTCGACGAAAAGTACCCGTTCAATATGCGAAGCGCGTGATCGGGCGCCGGGTATACGGCGGTCAGAGTACCCATATTCCACTTAAGATCAATACAGCCGGTGTAATTCCACCAATTTTTGCGTCCTCGATCATTGCCTTTCCGGCCACGATCGCTGGATTTTTTGAAACACCGTGGGTCAAGGAGATTGGCTCGCAACTGGCTCCCGGATCACTTCTCTATACCTTGATGTATGTGGGACTGATTGTGTTTTTCTGTTTCTTCTATACTGCGGTGGTCATGAACCCCGTTGATATGGCCGACAATCTTAAGAAATACGGCGGATTCGTTCCTGGTATACGTCCTGGGCAGCGCACCTCCGATTATATTTATTCAGTGCTCACAAAGATTACTTTTGCCGGAGCCATTTATCTAGCGATTGTATGTGTGATTCCTGAATTTCTCATCTATAAGCTCAATATGCCCTTTTACTTCGGCGGAACTTCACTTTTGATTGTTATTGGCGTGGGTTTGGATACGGCGCAACAAATTGAGTCGCATTTGCTAAACCGCAATTATGACGGATTTCTGCAAAAAGGACGGCTTCGGGGTCGAACGACGTAAGGCGATTTGATGAGGCTCGTGTTTCTTGGTGCTCCTGGGGTGGGAAAGGGTACTCAGGCTGATCGGGTAACCGCACAGTTTGGTCGGCCAAAAATTTCCACAGGTGACCTCTTGCGGGCGGCCGTGAGGAACCAGACTTCCTTAGGGCTCGAAGCCAAAAAACACATGGACGAGGGCGGGCTTGTACCGGACGCCGTGGTCATTAATATGGTGCGCGCGAAACTCGCTGAGCCCCTCTGCCGAAATGGATTTATCCTGGATGGATTTCCGAGAACTGTTCCGCAGGCAGAAGAATTGAGCGGCATTCTGAGCGTAAACGGACACGCGCTCGATCGAGTCATAAACTTTCGTGTGTCCAGGCAGGATATTGTCGCACGATTGAGTGGACGGCGCAGTTGTCAGAAATGCCAAAGTGTCTTTCACGTAAATTTCGCCCCTCCCAAGGTCAGTGAACAGTGTGATCGATGCGGGGGTGCGTTGGTCCAACGTAATGATGATAAAACTGAGACCATTGAAGCGCGCTTGAAAGTCTACGATGAGCAAACGGCTCCGTTGATTGCCTATTACCAAGCGAAACAGATATTGAGTGATCTTGATGGGTCTGGTGATGTGGGGCATGTTTACGATAGGTTAGTGACCGTGCTCCGTGGACTTGGGGCGCAATGATTGTGTTCAAAACGCTTGACGAAGTTGCCTTAATGGCGCAAGCGTCTCAGGTGGTAGCCGATGTGTTGGAGTTACTGAAGGAAAAAGTGGCACCTGGTATCACCACCGACGACTTGGATTGCATGGCCGAAGAGGCCATTCGTGGCCGGGGTGCCATCCCTGCATTCAAAGGATATCGCAACTATCCTAAAACACTCTGTGCCTCAGTGAACGAACAGGTGGTGCATGGAATTCCATCGAAACGTCGTCTCAAAGAGGGCGATATCATTGGGCTCGATCTTGGGGCGATCGTATCTGGGTTCTACGGGGATTCTGCAGTGACTGTACCGGTCGGGGCTGCGAGCAGCCAGGTGCTGCGTTTGATACAAGTGACTGAGGAAGCGCTGCGCCATGGTATTGCTCAGGCGGTGGTGGGAAATCGATTGTCCGATGTGTCTCATGCCGTGCAGGTTCACGTGGAACAAGCGGGGTTTTCCGTGGTCACTGAATTTGTCGGACATGGTATCGGACGACAACTCCATGAGGAACCTCAGGTTCCAAATTATGGACGGCCTGGACAGGGGCCACGGTTGCAGGTGGGGATGGTCTTGGCGATCGAACCCATGGTGAATATGGGGACCGGGGCTATTCGGATTTTGGAGGATCGCTGGACTGCCGTAACGCAGGATGGTCGCTGGTCAGCTCACTTTGAGCATACTATCGCCATTCAGCCGAATGGCCCGGCGAGGATCCTTTCACTGTCATCACATTAAGACGGGGAGGCATACCGATACGTGCCAAAAGAAGATGTCATAGAAGTGACCGGCACGGTGGCTGAGACTCTCCCGAATGCTATGTTTCGCGTGGAACTAGAACACGGGCACAGGATTTTAGCGCACATCTCAGGGAAAATGCGGATGCACTTCATTCGTATCCTTCCCGGCGATAAGGTGACAGTTCAATTGTCGCCCTACGATCTGACAAGGGGCCGCATCACCTATCGTTTCAAGTAGTGGAGGAAGGGAATTGCTATGAAGGTCAAGTCGTCAGTCAAGCCGATTTGTGCAAAATGCAAAGTAGTTCGAAGGCGAGGGGTCGTACGGGTGTTGTGTGCGAATCCGCGCCACAAACAGCGGCAGGGTTGACCGATAGGTGGACCGCCTTGGCAAGAAGTATGTCCCGGTGCACGCTTGTCTGTTCCGGGTGATATCGGATTACTGTCGCGGAGGCGCTCCAAGCCAGCCCACGATGCAATGAAGGGACCGAATTAGGGGGAAATTATGGCACGTATCTCCGGTGTAGATTTGCCAAAAGACAAAAGGATTGATATCGGGCTGACCTATGTGTTTGGGATCGGTCGTGCCGCGGCTCAGGCCATTCTTAAGAAGGCCGGGATTGATGGCTCCATTCGTGTGAAGGACGTGAGCGAGGACAAGATCGTCAAAATGCGCGAAGTCATCGAGCGTGACTATCGAGTGGAAGGCGATTTGCGAAAAGAAGTGTCGATGAACATCAAACGACTTGTGGACACCGGAACATTTCGTGGGCTCCGGCATCGCAAAGGTTTGCCTGTTCGCGGACAGCGGACAAAAACCAACGCGCGCACCCGCAAGGGAAGGCGCTCGGGGGTGGGAAGCAAACCGCAGAAGCCCGCTGGTTCAAGAGCATAAGAGACTAGACCGAGCAGGCGCCATGCGCTGAGGGAGATTCTATGAGTGTGAAGAAGGGCAAAAAGAAAGAACGCAAGATGGTCCAGAGTGGGGTGGCTCACGTTCAAGCGTCGTTCAATAATACGATCGTGACCATTACCGACATGAGCGGCAATACTGTCGTATGGGCCAGTTCCGGCAATCAGGGATTTAAGGGATCACGGAAGAGCACTCCCTTCGCGGCACAGCGGGCTGGAGAGGCCGCTGCGAGGAAGGCGATGGAAAACGGCATGCGGCAGGTTGATGTGTACGTCAACGGTCCAGGAGCCGGGCGCGAATCCGCCATCCGTTCGCTGCAAAGTGCTGGATTGCGCATCAATCTTATCCGTGACGTGACACCCATCCCCCATAACGGCTGTCGCCCGCCGAAACGCAGACGGGTATAGCATCCATCCGGACGTTGTCATAACAAGGTAAGCGCTGTCGAGTCGTTTGAGTCGTTGAGGTAGAGGAGGGGTAGGAGCGTGGCAAAATATAGTGGGCCGGTCTGTCGGTTATGTCGGAGAGAGGGCGAGAAGCTTTTCTTGAAAGGGTCTCGTTGCATGACCGAGAAGTGCGCTATTGAGCGCCGGAGTTATCCCCCCGGACAGCACGGTCAGGCTCGTCAGCGGACATCGGATTACAGTCTGCAGTTACGTGAGAAGCAGAAACTGAAAAGAATTTACGGCTTGCAGGAATGTCAATTCCGCGGCATTTTTGAGCGGGCAGAACGTCAAACCGGAGTGACCGGCAATACGCTGCTACGTTTATTGGAGTGCCGATTGGACAATGTCGTGTACCGGCTCGGCTTCGGCGCCTCACGCAAGGAGGCCAGACAGTTGGTCAATCATGGCCATATGATGATCAATGGTCGCAAAGTCAAGGTGCCCGGCGCGCTTGTGAAGGCAGGCGATTCCGTGGAAGTGCGGCAGAAGAGCCGTGAGATGCTTCCCATCCAAGGCGCGCTCGCGGCAGTCGATGGGCGGGGGATTCCGGAGTGGCTTGAGTTGGACAAGGGGGCCTATAAAGGGACAATTCGGTCATTGCCGACAAAGGAGCATATCGTGCTGCCGGTGAATGAACAAATGGTTGTGGAATTGTACTCGCGCTAAGAGATCATGGTGAGGGGAGGCGTGCGGCTTGCCCCACCACGACTGAACGATAGATAGACTCACACGAGTTATGAAGGGGGAGTCATGATTAAAGCGATGAAAGACTTTCAGATCCCCATGCGGGTGGAAGTCGACAAGGACACTCTTTCCCCGACATTCGGCAGATTTACGACAGAGGCATTCGAGCGAGGATTCGGCACGACAGTGGGGAACTCGCTGCGCCGCGTGTTGTTGTCTTCCTTGACGGGAGCTGCGGTCACGACCGTGAAGATCGAAGGAGTGTTACACGAATTTTCTACGATTCCCGGCGTGACAGAGGATGTGACATCCATCATTTTGAATGTGAAAAGCCTTCGATTGGCTTTACAAGGTGACAAACCAAAGACCATTCGGCTGAAGAAAAAAGGGCCGGGGGAAGCGAAGGGGACGGATATTACCCACGACGGCGATGTGACCATTCTGACTCCGGATTTGCATATTGCGACGCTGGATAAGGATGCCGCGCTGGATGTGGAAATGACCATCAAGCATGGCCGTGGTTTTGTTCCCGCCGAACGAAATAAGGAAGAGGGATTGCCCATCGGGGTCATTGCCGTGGACTCCATCTTTTCCCCGATCAAGCGGGTAAATTTTCATGTTGAGAATGCCCGTGTAGGACGTATGACCGACTATGACAAGCTGACGCTCGAAATTTGGACGGATGGAACGATTTCCCCGCGCGATGCATTGTCCAACGCCGCCGGCATTCTCCGCGAGCACCTGGATATCTTCATCAATCCTGAGGAGCGTTCCGATGCGAAACCGGCTGTCGGCAGCGAAGACCTCTCGGACGAGGTCAATAAGAACCTCTATCGCAGCGTGAATGAGTTGGAACTGTCTGTTCGCGCGGCCAACTGTCTCAAAAATGCCAATATCAAGACGATTGCCGACTTGGTTCAAAAAACCGAAGCGGAGATGTTGAAGACCAAGAATTTCGGAAAAAAATCGCTGAACGAAATCAAGGAAATCCTGACCGAAATGGGACTGAGCCTTGGAATGAAGGTCGACGCCTTGCCGTCAGGCGACACGGGCGTGCGGTCAGAGTAAGAAAGGAACAGGACTACTGTGCGCCACAAAAAGAAGGGTCGACAGCTCGGACGCCAAACAAAGCATCGCTGGGCGCTGTTTCGAAGTCTTGTGACTTCGCTACTTGAGCATGAGCGGATTGAAACGACGGAAGCCAAGGCGAAAGAAATTCGCGGCTTCACGGATCGAATGATTACACTCGGGAAAGACGGGAGCCTGCCGGCGCGTCGTCGCGCTCTCAGTTTCTTGCGCAGCAAGGCCGTAGTTTCAAAACTTTTCAGCGATGTCGCTGCACGATTTCGTGATCGCCAGGGAGGGTACACGCGGATTATTAGAACCCGTCGTCGGGTTGGTGATGCCGCCGAGATGGTCGCGATGGAATTGGTCGCCCGACCGGCAATAGCTGCGACCTCGCCACCCGCGGGTGCTTCAGCCGTACAAGATAAAGATACTACGGCCTCACGCTCCACTCCTGGAGATGCCTAGCAGATGAATGCCACGACAGCTGCAGAGTTGTCGTGGCATTCGGGACACCTCCTCACCTCGCTCTCCGTCACACTTTTCGAACGATTTCGCTGGGCCATTGTTCGCCGTAGGTTTACTTGCCCCAGGTGGAATGCTACTATCATGCCACGGGCTGTGAACAGGGAAGCTCTGTAAAATTAGGAGCTTTTCGCATGTGGGAACGTTGGATCCGACGGGGCCTTCTAGCTCTTAGTGTGGTTCTTGCAGCGTTTCTAGGATATCTGCTCGTCACACGATCCAATCCAGGCTCTTCCTCACGATCGGTCGCCACCGTTGGTACCGAATCCGCCGACGCGCATATTCAGGATTTCATCTATACGCAGACCAAAGGCGATATTGTTCAATGGAAAGTCCAGGCGGAACAGGCACGCCTGTTTGAGAAGGACAGCCGCGCGATTCTGAGCAACGTGCAAGTGACGCTCTATGGAACCCAAGGGCAGGAGCTGACGTTGTCGGGTGATGAGGGGACGCTTGACACGCAGACGAAAAATTTCCAGTTATCCAACAGGGCGACGCCCATTGTGGTGGAAACCCAAAGTGGGTATACGATTCAGACCAATCACCTCATGTGGAGTGATATGCGGCATGAAATTCAAACAGCCGACCATGTCACGATCAACGGGCATGGGTTGCAAGTCACCGGCAGAGGGCTGCTTGGCAAAATGGACATCGAAGAATTCCAGGTGTTGGACGATGTTCGTGTGGATGTGGCTCCTGCTTCTTAGTGCCGGGGCGTGGCTGGTGGCTCCTGGCGCGCATGCGTCGGACACACGCTTGTCGAAGGAGCCTAGCGCCGATCATGTATTGACCACGATTACATCTCGAACCATGACCGTCAGCAATCAGGAGAATACAGCGATTTTTGACGGATCAGTGGTGTTAACCCGTGGTCCATTAGTGGTGCATTCGGACCATATGGTGGTATCGTTCAACCCCAGCCGCAACGGTGTCGAGAGTAAAAGTCCCGTAGTCGCGGCGAAATCTCACAATAGTCACGGTGCGGATAAGCAGGTTTCACAAGGCCGCGACGCGATGCCCACGGTCTCTGATCGCAGTATTCGCATGCTCGAGGCTACCGGCCGGGTGAAGATCGAGAAGGACGATGGCCGTGCCACATGTCGTAAGGCCGTCTACTATGAAGGGGAGAAAAAAATTATCCTGACAGGAGATCCCATTGCCTGGCAAAAAGGGACACGGGTATCCGGAAAGCGGATCATCATGTTTTTGGAGGAAGATCGGAGTGTGATAGAAGGCGACTCCCAGGTGATCATTGAAGGTGAAAGCGGAGGCGGAGGTAAGCCATGATTAAGGGGCCCTCTCACGCTCAGGCGCGTCTTCTCCACAGTTCTACCACGTCGAATGAGACGGATCGACTGGCTGCTACTGATTTGGTGAAAAGCTTCCGGAGCCGCAAGGTGGTGAAAGGCGTCTCGCTTGACGTGCAGGCGGGCGAGGTGGTCGGATTACTGGGGCCGAACGGAGCCGGAAAGACGACGATCTTCGACATGATGGTGGGACTCTGTCAGCCCGATGAGGGGCAGATTACTTTGAGCGGCGATGACATCACCGATCTGCCCATGTATAAGCGAGCTCGTCGCGGCATCGGCTACTTGCCGCAGGAATCGTCGGTGTTCCGTCGCCTGTCGGTGGAACACAATATCCTTGCGATTCTGGAGATGCTGGGCTATTCGAGAAGTGAACGGGTGGAGCGTGTGGAAACATTGTTGAAGGAACTCGATCTGGTGCATATTCGCAAAAGTAAGGCCTATGCCTTGTCGGGAGGGGAGCGTCGGCGTCTGGAGATCACCCGAGCGCTGGCAACCAGTCCTCTGTTTATGTTGCTCGATGAACCCTTCGCCGGTATCGATCCCATTGCAGTGGCCGATATTCAGCAGATCATCATTCGTTTGAAGCAACGCGACATCGGAGTGTTGATCACCGACCACAATGTCCGGGAGACGCTTTCGATTACCGATCGTGCTTATATTATCAATGAAGGATCAATTCTGGAATCGGGTCCGCCAGGGGTGATCGAAAAAAGTGAAATGGCGAGAGCCGTCTATCTCGGCGAAGGATTCCGCCTTTAGTAGAGCGAGTGTGCGATGAAGCTACGGCTGGATCTCAGGCTCAGTCAAAAACTCATTATGACGCCGCAGTTGCAGCAGGCGATCAAACTGTTGCAGTTGTCCCGGCTAGAGCTTCAGCAGAGTCTGCAACAGCATCTCATGGAAAATCCGTTATTGGATGAATTGGTGACGGAAACTGAAGAGAACGAAGAAGCGGCGACCACCGATCGTGAACAGTCGGAAACTCCGACCACCGCGTCCAGTGACACGCGGAGCGAAAGCGACGACAAGCCCGCTGAGAGCGGGGAAAATGCCGAAGAGTTCTCGGCGTCGAGCTGGGAAGACTATTTTGATACGGATCTGCGTCGCGGTGAGACGGAGCACAGCTCATCCAAGGAGGAGTTCCCGTCTTATGAACAAACCGTCGCAAAGTTCACCTCGTTGGAAGACCATCTAGTCTGGCAGCTGTCCTTATCGGGTCTCTCGGACCGGGAAAAGGCCATTGGGCGTCTCATCATCGGTAATCTGGATGACGACGGATATCTTCGGATGACCTTGGATGAGCTGGTGTCAGGAACGGTCTATACCGTGGCAGAGGCTGAGTCGGTCCTGAAGGACGTCCAAGGCTTCGATCCCAACGGAGTAGCCGCGAGAGATTTGCCCGAATGTCTTCTTCTTCAGCTCAAGTTTTTAGGGCGGAGTCAAATTGGTTCCTTGGGGTCTCGTCCCGGTGTGCTGAAGGGGTCGGTGTTAGAAGGCATCGTGCTGCACCATTTGAAGGATCTGGAAAAGAAGCAATACAGCCGAATAGCCAAGGCCTTAAATATTTCGATGGAGGATGTGTTTCAAGCAACCCGGATCATAGAGGGGTTGGAGCCGAAACCTGGACGTCCCTTCTCGAATACTCAGAATTATGCCATCGTGCCGGATGTATTCGTCGTCAAGACCGAAGGTGAGTGGGAAGTCTTGCTCAATGACGACGGCCTCCCTCGTATGCGCATCAGCCCCTATTACAAGCAAATGATGTCTTCTGGACAGTCGGGGACAGCGGAAACCAAGGCCTATTTGGATGACAAGCTGCGCGCGGCCCAATGGGTGATCCGGAGCATTGAACAGCGCAACAAGACGATCGTGAAAGTCGTGTCAAGCATCGTGAAGTTTCAAGAGGGATTTTTCGAACGCGGCATCCAATATTTGAAGCCGCTGGTACTCAAGCAAGTCGCTGAAGACATCGGCATGCATGAGTCCACCATCAGCCGAGTGACCGCCAACAAATACATGTATTGTCCGCAGGGGATGTTGGAGTTGAAATTTTTCTTTAACGCAGGTCTCCAGCGAGTTGATCAACCGCTGGATATGCTGTCCTCTCTGACAGTGCGTGAAATGATTCGAAAGATGGTGGCAGCGGAAGATGCACGCAAGCCACTGAAGGACGAGGAAATTGCCGCAAAGCTTCGTATCCAGCAAGTCTTGATTGCCCGCCGGACAGTGGCCAAATATCGCGCGGAGGACAATATCCCCTCTGCGACTCAACGAAAGCGGTTCTTTTAGGTGTCAAAGTCCGACACCATGGAGAAGGCTCTGTGTGCGAACAACAATCGTCGCTACGGGCTCGAGCGCCTGGTGGTGCTGGCGGTCCGAGAAATGAGGATGGCATGCGATTGATGATCACGGGACGGCATGTAGCGGTCACCTCTGCCTTGCGGGAGTATGTTGAAACACGTATGGAACGACTCGATCGCTACGGACTGAAGCTAGGAACGTTGCAAATTCTTCTCAGTTTGGAGAAGTTTCACCATGTGGCCGAAGTCGTAGGAGTCGTGCAGGGGCGGCGTCTTCAAGCGAAAACGTCCACCGAAGAAATGTATGCCTCTATCGATGAGGTCGTGGATAAGCTCGGGGCGCAATTGCGAAAATTGAAAGAGCGGCGTGCGAATCACAAATTCGGCGATCAGCCACGCGTACGTGCGTTGGTGCGTAGGGTCCCGAGCCCGGACGATGGCGAGGTGGAAGTCGTGCATCCCACACTGGAGACGATGAGTGTCGATGAGGCTATTGCCGCGCTTCATGCGAATCAGCTGGGTGTGCTCATGTTCATGAATGCCGTCTCGGGGAATGTTCAGGTTCTCCAGCGGCTGCCCACTGGGAAAGTGTCTCTGATCGATCCCGCGCGTGACCGCGCCCGCGCCCGCGCATCTCATGGCCGCGCTTAATCTGGTCGTCATCAGCGGCCTTTCCGGATCCGGAAAGAGCCATGCCCTGAAGGCTTTCGAAGATGCGGGTTATTTCTGCGTCGATAATCTCCCCCCGGCCCTCCTTCCCACCTTCGTCGAATTGTGCCATCAGCAAGGGGGCGAGATTAAGAATGTCGCCCTCGGAATCGATATTCGTGAACGGGTGTTCTTTGGAGACTTGGCGAAGGTCTTGGGTGAGTTGAAGTCGCAGGGACATGCCCTGCAACTCGTATTTCTGGAAGCGCATGAAGAAGTGCTGGTTCGCCGGTTTTCAGAAAGCCGTCGCCCGCACCCTCTGTTGCCCGACCTGCCGGTGGTGGAGGGGGTGCGGTTCGAGCGCGAGCGACTCAGTGAACTCCGGAAGCACGCCGATCAAGTGATCGATACGTCCAGTATTACTGTGCATGAGTTGCGTGATCTCCTGATCAGGCAATTTCGTCAAGATACGACCGCTCGCCGCATGACCATTTCCCTGGTCACGTTCGGGTATAAATTCGGAGTGCCTTATGACATCGACCTTCTCTTCGATGTCCGTTTTATCCGAAACCCCTTCTTTGTGCCGGAACTGAAAGCGTTGACCGGAGAGGATGACCGGGTTCAGCAGTATGTGTTCGGGGATCCCACCGCCGGCCAATTTCTTGACCATTTGCAGGGATTGTTTGCCTTTCTAATTCCCTTGTTCGAGCGAGACCAGCGCAGTTACCTCAGCATCGGCCTCGGTTGTACCGGGGGACGTCATCGATCTGTGACGATGGCCTTACGCCTCCGGGAGCGCTTCGCCGCTCTCGGCTATGATGTCTCTGTCACCCACCGGGACCTGCAAAAATCCTAGCGTTCTCGCGTCTGTCGGATTCCCCCCACGTCCGCCTCGCATCGTCCGCTTTCTTGACAGGCGGACTATATCAACTATACTTAATTCTGTGAGCGCGATTTATACGATCAATAGCGGCGTTGGAGGCGGTGCGTGAAGAAAGTCAACGATGTTTCCAGGAAGAAATTGTACAAGACCAACGAGGTCTGCGAGATGTTCGATATCTCGCGCGCCACATTATTTCGTTGGGAACGGGAAGGGTTGATCCCGGGGCCACCGCGCGATTGGCGGAACTGGCGCCTGTATTCTGCGGAGAATGTCGAGCAAATCAGGCACGCAATGGACGGTCGAAAAGAGGTTGCGTAGAGAGGGCATGAGCATGCTGGCGTCACTCAAAAATCTGACCAATCTGGATTTCCTCTCCCTGTTTTCCCCTCAACGGCAATTGTTGGGCCTCGATATCGGCTCAAGCAGTATTAAGTTGGTTCAGATCAAGGAACATCGAGGTCGATATACCTTGCAAAAATTCGGTGTGAAGGAATTGGAACCGGAAGTGATCGTTGACGGCACCGTCATGGATGAAGGACGAGTCGTATCAAGCATTAAAGAGCTGCTGGCCGAACACAATGTCAAACTTAAGCAGGTCGCCATTTCTATTTCCGGTCATGCGGTCATCGTCAAGAAGATCAGTCTCCCGCCTATGCCTGACGAAGAGCTCGACGGGCAGGTGAAACTCTCGGCAGAGCAGTATATCCCGTTCGACATCAACGAAGTGAATCTCGATTTTCACGTCTTGCCCCCGTCTGAGAACGCCGATCAACAGGACGAAATGTCCGTCATACTAGTCGCAGCGAAAAAGGACAAAGTCAACGAATTGACCGAGTTGGTGAAGGCCGCGGGATTGATTCCCATCGTGATGGATGTCGACGCCTTTGCGGTAGAAAATATGTACGGCGTGACCTCTCCCACCTCGCAAGACGACACCACGACACTGGTGAACATCGGCGCCAGCGTCATGAACGTGAATATTGTACGCGGGGGTATGTCTCTCTTTACCCGCGATATCCCCTTGGGGGGAAATCGGTACTCCGAAGCTGTGCAGCGGGAGATCGGAGTGTCTTTCGAGGAAGCGGAACAATTGAAGAAAAGCGACCGGGACGACGACCATACACTCGCCGCTGTGATGGAAAGCGTCAATGCGGAAGTGGCATCGGAGATTGCGCGCACGATCGATTATTTCAAGACGACATCTTCGGACAGCGAGATTACGCGTGTACTACTGTGCGGTGGGGGCGCCAAGGTCAGAGGTTTGGCCCAACAGCTTCGCGATCGAATGCATCTTGAGGTGGACATCGCGAATCCTTTCAATGAGATCGACACCTCGCTATGCGATGTTGATCCCGATGTTCTGGCAGAGATGGGGCCGCTCGCTGCCGTGGGGGTAGGCCTCGCACTTCGGACGGTGGGGGATCGATGATTAGAATCAACTTACTTGCAACGGGACCCAAGGCCAGAAAAGTTAAACCGCAGTGGGATGTTCGCGCCGAGGCGTTGCTTGGTGTCGGCGTGCTCCTAATCACCCTCACGGGTTGCTGGTATTACGCGTCCTCCCTCGATGACGAGATCCAGGCTAAGCAGAATGAGAAACAGGGCAAGGACACACAGGTTGCCCGGCTGAAAGAGCAGGTGAAGGCGGTCCAAGACTTTGAAGAGAAGAAAAAACAGCTCGAGGCGAAGAATCGCATCATCGACGAATTGGAAAAGAGCCGAACCGGTCCGGTGAAAGTGCTGGACCATGTCAGCCAAAGCCTCAATCCGCTCAAGGTCTGGCTCGTGCGAATGCACCTCAAGGGCAGCAACGTCGAACTCGAAGGACGGGCCATGACGAACGACGACGTGGTCGAGTTCGTGAACAACCTTCGGCGTACCGATCAGTTCGGAACCATCAAGCTGATGGAGAGCCGAGCCGGACAAGAAAACAAGATAAATACGTATCAATTCAAACTTGACCTGTCGATGAAAGGCTAACATGAGTCTGAATGCGATCGGTCTTGACAGCCTCCGCAGTATTCCGACGGGCCAAAAAGTTGCACTGCTTGGATTGCTCGTGGCGGCGATTCTGGTCGGGTTCTATTTTTATGTCGTCGATCCCAAGAGCGCTGAATTGGTGGTGGTCCAAGGGCAGGTGGCCCAGTTGGATACTGAGATTCAGAATCTGACGCTCAAGGTGAAACATCTGGACGAACTTATGGCGGCGAGCAAACAACTGGAGATCGAGCTGGCGGCGAAAAAAGAGCGTCTCCCGCCGGAAGAGGAAGCGGTGATGTTACTCAAGCAAGTGTCGGATCTGGGGCTCCGACTGGGGTTGGACGTTCGGCTCTGGAAGCCAGGGGCGCAGGCTGAGGACCCATCAAAATTATTTATCCGGATGCCGATCAATGTGGAGGTAGCCGGTGGATACCACACCGCGGCCATCTTTTTCGACCGGATCAGCAAATTATCCCGCATCGTCACGGTCCAGGACGTGCGAATCGGGGCGCCTCGTGTCGATCAAGGTCGTGTGGTCACGCAAACGGTGTTCGATCTGGTGGCGTATGCCGCCCCGCAGGAAAAGAAATCCGTCATGCCGGCACCAGCGGCGAAGCCGAAGTGAGGAGTGGAGCCAGGCTCCTGTCCAACGCGAGGGGAAGCACCGTGAAGATACGAGTATGGCGAAGTGAGTGGATGAGATCGGTGGGCATCGGGGCGGTGGTGCTGGCGGTTGGAGGGACCGCCCTGCCCGTCGAGTCACGGCACTTCCCCCACCTGCGCCAAGTCGCCTCCATGCGTCCGGCAGACTCCCTCAAAGTGATGCCCCTGCCTGATGCGAAAAGGTCAGTGCCGGCTGTCGAACCGCCGGCCTCCCCCGTTGACACTGGGATCTCACAGCCAGGGGATTCGTTGTCGCTTGAATTTCCCGGAGCATCGTACGATCCATCCGGTCGTCGTGATCCCTTCTTGCCGATGTATCAGCCTGGCCAGCAGGTAGAGCCGGATTCCAGTCTTCCCCCTCTACAGCGTGTCGGCCTCACGGAGCTGAGTTTGATCGGTGTGCTCTGGGGAAATTACGGGTACACGGCCATGGTCCAAACGCCGGACGGCAAAGGGTACAGTATTCGCCGCGGAACCAGGATCGGGCCCAACAATGGTGTGGTCAGTTCAATCACCGAACGAGGCATCATCGTTCAAGAGCGGTTCACGGACGTGTACGGGAACAAACAGGAGCGGGAATATGTCAAGCTCTTGCACCCGAAAGAGGGCACAGAATGAAACAAACACTGGTTGGTGTTCATCCGCTGCTGAGTGTGACGGTGATTGCCGGGTTGTTAGGGTGGGCCGGGTATGGGCTGGCTGCCGCGCCAGCCGAGACAACCGGACTACCTGGGTTCACTCAGGCCGCCGATCAAGGCACAGCAGTTCCGTTGGCAGCGCTAGCACTCGACACCGAGCCTGCCATGGTCGTTGGCCCCGTGGCAACTATGTTGAGGAAGGTTGAAGCCAAGCCTGACGGGAGTCGGATGGCGTTGGTCCTGACGGGCAACGGCGTGCTCTCCCATACGGTGAAGATGATAGGGGATCGTCGGATGGTCCTCGATATGCCGCATATTCAGTCGGATGCACACCAGTCGCATTTAATTGTCGGTCACCCCCTGCTGTCGCGAGTTCGGTTTGGGTACCATCCCGATAAAATTCGACTTGTGCTGGATTTGACGCAGCCCATCGCCCACACCATCGATTCGTCCGACGGCTACCTGATTGTCACCCTGGCGCCAAAGTCGGTTGTCGCCCTGAATGAGCCGGCAGTTGCGGACATTGGTCTGACGCCGTGGTCCGAGTCAGAGGCAGAGCGCCGGGGGTCGTTCGAAGGACGACGGTCCGCGGCTCATCCGATGCTGGTCGCCCACAAGTCACCGAAGGCCTTGTTGCATATTCAACCCATCCAACTCACGACTGAGTCGTTTCAGAAAGAAGAAAAGAAGTCAGACACCGGTAACGAAGTGGTGAACGGACCTTCACGGTTTGTCGGCCGGCGCATTTCGCTCGATTTCCAACAAGCCGATATCAGCAACGTGTTGCGATTGATCGCCGAGGTCAGCGGGTTCAACATCGTGGTCGGTGAGGGTGTCAAAAGCAAAGTCACCATGAAGCTGGCGAATGTGCCTTGGGATCAGGCGCTCGAGATGCTCCTGAAGATGAATGCGCTTGGTATGATCCGGCAGGGAAATATCGTGTGGGTCGACACCCTGCAAAATATTTCTAAACAACAAGACGAAGAGGCGCACGCCAAGGACTCCAAGGCCAAGGCCGAGCCGATCGTCACGCGCGTATTTTACATCCGAAACCTCAATGCGATGGAAGTGCAAACATCGCTGCGGCAAAACTTGAGTCCGCGCGGGACGATGACCGTCAGCGCGGCGAGCAATGCCCTCATTATTAGCGATACGGAATCTAAGCTGGAAGTTCTGCGGCAATTGCTCGATGGCGTGGATCTTGAGGTGCCACAAGTGCAGATCGAGGCACGCATCGTCCAGGCGGATACGACCTACACACGTTCGCTCGGTGTCCAGTGGGGCATCTCAAACGTCAATCAGTTGGGAGCCTCGAGTGGAACGTCTGCATTCAGGACCGGGACGACGGGGGCATTCGGTGCCCAGGTCTCGGATTTTCTCATCAACTTGCCTGCAAACCCTGGATTGCCATCCGTGCCAGGAGCCGGATTTTCGATCGGGAAAACCGATGGTGCGCTGTTGGACTTGCGGCTATCGGCCGGTGAATTGCTGGGATTAACGAAGGTCATTGCGGCGCCTAAGATCACTACGCTGGATAAACGAGATGCCAAGATTGCGCAAGGAGAGTCCATCCCGTTTCAGACCACCTCTTTACAGGGAACGCAGACCACGTTCGTGGATGCAAACCTGGAGCTGAACGTGACTCCTCAAATCACCTCGCGGGATCCGAAGGAGGTCGGCAAGCAAATTCTCATGAAAGTTCGAGCCACTAGAAATGCCGTCGGTGCGCGGAGTAACCCCGCCGGTCCAAGCATTGACCGTCGCGAGGCCACAACGCAGGTGTTAGTGCGCGATGGGGAGACGATGGTCATCGGCGGTGTCTTCGTCGATACCCAATCCAACAACGTGGCGGGTATCCCGTATCTGTCACGGATTCCGGTCTTAGGATGGTTGTTCAAGAGCAAGACCGAGAACGTCTCCAAACAGGAGCTCTTGATCTTTCTGACGCCGACCATTGTCCGATCCACAACTTGACAGGTCCTCACGCGACGAGCTAATAATCGCCTCCATTGACGATGGCACGCCATCTCAATGGAGGCGAATCCCGCGGAACGTGTCTCCTCGCTGTCTCAAGGCGCTCCTTCCGGGCTTTCCCTCACAGCCGACATAGAAAATCATGAGCGTGTCCCTCAGCCAAATTGGCTAGGCGTGCGGGCCTCAAAAACTGTGAGGTCTGGTACATGCGCACCGTGAACATTCTCTCCGCTTCCTCTGAGAGGATGAGGACCCACGCCGGCCCTCTGATTCGCTCCTTATGACAGCTTCTCCTACCGACATATCCCAACAAACCATTCATGTAGAGCTTGGAACGCGGAGCTACGCCATCCTCATTCGGCGCAATTTATTGGAGGCCATTGGAGAAGAGCTGACGCGGCTTCGCTGTACCGGAAAAGTGGGGGTGGTCACCGATCGGAATCTGGCGGGATGCTATCTTAATCAGGTAAAGCGTGTATTGAAGGCAGCCGGCTATACGGTCATCCCGATCGTGCTTCCTCCTGGGGAACGGACGAAAACTCTTCGCTCCATTGCGATGGTCATGGATGCATTGGTGGAGGCAAGGTTTGAACGTACCTCGACGTTGCTGGCACTCGGGGGCGGTGTAATCGGCGATCTGACGGGATTCGCCGCAGCGATCTACCAACGCGGTATACCCTTCGTGCAGGTCCCGACCAGTTTAGTGGCTCAAGTCGATTCCAGTGTCGGCGGAAAGACGGGGGTGGATCATCCGAAAGGAAAGAATCTGATCGGCGCGTTCAATCAGCCGCGCGTGGTCTTGATCGATCCCGCGACGTTGAGCACCTTGCCGCCGCGTGAATGGAAGGCGGGGCTGGCGGAAGTCATCAAATATGGGGTCATTGCAGACGAGGGGTTCTTTGAATATTTGGAGCAACACATCGAGCCGATCCTGAAACTGGACGATGCCTCTGTCGCACAGATCGTGAAACGATCGTGTGAAATTAAGGCGCTGATCGTATCAGAAGATGAACGTGAATCGGATCGGCGCCGAATTCTGAATTTCGGTCACACGATCGGCCACGCGCTGGAATCGCTGGGGGGGTACTGCGGATTGATTCACGGTGAGGCGGTGGCGATCGGGATGGTGCATGAAGCGGATTTGGCGAGGCACTTGGGATTGTGCGGCGAAGACGTGGTGACCCGCCTGCGTGCATTGGTCGAGGCCGTCGGCTTGCCGACCGGTTTCCCCCCCGTCGCGTTCAGCGTACTCTGGCGGGCCATGCAGCAGGACAAAAAGGTGTCGGCCGGGACGGTGTATTGTGTGGTGCCTGAACGAATCGGGTCGGTACGCATCGTCCCTTTACAGAAAGACAAGACCCGCGCATGGTTCGATACGATTCGCTCTCGTGAGAGAGACCTCGCAACCAAGCGACGTGTCCGGTAGGAGAGTATGGCAGCGAAGCGGACAGTCACTCAGCTGGAACAGGCCTTGCGTGAAAAAACGCGTGAGGTCGACGTTCTGCATCGCATCAGCGAGTCGATCAGCAACACCCTCGACCTGGAGTCGGTTCTTCGGCATATCGTCGAGATGGTCGTGGAAGTGACCAAGGCCGATGCCTGTCTGCTGTACCTTATCTCCGACGGCCGGGACGAACTTATTTTGCGAGCCTCGAAAAACCCTCATCCCAAACTGATCGGTCGGATCACCATCGGATTGGGCGAAGGGATCACCGGCTGGGTGGCGAGGGAACGGACCCGTGTGGTGATTCCGAATAGTGCGAGCGATGATTCGCGGTTCAAGTTTTTTCACAATCTCCCCGAAGATCGCTACCAGGCGTTTGTTTCAGTGCCTATTACGACCAAGCAGGAAGTCGTCGGAGTCATCAATGTGCAGCATAAGCGGGCGCGCCGGTATCGTCCTGACGAGCTGGCACTGCTCTCGACGATCGCCACACAGGTGGGAGGGGCTATCGAGAACGCCCGGCTGTACGATCAGATGACACGCAAGGCCTTGCAACTCGATACGCTGTCACAGGTGTCGGAAACCGTGTCGTCGAATCGATTGATCGAGGATGTGTTGCAATTGATTGTGACGATGACGGCGCAAATGATGGGGTCGAAAATTTGTTCCATCATTTTGTTGGACCAGACGACGGGCGAACTGCGCATCGCAGCCACGCAAAGTTTGAGCGAACAGTACCGGCGCAAACCTCATGTGAAGATCGGCCAGAGCATCAGCGGGCGTGCCGTTCAGGATCGTCGGCCGATCATCGTGCCGGACGTCACGACAGACAGTACCTATATGTATCCCGATATGGCGGCGAAGGAAGGGCTGTGTTCCCTTCTGTGTGTGCCGATGCTGGTGCGGGAGAAAGCCATTGGGGTCATCAACACCTACACTTCCCATTCGCATGTCTTTACGAACGAAGACGTGAAATTGATGCAGGCCATCGCCAATCAGGCTGCGATTTCAATCGAGCATACGACATTGCTGGAAAAGTCTTTTGAAATGCAGGAGGCGTTGCAAGTCCGCAAGCTTCTCGATCGGGCCAAAGGATACTTAATGCGATCGAAGCGGTTGTCGGAAGAGGAGGCCTTCAAGTTGATTCAGCGACAAAGCATGGATCTTCGCAAATCCATGCGAGAGATAGCTGAAGCTATTCTGCTGGCCGCTGAAATTGAAGATCGAGCCGACAAAAACAGAGGATAGCCTATTACGGGGTGCGATCTGCAGGCCGCGCAGGCCGTGATTTTTTTGAGGGCGCCGCGTCACGTTTGGTCTGCTGCTCGCTCAGCTGCCGTTTGATCTCCTCGAGTTCCTTCCGCAATTCCTCGACTTCCGAATCTTTCTTTTTCAAGCTTTCTTTAATGGTTCGAAGATCGGTATCGGTCTCCGCAGGCCGATCCGGATGCAGGGTTGGAGACGACTGCGAACTCTCTAGTGAGAGCCCCGTAAGGGGCGCGGGGATCAACGAGGCGGGCAGTTTCGCGAGCGCGTCATAGTCGATCACAAGAACATTGGTTGAGTCATCGGCCAGGGCTGGTGTGAACTGATCAGAACGCAACGCTTCCGCAGGCACAAACAAGACCTGCCGATTGAGAAGTCCCTTCGGCTGTGGGAGGCGGCGATTCGGCATGTTGATCGTGTCAGGTTCGTCCCGCCGCTGCCGGTACTCGGTCAGAGAGATATAGAGTGAACGGCCGTACGCGAACACATGGCCGGTGGTGGTTTCTTTGGCTGATAGCTGCAGTGGTGGTTCCGAGGAGCCGACTGCCGCGCCTGCCCGCTCCCGGTATCCCCCTTCACTTCCCCTTAGCAGCCGAAAACCCACCTGTTGATCCGCGGCCGCTTGCTTCAACCCTTCTGCAATGGCGGGAGCGAGAAAGGCGACTTCAGTTCCTGAAAAGACCGGCACGGTCGGCTTCTGATTCGCGGCCAAGGCCCGCAGGAGCCCGGTTTCTTCACGGATCATTATGCCCTGTAAGCTGCGCGCGATCAGACCCTGGTCAAGTCGAATGGGATGGGTCGCCTGGAACTGGCGATCGGAAATGCGATCCAGATAGACCGTGCCTTGTGCAGATTCGCGGACGATACTGTCGACTCGCGAACCGGTCGTGCAACCTACGGCCGGCAAAACCAAAACGAAAACAAGGGCGGCAGTCCGACAGCCATGCATGCGAGGTGGTTCCTTCTTCGTAGGCTCAGCGCGCAACGAGGCAGTGTATCACAGAGAAAATCGTAAGAGGTGAGGAACTCATCGTGAACCTTGCTTGACAGCAACGCTTTCGAAAGCGTATACACCCCACCTGTGTGCGTCGCGGGTCAGGACAATGACGTCCTACCTTGTTGTCGACATCAATAATGCCGAGGACAATGACGTCCTTTTGGTCCGATGGTTGGACCGGAAGGGCGTTTTTTTTCGTGATGGCTCTCCGGTCTATCTCATGCGAATCGTCTCTAACCGGGAGGGCTATCAGGATGAATGCACGTATATCAGGAGCAATCGTACTGGGGGCGATCATCATGATGATCGCGGCCGTCGCGAGTTCGGTCTGGGCAGAGGATCAGAGCGCCGGAGAGGCGGCGGGAGCCGGTCAACGACTTCGGGAAGTGGAGACCCCGCCCGCGGTGATTTGCGGCGGCTGTGTCAGTCCCACCTTCGCGGGCGAAGGCAAGGGTAGCATCGTCCCGTATGGTCGCATCGAACTGGATGCGATTTATAGCACCCGAAATACGAACCCGCTCGATCCCGGTCAGTTCAATGGCTATGCGACCGCCGCCGGCAAAAGCAGCAATGCGTCCTCAACCCTCAATCCTCGCTATAGTGTCTTCGGCCTGCGAGCCGACCGGACGGATGGGACACACACGCTCACGGGCGTCGTAGAAGCGGACTTCTACAGCCAGACCGACAATGCCGGAAACATCTCACCCCGCCTGAGATTGGCCAACGTCAAATATTCTCCGAACAACAGCCGGACGACTATTACGGCAGGCATGGATTGGACGCCGATCATGTCGTCTCACCCGAACCTCGTCGATTTCTCCATCATGGGTTATAACGGGAATTTGTGGCAACGCCTTCCGCAGATCACGGTGAAACATCAGTTTAACGACAATGTCAACGGCTTGTTAACGGTCATGCGATTCGAGCGCGGGCTGTCGGCCATTCAGCCGCAGACGCAGCGGCGGACTTTTCAAGGGGCCGGTGCGGCGGCGGCGGTGCCGGGCAGTTGCGGAGGAAGCGGCTTCGCCTGTTCCGAAAACGCATTCAACGACCCGGTGCAAATGCCGTATGTCGGCACTCGGTTCGCGTACACGGGAACGGGTGATCAGGCGGGCTATATGGTGGCACTGAATGCCGCCTTTCGGCACTACCGATCCGCGCCTACCGCCGGGGGGATCCCCGCCGGCAATGACATTAACTCATACCTCGTAGGGGCGGAACTTGCGGTGCCCTTGACCAGCCGGTTGAAATTTACCGGCGAGGTTGCCTATGGGCAAGCGCTCGGGGTTGAATTCTTTCGCTATGGACAAGAGCGAAATCTTGGCACAGGAAAGGCGATCCGCACGGTGGTCGGTTGGGGAGAACTGGATTACGCCTATGATCGGCGGCTCACACTTATCGCCGGCTATGGATTCGACAATCCGCTGAATTCCGATTTGAAGGGAACCAGTGCCGGCCCCGACACCCAATATGTGCTCAATCATCGGACCTACTTGACGGCCGTTCGCCATATTTGGGGCGACTTGTACGCGTCGTTGGAGTGGAATCACCTTATGAGCGAATGGTCGACCGGTGAGCATTTTGCCGGGGATAATTTTATGCTCTCAACTTGGTACAACTTTTAGCCCGGAATGGCGTCGAAAGGAGTTCACGATGATCTTTCAGAAACCACACGGTGCGGATGACTCGATACCTACCGCGACGAATGAGGCCCCGTCCTCGCGGCGCGATTTTTTGTGGCAGAGTTCACGAACCGCAGTCGGGATCGGAGTCGCGGCCTTGCTGGGAAACCTGGGCCGTTGGGCGCTGTCCTACGGAGCCGACAAGGAGCCGATCAAGATCGGGGTGTTGCATTCGCTCAGCGGCACGATGGCGATCAGCGAAGTATCCTTGAAAGATGTCGTGTCGATGGCGGTCGAAGAAATCAACGCAAAGGGCGGCCTGTTGGGGCGTTCACTGAAGCTGGTGATCGTCGACCCGGCCTCGAACTGGGATCTGTTCGCAGAGAAAGCCAAACAATTGTTGGTGCAAGATAAGGTGGCAGTAGTCTTCGGCTGCTGGACGTCGGTCAGTCGGAAATCTGTGTTGCCGGTGTTTGAAAAGAACAACGGCTTGCTCTTCTACCCCGTGCAGTATGAAGGGGAGGAGTGCTCACGGAACGTGTTCTACACCGGCGCGGCGGTCAACCAGCAAGCCGTCCCGGCCGTGGAGTATCTGATGAGCAAGGAAGGGGGCGGGCACAAAAAGTTCTACCTGCTCGGGACCGACTACGTCTACCCGCGGACGACGAATAAAATTCTTCGCGCCATGTTATTGGCCAAGAAGGTGCCCGCAGGCAACATCATGGAGGAGTACACGCCGTTTCATCATCAGGACTATCAGACCATCGTAGGGAAAATTAAGAAATTTTCAGCCGGAGGAGGCGCCTGCGTCATCAGCACCATCAACGGCGATAGCAATGTACCATTCTATAAAGAGTTTGCGAATCAGGGACTGCGCGCCGAAGATGCGCCGATCATGGCATTCAGCGTCGCGGAAGACGAACTGCGCGGGATGGACAAGACGGCGCTGGTCGGCCATCTGGCGGCCTGGAATTATTACCAGAGCGTGGACACGCCGCAGAACAAGCAGTTTGTGGCCAACTTCAAGGCCTATTGCAAAAAAAATAATCTGCCGGATGGCGACAAGCGTGTCACCGACGATCCGATCGAAGCCGCTTATTTTGGCGTGCATGTCTGGAAGCAGGCGGTGGAGAAGGCCGAGAGCACAGAGGTGGATGCGGTACGCAATGCCGTCTATGGACAGAAATTCCTTGCACCGGGCGGAGACATCATGATGGATGATGTCAACCACCATACCCACAAGCCGGTGCTGATCGGCGAAATTCTCAAGGATGGGCAAATCAAGGTCGTCTGGAAGTCGAAGGGATTGGTCAAACCGGAACCGTGGAGCGAATACACGAACCCGGAAAAGGGGTGCGATTGGGTGAAACATCAAGGGACCTACAAGAAAGCCTAACGACGGGCCGGGTATCGGGTGCGGACGAGGGAAGCGGCGAATGAGGCGCGTGGTCTGGATTGCGTTGGTCTGGTGGAGCGTGGCATGGGTCGTGACCGACGTGCCGGCGGCGGAGGCACTCACGGGTGCCTCTCCGCCGTCTCCGCTTGAGCAAGCATTGCAGGCTCTGTACAGTGACGAGGAGGCGACGCGAGAGCAGGCGGTTCGTGTGCTGATCGAACAGGGCGATGCGACGCTCCTGCCACGCTTGGATGAGTTGCGGGCCCATGCGGATCGAAGCCTCCGCATGGCGATCAAGCCGGTGGCCGATGCGTGGCGACACCGCGACGACTTGGCCAGCCCGGATGCCGATATAAGGCGTTCGGCGGCAACCGACCTCGGGACGAGCGGTCGGGCGGTGGCGATTCCCTGGCTGGAGGCCGCGGCAGGCTTTGAATCACACCATTGGGTTCGTTATGCGATGGACGAGTCGGCACAGTTGCTGAAGCTCGCCTCCGACGATCCGGCCATCAAGGCCCAGGCCGCGACGAAACTGGGCGAACTGCGCAGCCAGAATGCAGTGCCGGCATTGAAAGCACTGGTGCAGGCGGCCGAGGAATCAGGTGGGACTGAGCAGCAGAAGCCCCTTGCGCGGGCCGCTACGGCCGCCATTGACCGGATCGAAACCTGGAACGTCTGGTCGACGGCGATCGAAACCGTGTTTCGCGGCATCAGCCTGAGTTCCATCCTCCTCATCATGTCCGTAGGGTTGGCGATCGTGTTCGGGTTGATGGGCGTCATCAATATGGCGCATGGCGAACTGATGATGATCGGAGCCTATGCCACCTTTGTGATGCAGGAATGTTTTAAACTCTATGTTCCTTCAAGCTGGTTCGACTCCTATTACCTGGCGGCCCTCCCGGCCTCGTTTCTTGCCGCAGCAGTGTTCGGATTGATCCTGGAAGCGACGGTCATTCGCTTTCTCTACGGCCGTCCCCTCGAAACGATGCTGGCGACCTGGGGTGTCAGCCTGATTCTGATTCAGGCCGCCCGCATCTATTTCGGTGATTTGACGGCGGTCACCGCTCCGGCCTGGCTCAACGGCGGTGCGCAGGTCATGGTGGGAGTGTTCCTGCCCTTTAATCGTCTGTTCATCATCGGCCTCTCCATTCTCTGTGTCATGGGGATTTACGCGTTGCTGTTCCGGTCGAGCCTCGGGTTACGAGTGCGGGCCGTCACGCAGAATCGCAACATGAGCGCCTGTCTGGGAATTCCCACCAGAAAGGTGGACGCCTACACCTTCGCCTTCGGGTCCGGTTTGGCCGGGATTGCGGGGTGGGCTTTAACCCTGGTCGGGAATGTCGAGCCGGGACTCGGTCAAAACTACATCGTGGACTCATTCATGGTGGTCGTGACCGGTGGTGTCGGCAAACTCGCCGGAACGATCATTGCCTCATTGGGCATCGGCGGGTTGAATAAATTGATGGAGCCGAGCCTGGGCGCAGTATATGGGAAGGTCTTGATCCTGGTGCTGGTGATTCTCTTCCTGCAGCGGCGACCCTCAGGGCTGTTTGCCGTCAAGGGGCGTCAGGCCGAGGGCTGAGGATAGAGCAGGCAGAATGGGAGAATCGCTGACACCATCATCGAATGCGGAGCGAAACGAAGGCACCATCTTTTGGGTCGTCGGTTTCGTGCTGCTCTTTGTCCTTCCGGTCCTCAACGTGTTGCCGACGGAGAATTCCTGGCTGCATGTGTCCGATTTCGCGCTGAACCGATTCGGGAAGTTCCTGGCCTTTGCCATCCTCGCGCTCGGCCTCGATTTGATCTGGGGGTACGCCGGCATCCTCAGTCTGGGACAGGGAGTTTTCTTCGGGTTGGGCGCCTACTGCATGGGGATGCACCTCATGCTCACGATCGGAAACGAAAGTGTCTACGGCAGCGCCCTGCCGGACTTCATGGTGTGGAATCAAGTCACGGAACTGCCGTTTTTCTGGAAGCCCTTCTACAGCTTCTCTGCCGCTGTATTAGCCGGCCTGTTGGTTCCGGCATGCTTCGCGCTCGTCTTTGGATTTCTCGCCTTCCGTAGCCGGATCCGCGGCGTGTATTTTGCGATCATCACGCAGGCGCTGGCACTCATGGCGTGGCTGGTCTTCAATCGGAATGAAACGAATCTGGGGGGCACGAACGGCCTGACGGACTTCAAGACGATCTTGGGATTTCGTCTCTCCGATCCGGGGACGCAGCTCGCGCTCTACGTCGTCACGGTGCTGTGCCTGGGGGGCGCCTATCTGCTGTGCCGCTGGATCATCGGTTCGCGGGCCGGGCGGGTTCTGATCGCCATCCGCGACAGCGAGCAGCGCGTGTTGTTTTCCGGCTACTCGCCGGCCAATTACAAACTGTTCGTCTTCGTGGTGTCGGCCGCGCTGGCAGGCCTCGCGGGAATGCTCTATGTCCCGCAGGTCGGCATCATTACTCCCGCGCAGATGGGCGTCCTGCCGTCCCTCGAAACGGTGATCTGGGTAGCAGTGGGAGGCCGAGCCACCCTGGTCGGAGCCATCGTCGGAGCTGTGGGTGTGAACCTGGGACGCAGCATTCTCACGAACCACTTTCCAGAATTGTGGCCGTTCTTTTTGGGCGGGCTCTTTGTGGTCGTGGTCTTGCTGTTTCCCGACGGGGTGATGGGCATCACCAGGACGCTGAGCGAGAAGCTGACGATGTGGAGCGCCCGTCTTCGAAAGGCCCCCGCTGCGGAGGAGGAGCAGGCATGACGGAACATGGCTCCATCATCTATCTGGAAGGCGTGACCGTCGATTATGACGGCTTCAAGGCGTTAAATAGTCTGAACTTCATCGTCAATCATCGCGAGCTGCGGGTGGTGATCGGACCGAACGGAGCCGGTAAGACGACGCTCCTCGATGTGATCTCAGGCAAGACCAAACCGGCGGCCGGGCGCGTGATCTTCGGCAAAGACACGCATCTCATCGGCATGCGGGAGTATGAGATTACGCAACTCGGGATCGGAAGAAAGTTCCAGGCGCCGTCGATCTATGGCAATCTGACCGTCTGGGAAAACCTCGATCTCTCGCTGAGCCGTCCCAGCAAGGGCGTGCTGTTTACGCTGAGAGGCCGTTCGACGACAGCGGAGAGAAACCAGATCGATGAGGCTCTGGAAACCATCGGATTAAAGAATCAGGCGCACCTCCGAGCTGGGTCGTTGTCTCATGGCCAGAAACAATGGCTCGAAATCGGCATGGTCATTTTGCAGGATCCGGAATTGCTGCTGGTGGATGAACCGGTGGCCGGCATGACGGACGAAGAGACGGAACAAACCGGACGGTTGCTGCAGTCGCTGGCGGAGAAACATGCCATCGTCGTCATCGAGCACGATATGGAGTTCGTGCGGCAGATCGCGCGCATCGTCACCGTGTTGCACGAAGGAACCGTAATTTGCGAGGGGCCGGTAGAGAAGGTGCAGGCTGATCCGCGCGTCGTGGAGATTTATCTAGGCCGCCACAAGGTCACGCATGCCTAGCAGGATGTTGATCGCGCTTCCAGCGTCGTTCTCGGCCTGCTGCCTTGCCGGAGGCACTTTGAATATCCTAAGAGAGTAATGTAGCCATACTATGTTGCGGCTTGAGAAGATTAACGTCTACTACGGCGAGAGCCATATCCTGCGAAACGTCTCCTTTCACATTGAGGCGGGCCAAGTGGCCTGCGTGATGGGACGTAACGGCGTCGGCAAGTCCACGACGCTCAAGGCCATTATGGGCCTATTGCCGGTGCGCAGCGGGCAAGTCCTTTTCGACGGAGCGGATCTCACGAAGGAGTCGACCGATCGGCGTGCCAAGCGCGGCCTCGCCTATGTGCCGCAGGGGCGGGAGATTATTCCGCACTTGACGGTGCGCGACAACCTCCAACTCGGTTATTGGGCGCGCGGGACTGCGGCGAATGGACCGTCCGAAAAGGCCGCCTTCGACGAGGTGTTTACCCTCTTCCCCAAGCTCACGCACATTTTGGAGCGGCCGGGCGGTGTCTTGAGCGGCGGTGAACAACAGCAGCTCGCGATCGGACGCGCGCTGCTGTCGAATCCAAAGGTGCTCTTATTGGATGAACCGACGGAAGGCATCCAGCCCTCGATCGTCGATCAGATTGAAGACGTCATCATCGGGTTCAAGGCGGCCCGTCGGTTTGCAATCGTCCTGGTCGAGCAGGGTCAGCATTTTGCGGCACGATTGGCGGACAGTTATGTGGTGATGGCCAAAGGAGCGGTGATGGCAGCGGGGAAAAAGGATGAGCTCAGTGCCGAGATGGTGAAGCAGCATTTGACCGTGTAGACCGGGGCCAGAGTGTCTTCCTGGTCGCGCAACGCACGCCCTCAGAAGGCCCTCGTTGGATACGCGCAGTCGAAGACATCCAGATACCGTTCCCGGACTTGTCCCACCCCAGAAAGAGCTGGGGACTTTGAAAATCATGGTGGCATGGCGTGAGTGGCTGGCAGATTCTTGCTTGCCCAGAGAAACCATTGAACTCATCTGCTCTCCCCGCTAATATTCTCCCGCATCGCCATAGGCAACTGAGGTTGAGAGGTGAGAAGTGAAAGGGTGGGAGGGAAATGGTGCGACGTGCGAGAGATTTGGACCATCAGGAAAACAGGCGACGTGGGCGGTGTTTTTTCTGCTGAGTGTCCAATGCTCCTGCGCAACTGCCCAATACACTTCTCTCGCAGGTGCCGAGAAGGATCAGGTTGAATAGCTCAGGCGGTTTTGAAGAACGAGTAACGAATGTTGTGTGACGAGGGCCAACCATGCATCTGACACCGCGTGAACAGGAAAAGCTGCTGATCTATGTGGCGGCGAATCTGGCCAAGGATCGCAAGGGGCGTGGTCTGAAGCTCAACCATCCGGAAGCAGTCGCGTATATCACGGCCGAGATTCTGGAAGGGATTCGTGACGGCAAGTCGGTATCGGAATTGATGAGCCATGGCGCCGCGCTGCTCACTCGCACAGATGTCATGTCCGGTGTACCGGAAATGATCCCGGAACTGCAGGTTGAAGGCACCTTTCCAGATGGCACGAAGCTGGTGACCGTGCATGAGCCAATCCGATAGGTGACAGATAAAAAAGAAAGCAAAGGCTATGGTGAAAAAATCTCGATCACAGGCGGCCCCCGCATCCAGTAAGCGCAATGTACTAAAGCCTATCCTCATCATTCCCGGCGAAGTCATCCTCGGTGAGGGCGACATCATTGCCCTGCATGGCCGGCAGACCATTGAGCTAACCGTGTCCAACACCGGCGATCGGCCGATTCAGGTGGGGTCGCATTGTCATTTCTTAGAGGCCAATCGTGCGCTCAAGTTCGATCGTGAGAGCGCCTATGGATTTCGCTTACAAGTCCCGGCCGGGACTGCGGTGCGGTTCGAGCCTGGTGAAGCGAAGCGGGTCATGCTGGTGGCACTCGGGGGCAATCGTGTGGCCTATGGCATCAATGGTCTGGTGAACGGCAAACTGGATGATCCGGACGTGCGTGAGAAGGCGCTTGCGTCAGCTCGAGATCAGGGTTTCATCGGGAGGAATGGGTAGAGACCCGGCCCTTGTATGAGAAAGGAGAGCGGCTGCTCAAAACGGTCATCCAACGAGGCCGTAGGCAAAGCCAGAGTCGTAGTCGTACCCTTGGGGGTACGTTGAGGACTCTGACAAACCGAGAACGAAGTTGGGGCCCGTTTTCAACAACTGATTAAAATGAAAATTCCACGTCGACAATACGCCGATCTGTACGGCCCGACCGTTGGGGATCGTATCAGGCTGGCCGATACGGATCTGCTGGTCGAAATCACGCGCGATTTGACCGTGCCTGGGGAAGAGGCCAAGTTCGGTGGCGGCAAAGTCATCCGCGACGGGATGGGACAGTCTCCGGCTGCCACTAGAGCCAAGGGTGCGCTGGATCTCGTCATCACGAATGCCATCATCATCGATTGGTGGGGCGTGGTGAAGGCCGATATCGGAATTCGCGACGGACGGATTGCCGGCATCGGCAAATCAGGGAATCCCGATCTGATGGACGGTGTCACGAAAGGCATGGAGATCGGGCCTTGCACGGAGGTGTTGTCCGCCGAAGGAAAAATCATCACGGCCGGTGGGATTGATACGCACATCCACTTCATCTGTCCGCAGATCATCACCGAGGCGTTGGCCAATGGACTGACGACGCTCATCGGGGGAGGCACAGGACCCGCGACTGGAACGAACGCCACGACCTGCACGCCGGGGCCATGGAACATTCATCGCATGCTGGAGGCGGCGGACGGCTTTCCGATCAATTTGGGATTCCTGGGCAAAGGCAATTCGTCCCTGCCTGAAGGATTGAACGAGCAGGTCGAGGCAGGTGCCATTGGTTTGAAGCTGCATGAGGATTGGGGCACGACACCGGCCGCCATCGACACCTGTCTGAATGTGGCGGAACGTTACGATATTCAGGTGGCGATCCATACCGATACGATCAACGAGGCCGGGTTTGTCGAGGACACGATCAAGGCCTTCAAGGGCCGGACGATTCACTCGTTTCATACCGAAGGCGCAGGCGGTGGTCATGCTCCGGATATTATCAAGGTCTGCGGCGAGGCGAATGTCTTACCCTCCTCGACGAATCCCACCATGCCCTTCACGATTAATACGATGGATGAACATCTCGACATGCTGATGGTGTGCCACCATCTCAATCCGCGTGTGCCTGAAGACATCGCCTTTGCCGAATCGCGTATCCGTCGTGAAACCATTGCCGCCGAGGACATTCTGCATGATCTTGGCGCGATCAGCATTATGTCGTCCGATTCACAGGCGATGGGGCGAGTCGGCGAGGTCATCATCCGCACCTGGCAGACGGCACACAAAATGAAAGTGCAGCGGGGGCATTTGTCGGAACGCGGCATCGACAAGCGTGATGGCCAACATGACAATTGGCGCGCGCGACGGTACGTGGCGAAGTATACGATCAATCCCGCCATCGCGCATGGGGTGGCTCATGAGGTGGGATCTGTCGAAGTGGGCAAGCTGGCGGATCTTGTGTTGTGGAAACCAGCCTTCTTCGGGGTGAAGCCTGAAATAGTAATCAAGGGCGGCTTCCCCATGTCGGCGGCGATGGGCGATCCCAATGCTTCGATACCGACGCCCCAGCCCGTGCTGACGAGACCGATGTTTGGAAGTTTTGGCCGTGCGCCCTTCTCCACGAGCCTGACCTTTCTTTCTCAGAAAGCCTTGGAGCGAGAGGTGCCGAAACAGCTGGGATTGCAGAAACGCGTCACGGCGGTCAAGGGCTGTCGAACCATCGGCAAGCGCGATCTGAAATTGAATGATGCGTTGCCGAGGATAGAGGTCGATTCCGAAACCTACGAAGTGCGCGCGGACGGAGAATTGCTCACATGCGAACCGGTGGAGGTTCTTCCCATGGCTCAACGCTACTTCTTGTTTTGACGGCTGCTGAAAACGCCGTCCAGCGGCGTTCTCACCTTGAACGCATCTTCAACGTACCCCAAGGGTACGCCTCCGGTGCGTTCGTCGGCTGCGGCCTTGCTGGACAACGTTTTGATCAGCCTAGCGATCCTAACCTATCCGTATAGAGTAACAACATGAATACTATCTCTCTTCTGACAGGCCTCCGGTTCATCGACAGCTTCTTCCCCTCCGGGGGATATGCCTACTCGTCGGGGTTGGAAGCGGCGGTGCAAGACGGCGCGGTGCGCACGGGCGACGAACTCTCTCATTATGTGGAGGATATGTTTCGCCAGGGTGTGGCGCACCGCGAGGCGGTAGCAGTGGGAGTGGCCCATACGGCTCTTCTTCGTGATGACATTCAGCCTGCGCTATCCGTCGATCATGAGCTGCATGCGATGAAGATCGGGTATGAATCGCGAGTGGCGAGTCAGCAGATGGGACGGCAGGTCGTGAAGATCGCTATTGAACAGCCTGCCGCGCATGCCGTCCTGAAGGATTTTTTTGCGGCGATCGAGGCTGATCGCACGCCGGGTCATTTCCCCGTCGCCCTGGCGTTGACGTTGGCTCATGCCGGCTGGGATAAAACCGAAACCATCGCCGCCTTCTGTTATCAGACGGCCATTGGGTTCGTGTCCGCTGCTGTAAAGCTCTTGCCGATTGGCCAGCGGGAGGGGCAGCATCTGCTGGAGCGTTGGATGCCGTTGCTCGATGAATGTGCAAAAAGTGCGGCTGAGTCGAAGAGGATGACCGCTTGGTCGCCGATTCAGGATATTTATGCCATGCGACACAGCAGGCTGGAGTCGCGGCTGTTTCGATCCTAAACGCCTATGCATCGAGAAGATGAACACGTTTGTGGAAGCGGCCGCCCGACCGACGCGCGCGCCAAGGGCATACCGATCGTCGGGATCGGAGGGCCGGTCGGATCAGGCAAGACAGCGCTTGTCGAGGCGCTCTGTTTGAAATTGCGAAACCACTACAGCTTGGCGGTGGTGACCAACGACATTTTTACCAAAGAAGATGCGGAGTTTCTGACGAAACGCGGGGCTCTTCCACAGGATCGCATTCTCGGGGTTGAAACCGGCGGCTGTCCCCACACCGCGATTCGCGAAGATGCCTCTCACAATCAGGCCGCGTTGGACGATTTACTTCGGCGACATCCGGACGTGGAACTGATGTTCGTCGAAAGCGGCGGCGACAATCTGGCCGCCACCTTCAGCCCTGAACTGGTCGATCGCGTCATCTATGTGATCGATGTGGCTGCGGGAGACAAGATCCCTCGCAAGGGCGGGCCGGGGATCACACGCTCGGACCTCTTGGTGATCAATAAAATCGATCTGGCCCCGCATGTCGGGGCGGATCTCGCGGTGATGGATCGAGACAGCCGGCGGATGCGCGGCGATCTGCCGTTTATCTTCACCAACCTCCATACGGGCGACGGCCTGGACCGGGTGATCGAATGGATCGAACAGGCCCTCCCGTTGCCCGCGCATCATCACTAAATGCCCGGCCATCCGTGCCTACTCTGCTCTCTCACCGGTCTGCCCTGTCGGAAGTCGGGCGTGTAGGTCGGCTCGATCTGCACTACCAGCGGCAGGGCCGGCGGACCATCCTGGCCAAGTCACGCTGCTCCAGTCCCTGGCATCTGTTTCCTCCCATGTATTTGGATGCTACCGGTTGCGCGTTTAGCACCCTCGTCAATCCATCAGGCGGACTGGTGGCCGGCGATCATCTCGCTATTCATGCGTCGTTGGAATGTGACGCCCATGTCGTGCTCTTCACTCCGTCGGCGAATCGGGTCTATCGCTCATTGGGTGAAGAGGCCAGGCAGACCGTGAATCTTTCCGTCGCTTCAGGAGCGGTACTCGAATGGTTCCCGGAGGTGACCATCCCGTTCGCCGGCTCGCGTTTTATTCAGACGATAGTCGTGACTCTCGCTAAAGGAGCGACGGCGCTCATCTGGGACAGTCTCGCCTCCGGCCGAATAGCACGGGGAGAACGTTGGGCCTTTGCGTCGCTGAAGAATGAAATTCTCATCACGACCGCGTCCGGAGAC
>JACCYV010000306.1 GCA_013696305.1 Nitrospira sp.
CCGGGAATTTGATGTCGTCACCAAGCACTTGCTTTTCAAGATACCCCGCGATGAGGCTGTCATAACGAGCGGTATGTTGAAACACCTTCATGGCAAGTTCGCGGCGCAACGCCGGCGTGACGGAGCCGGCCTTCAACGCCTCCAGCACACGGCCGTAGTCGGCAGGATCGACCAGGACCAGCACATCTTCATGATTCTTCGCCGCGGACCGCAACATGGACGGGCCGCCGATATCGATCTGTTCAATCGCCTCCTCGAACGGACAAGTGGGTTTCGCGATCGTCGCTTCAAAGGGATACAGGTTGACCACGACGACGTCGATGTTGCCGATGCCATGCTGCTGCATCTGCGCCACATGGCCGGGAACTCGTCGCCGCCCCAGGAGCCCCCCGTGAATTTTCGGGTGCAACGTTTTCACGCGACCGTCCAGGATCTCCGGGGATCCCGTATAGGCGGCCACATCGGTCACCGCGACGCCAGCCTCTCGCAGCGCCTTGGCGGTACCGCCGGTAGAAAGCACTTCCGCTCCGAGGGCCGCCAGACCTTTGGCCATCTCGACAACTCCGGTCTTGTCAGAAACACTGATCAGTGCCCGCGCAATGCTGGCCATGATGAACTCCTTCAAGTATCGATATCATGTGGGTGGGAAAATCTCAGACGAAAAGCGGCGTGAGAATAGCAGATGGCCAGCGGCCACTGCAAGCCGTTCGCCTTCCATGAATGGTGGGCGAACTCTCCGGCATGAGCGAACGAGAGAAACCGCCCTGAAGAATGCCGCTAGCATGCGTCTGAGCGATGTGATACCCTCCCCTGCATAACGTGAAGTGACGTGTCAATTTACTGAAGTAACGCTCGAAGTTTTAAGACGACACCAACCCTCTAGAAATTCGATGCCGCAGTCGGGCCTCGTGCCTGGGGCAATAAGGGCTTGCGCATGTCGCGCGGAATTATTTTCGGAGTCGGACTCCTCGCACTCACATTATTGGCCTTCCTCTGTATCCCGCGCCACCTGCCGGTGACGTCGTCGGCGGCCACTCAGCCCAGCTTCAGCGCCAGCATCGAAAACGGACAGTTGACGCTCTCCGGTGTCGTGGGAAGCGAAGACGCCAAACATGCGGCGCTGGTCCGTGCGCAGGAACTAGTGAAGGGCACCAAGCTGCATCTGACCGATGACCTCGATGTCGTGCCGGGTGCTGGTGCGGCCGGATGGGAAATCACCTTGCCGGCGCTGCTTACGCAATTCTCCACCCTGCACCACCACCAGCAGGCCACCGTCTCGCTCTCCGGCCACACGGTCACGGTAAAAGGCGCCGTCGCGTCCGGCGAGGCGAAAACCAAACTGCTCCATGAGGTCGCCTCGCTGCTTGGCACGTCGATGAAGGTGCAAGATCAGGTGACGGTTGCTCCGACCCTCGCGGTCAATCTGCCTCTAGGGCAAGCGACAGCGACTTCGCATCAATCCCGTGCCCAGGTCCAATCCGGGCTGGATGAGCTGTTGCGAGGAGAGCATATCGCCTTCGAAAGCAATAGTGCCGTCCTCACCTCCAAGGGGCGATCCGTGATCGACAAACTGGTTCCGACACTCAAGCGTACGCCTGAGGCCGTGATTGAAATCGGCGGACATACCGATTCTTATGGCGATCCTGATTATAATCTCCAGCTCAGCCGTACGCGGGCCGAAGCGGTCCGTCAGTATCTGGTCGACCACGCGGTCACCAATCGCCTCACCGCCGTCGGTTATGGATCGACGCGCCCTCTCAGTCCCGAGCGGACGCGCGCCGCGTCCAAAAAGAACCGGCGCATCGAATTTCGCGTGAAAGAGGAACGGTGAATCTATGGGAGCCATGATTCTGCAGATGGTGGGATGCTTACTGGTGGCAGCGATCATCGGACTGATGATGGGGTGGTTGCTCCGCAGCTTTGCGACTTCTGAAAAACGCCAGCAATTGTCCGAAATCGCCGGCAGGCTCCGTGGGCGCGAGCATGAGCTAGACACGCTGAACCATG
>JACCYV010000351.1 GCA_013696305.1 Nitrospira sp.
CTCCAAACCCGGACACATACACCTCGCCTTCCTGTCGTCGTTCGACCACTCGCTCCTCGACAACCGTACCAGCTCCGGTCCGGTCCCGCGCGACCGTTCGATCGTGGGTAGCCCGATCTCGCTCCTGAATAGTCCGATCTCGGTCTTGAATAACCCGATCGCCGGTTCGCGGCCCCACTTCTCCCGGTTGTTCCTGCACTGGAGCGCCCGATTGCGCGTGACTAGTGAACGCTGATCCCAATACCAACCCGGACAGTACCGCACATTGCACCGCGCTTCGTTTTGAGAACATTGAACGATCCTCCCTCCTGAATTTGAAAAATGACGGTCGATGAGTCGATGGATGAGTGTTTGCAAGTCACGGGCCGTAGCTATCCTTGAATCCGTCCATTATGGATAGACGAGGCATGGCTGAGAATCAGGCTCCGGCATTGGCGTTTGAACAGCATAGGCGCGTGCCGCCGATTGATTGTCGTCCATATGGCGACATGATTGTATCGGTGCGGAACGAGATGTCTCGGACCATCTGTCCCGGCCCGACATTTTGTCCTACTCGGACACCCCACCCGGAGGATTTTGGAATCGCAAGTCCTTCCCCGTCTGCCGCTCAGTTCGACCTCGACGACCAAATCCTAATGAGTCACCGGACCATATGCCATCTCTCGGCCGGTCCATCCGGAAAACAATTAATTTTCTTACGTGTCAATCTTGAGCGACTGATTCGATGTGACAGGGCACAGTGCTTGCCTGATGCTTGCCTAATGATTGAGCTTCATTTTTGAAAGGACGCACTCATGCCTATAGGTCACGGCCGTCCTGCCATGAATGTACCGAAGTGCCTGCCGGCTCTCTGGCTATTGTTGGGATGCATATTCGCATTCGGCTGCGCTCACCATGCTGACATCAAAGAAAAAGTCGTCGTGATCACCGGCGCCTCCAGCGGATTCGGGAAGGGCGTCGCGCGAAAGCTATCCGCAGAGGGCGCTCATGTCGTTCTTGCTGCCCGGCGCACGGAACTCCTGGATGACCTCGTCCGTGAGACCGGAGGATTGGGGCTGGCAGTCACGACAGATGTCAGCAAGGAACAGGACGTGGAACAGTTGGCGCGGGCGGCCGTCTCCAAATTCGGCCGCATCGACGTGTGGATCAATAACGCGGGAGTGGGAGCCTTGGGACGATTCGAAGACATTCCGCTCAAAGATCATGTTCGATTAGTGGAGACCAATCTTATCGGCGTGATTCAGGGCAGCCATTTCGCCATGCGTCAGTTTCGCAATCAGGGATCCGGCACCCTGATCAACATCGGCTCGATCGCGGGTAAAATTGGCACCCCGTATTATGCCTCCTATTCTGCGACGAAATTCGGGGTCGTCGGCCTGGGGTCGGCACTGCAACAGGAACTCAGAAGGAACCGCGTGGATACTATCCATGTCTCTACCGTAATCCCCATGGCTGTTGACACGCCGTTCTTCGAACATGCGGCCAACTACACGGGGCACAGCCCCCGGGCCTATCCGATCTATGATGCCCAGGTTGTGGTCGACGCCATCGTCGATCTCGTTCGTGATCCGCAAGACGAAGTCATCGTCGGAGGAATGAATAAGATGTCCCTCTTTTTCTACCGCCTGTTCCCCGGAGTGATGGAGAATATGTACGGGAGTACCCTCCATAAGGCGCAAATGCAAGATGCCCCTCCGGCTCCACCCACTGCGGGGAGCCTGCATCAACCCATGTCTACCGGCACCGGCGTCGGCGGCGGAATGAGGGAACGGATAGCCGAAGAAGACCGCCGACCCCCACGTTAGGTAACGGAATGTCAGTCTGAAAATGTCACACAAGGAGAAGCACCTATGTCAAATCAGCCCATCGAGCGGAACAGGCCCCTGCATGTGGCAGCCCGGAACGCAGACAACGGCGACCGTGCGAGAAATGATTCAGACGGCGGACGCATGACCCGCACGCCAAGGCGGCAGGACGGCACCCACGACCGAAGCGACGGCACTCATGAAGCACTAGCCCAAACGTTGGGCTGGTTCAGTGTCGGCCTCGGGCTCGCGGAGATTCTGGCTCCGCGCCCACTGAGCAAATTGATCGGCCTCCAGGGCGAACATCCGTCTGTGCTTCGAGCGTTCGGAGTGCGTGAGCTGACAAGCGGGCTCGGCATTCTTTCGAAGCGGCGGCCCGCCGGCTGGGTGTGGTCACGAATAGCCGGCGATGGGATGGATCTGGCTTTTCTAGGAGCAGCCTTCGCATTCCCCCGGGCAAACCGGAGTAAATTAGCAGCCGCCTCGGTCGCGGTCCTGGGCGTGACAGCGCTGGACTGGTATGCCGGCATGCAACTCAGTCGAATGGTCGGGTGGACCGTCGCGAGCGGCGCTATTCTGATCACGAAGACCATCACGATCGACCGTTCCCCGGAAGAATTGTATCAATTCTGGCGCGAGTTCCAGAATCTCTCCCAATTTATGGGGCATGTCGAATCCGTCGCCGTCATCGACCGGACTCGTTCCCACTGGATCGTGAAGGGACCGGGAGAGAGACCCGTCGAATGGGACGCCGAAATCACGGAGGATGTGACCAATCAACGTATCGCATGGCGCACAGTGGCTCCGGCGGACGTTGAACATCAGGGTTCGGTGCAATTCACTCCGGCTGCGGGACAACGCGGCACGATCGTCAAGGTCGTCATCGAGTACCAGGCCCCGGCCGGCATGGTGGGCGCTGCTATTGCCCACCTTTTTGGAGATGAGCCTGGCCAGCAGGTACAAACCGACTTGCGCGCATTGAAGCAGATCATGGAGACGGGTGAGATCCTGCAGTCCGATGGTTCTTTAGACGGCATAGGTATGACCCAGCAGAGGAGCGCGCAACCTGCGGGCGCAGGCATGGGTACCT
>JACCYV010000357.1 GCA_013696305.1 Nitrospira sp.
ATCGGCGTGTTGCCGGTCGAGGAAAATCACTGTGCTTGAATTTCTCCTTTGTTTTTGCCTCGGGCCGGAAGACTCTGCGGCGATAGGCTGATGCCCCGCAGATATCGGCTTATACGATCACCATCGCACAGGCATGGCGTACAGCAGAGGTTTTTCCACCATGCCCGACGCTCCGACAGATCGCTGGTACAAAACCGCCGTCTTCTACCGCCTGGACGTGTCGACATTTCAGGACTCGAACGGCGACGGCATCGGCAATTTCCCCGGCCTCTCATCCCTGGTTCCAGGCCGCGAGACACGACCGGCACTCGCGCTACCGCCGCTATTACATCTGGACGGACGCGCCACCTCCCGCTGATCCAAACCAACGCACTATTTTTCCTGACGAGGAAAAGACCGTCTGGACCTATGACGATCTTGCCGGTCAATATTATTACCATCAGTTCTATCACTTCGAACCGGATCTGGACGTAACCCGTGCCGAAGTGCGTGAAGAGATCAAGCGGGTCATCGATTTTTGGCTCTCCTTCGGGATCTCTGGATTTCGCGTCGATGCGGTGTCGCATATGATCGAATCTCCGCACACAATCGACGACCCTTCCATGGCCCATGACCCGCATCAGATCCTCCGGTAGCTTCGCACCTTTACCTCATCCCGGCAGGCCGATGCCGCCCTTCTCGGCGAAGCGGACGTCGCTCCCGATCAGCTGCGCAGCTTTTTCGGCGACGGCGATGAAATGCACCTGCTCTACAATTTTTTCCTGAATAATTTCCTGTTTCTCGCGTTTGCCTTGGAACGGGCCGAGCCCCTGCATCGGGCGTTGCGACTGCTACCCTCGATTCCCGACAGCGACCAGTGGATCACGTTTCTCAGAAATCTGGACGAGCTCGATCTGGAACGGCTCGAGAGAATGAACGCGAGGCGGTCTATCAGGCGTTCGCGTCGGACCCCGACATGAAAATTTTCGGACGCGGAATTCGCCGTCGCGTGGCTCCCATGCTGAATGATCGCCGTCGTCTGGAGGCGGCCTTCAGCCTGCTGTTCTCACTCCCTGGAACCCCGCTGATCATCTACGGCGATGAAATAGGCCTGGGCGAGGACTTGTCGTTGAAGGGCAGGAATGCCGTGCGCACACCCATGCAGTGGTCGAACGAGCCTCAGGCCGGCTTCTCGACGGCGGCTCCCGAATCCCTCACCGCGCCGGTCATCGCGGAGGGCACCTTCGGCTATCAGCAGGTCAATGTCGAGGACCAGACGGCTGACCACGAGTCGTTCCTCAACTGGATCAAGCGATTAATCCGGGTCCGGCGACAATGTCCGGAATGGGGCTCAGGGATCGTCCGGACATTTGACACGGCTGAGCCGAGCCTGCTGGGACACCGCGGCGAAGGGCGCGGGCGACGAGTGCTGGGGATTCATAACCTCGCCGACAAAACCTGTTCGGTCAAGCTGGATCGGGAGGCGGACACGTCGTTGATGCCTCTGCTGTCCAGCCGGCCTCATGTTCCGGAAGAGCCTCCGATTCTGGAAATTGAACCGTATGGATACCGGTGGTATAGGGTCGTTCCACGCCGCAATCTTTACCAGGATGGTCAAAAATTCCGTCCAGCGCGGCCGCAGCGAGCACAGAGGCGAAGCGTACCCCTGCGGTACGTTGAGCCTCTGTGCGATGCGAGAACAAAGCCGGCGGCCTTTTTCACCATCCTGCCTGGATTGCGAGGTGTGAATCCTTCTATTTGGGATATGACACAGGCGGAATCGCACACTGCGCTTCAGTGGTGGCAACGCAGCGTCATCTATCACATCTATCCTCGTTCGTTCGCGGACAGCAATGGCGATGGCATCGGGGACTTGGGTGGTATCATCGCCCGTCTCGACTATCTGCACTGGCTGGGCGTGGGTGCGATGTGGATTTCCCCCATCTATCCGTCACCGATGGCGGACTTCGGCTACGATATCTCCGACTACATGGGCGTCCATCCGATGTTCGGCACGCTGGAGGATTTCGATGCGCTGCTGTCCGCCGCTCACCGGCTGGGAATCAAGGTCATCCTCGATCTTGTTCCCAATCACACCTCCGATGAGCATCCCTGGTTCATTGAATCCCGCTCGTCGCGAGACAACCCGAAACGGGATGGGTACATATGGAAATCTCCCGCACCGGAGGCAGGACCGCCCACCAATTGGTTGAGCACATTCGGCGGCAGCGCATGGGAACTCGATTCACGGACGGACCAGTACTATTACCATGCCTACCTCAAGGAACAGCCGGATCTGAATTGGCGGCATCCGGAAGTGCAGGCCGCCATGCATCAAGTCATGCGCTTCTGGCTTGATCGGGGCGTGGATGGATTTCGCATCGACGTCATCTGGCACCTCATTAAGGATGACCAGTTCCGCAGTAATCCGTTGAATCCCGTTTTTCTCCCGGGCGAGTGGCCCTATCGGCAGCTTCTGGCGACCTATACGACCGACCGTCCCGAGGTCCATGACATTATCAGCGGGATGAGAAGGGTCCTGGACGAGTATGGCGATCGGCTCATGATCGGGGAAGTGTATCTGCCGGTCGAACGATTGGTGACCTACTATGGCGCCGGCGGCATGGGCTGTCATCTGCCGTTTAATTTTCAGTTGATCGAAGTTCCCTGGCAGGCCAGGATGGTTGGGGCGACTATTGACGCGTACGAAGCCGCCCTCCCTGCACACGGCTGGCCTAACTGGGTTTTGGGGAACCATGATAAAGCCCGGATCGCGACGCGAATCGGCAGAGCCCAGACCAGAATTGCCGCCATGTTGCTCCTGACCCTGCGCAGTACACCCACCCTGTATTACGGCGATGAACTAGGCATGGCCAACGTGCCGATTACCTTGGAGCAAGTGAAGGATCCTTGGGAGAAGAACGTACCCGGCTTCGGCGTCGGTCGTGATCCTGCCCGTACTCCCCTGCCCTGGGACGGCTCCCCTCAGGCGGGCTTCACGACCGGGACTCCCTGGCTCCCGCTGTCTCCCGACGCGGCTTCGATCAACATCTCGACGCAACGAGAAAATCCTACGTCGGTACTCAGCCTGTATCGGCGCCTGCTGGAGCTTCGTCGAGCCGAACCAGGCTTGACCCTCGGGTTGTACAATAGCAGGGCCGAGAACCGACGAGGTCATGCTGTACGTCCGGGAATGGGGCACGAATCGATTACTGATCGCCTTGAATTTCTCTGCCGACACCCAGCTGATCAAGGTGCCGGCAGACCAAGCAGCTGGATTGATCCTTCTTTCCACCTATCTCGATCGCGAAAAAGAGCCCGTAGAGACCCTGCTGACGCTGCGAGGCAATGAGGGAATCATTGCGACCGTCGCGCAAGAGGCGCGCTCTTTACATACTGACATTCCCGCCTGAAGACCTCCCCGGCTCGACATCGCCCAATATGTAAACGGGACAGGCTGCGCCGGCCCGGACATTTCGTCTCTCGATTCGAGAGAGACTTTAGTTTCTGACCACCTCATTAGGCTGACTTC
>JACCYV010000375.1 GCA_013696305.1 Nitrospira sp.
ACCCGATGGTTCTGTTCAGTCTCCTGCGCCACGAATTCGACCAACGTGGTAGGAGAACCTGGGGGAACTTCCTTTGCAGCGGCCGGTCCGGCATGCGGGCGGGCCATCGACTTCAATTGCTCCCACACATTCTTATCAGCGGGGTAGAACTTGAGATTCTTGCCTGGGTGAATTCTTTGCCAGAACAGACCGCTTTCGGCGTTTCCGCCGAACACGGCGATATTGAGCCACACCGCTTCGTCATAGGGATCCAAAATAATCACGCGACCCTGCAGCGTCGTGGGCTTGCTTAAATCTCCCCACTCAAAGCGCTCCTGAAATGCCTCAATGGCTGATGCAGTGGAGGCAAACCCTACCACAAGAGCCACGGCAGCCATGAATGACCACCCTTTCTTTTGAAGCTTCATCATCACATCCTCCTTTAAGAAGACAAAAGAGTCTAAAGAATGTCGCCGCGAGTATAAATTCCTACTTCAAGAGCTTGAAACCAGTAATGGTCCGACCATCAAGCGTCACTTCCATCGCCACGAGCTCCTGCGATGCCTTGATAATCTGATCCATCAAATTTTTATCCTTAACGGCCAAGCGAACAGTGGTCGCGGCATGATACCAACCAGAGTAGGTGTTATTCTTATCCGTACCGCCAGAATAACCCCAGGCGCAGCAACTGAACAATGGGTCTGGTGGCTTCACATCCATTTGTGTCGACGAGCGTCCACCACCCTCGCCGGAAGCCGGTTCGCCTGTGTTCCAGTACTGAATACCGAAAAGAATTTCATTGTCAGGATTGTCTGCCCACTGTGACCACACGCGTCCCTTCAGGGTATTCGTATTTTCGCCCTTGAAGGTTTTGTTACTACCCGTAATCACTTCGCTGACCCCGCCCCCTGCTGGAGCATCCGCTGCCACCGAAATCCCGGCGGTCAGCAAGCCGACAACGGAGGACACTGCAAGTGTGGCTAGAATTCCGACCCTATTCATAACCCTACCCTCCTTGGAAAAATGATGACCAGAGAAACTTAAAATCCCAGTGCTCTAAAAATAGTTCAGAAAAAAAATCCAGAGAACGCGCTAGGAGGAGGAAGTGCGACTGACACCCCCTTTCTCTCTGCTTACCTTCCCCTGTAATGCAGTCGAAATAAATTCAAACTCGGGTAATGAAAACGCGGCCATGGTACTCAAATCCTCGAAACGTGTCAAGAAAATGTTTTGGAGATCTCCTGCCCTAATATCCTCCACGAAACACTTATCACATCAATGAGTTATCCATCTTCATGCACGCGTCTCGTGGTTAAAAATTCACCCAGCTCAATGCGCTGGTTTTACCGTCCGCTTTTCCCTACTGCATGTGGGCTAAGAGGCGAATGACTGCAGGCTCGTGGATGGAATCGGCCCGAGCGCTGTAATCGAAAGACAGCGTTGATCCAACAGAGTTTGCGCCACACGGTAGACCTGATCGGTGGTAACACGGTCGATTTCCATTGTCATCTGTTCGAGTGAAATGTGGCAGCCTTGCGTCAGTTCATCTTTCGCTAATTTACTCATGCGGCTATGCGAGCTCTCCAAGCTGAGCATCAGGCTGCCCTTCATTTGATTTTTGACGCGCGCCAGATCCTTGGCATCGATTCCATGCGTCCGAAGCTTCTTGAGTTCCCGGCACACGACCTCCACGACACGCTGAATCTCTTTCGGTCTCGTGCCCGCATATACCGTGATCATGCCGCCGTCGCAATAGGTAGATAGAAAAGAGTAAATCGAGTACACGAGCCCTCGCTTCTCCCGCACTTCCTGAAAAAGCCGCGAACTCACACTCCCTCCCAACACGCCATTCAGCGCATGAGCAGCATAACGATCCTTGTGACCGGCAGCCAAACCTTGAAGCCCCAAACAGAGATGCACCTGCTCAAGCGTTTTTCGCTTGACCAGCACGCCCCCGCTGACTTCAGGCGGCCGGCGACTCGACACAAGAGGCCTCCCTTTGTGCGAGCTGGAAAAGTACCGGGCCAACAATTGCTCCAAGCGTTTCCAGGTAAAGTTGCCTGCCACCGCCACGACCGTTCGCTCCGGGTCATAGTGGGACCCGACGTATTCGAGTAGATCGTTTCGCCCGAGCGCCTGAATCCTGGTGGCCTGACCGAGGATCGGTCGGCCCAACGGATGACCCCCGAGGGTGTGCTTCATGTGGAGTTCCTGAACAAGATCCTCCGGATCGTCCTGAACCATGCGGATCTCTTCAAGCACCACCTGCTTTTCTTTTTCGACTTCTTTGGGTTCGAACCGGGAACGATAGAACAAATCCGAGAGGAGCTCCAAGGCCGCTTCCAGCTGCTGGTCCAGCACCTTCACATAAAAGGTGGTCGTTTCGCGGGTGGTGAACGCGTTCATTTCCCCGCCCAGCGCATCGATCTCACGAGAAATCTGAGTCGCCGACCGGCTGCGGGTCCCCTTGAAAAACATATGCTCGAGGAAGTGAGAGAGCCCCTCTTCCCCGCGCTGCTCGTCGCGAGACCCGACGTTTACCCAAATTCCGATCGTGACGGACTTCAACGTCGGGATTAGCTCGGCTACAATACGCTGCCGGTTATCGAGAATGATCTTGCGATACACGATCGATTATCCTGCCGGCGTGGGCTCGGTGGCAGGAGAGCCTGCGGGCGCAGGCATCGCTTCCTTCCGGCTCAGACGAATCTTCCCTTGTTTATCGATTTCCATTACCTTCACCATGACCTGGTCCCCTTCGGAGACCTCGTCGGTCACCGCCTTGACCCGATGGTGGGCCAGCTGGGAAATATGCACCAACCCGTCTGTGCCGGGAAGGACTTCAACGAAGGCCCCGAAATCCATGATCTTCCGAACCGTGCCGTGATAAATCTTCCCGACTTCGACTTCCTCGGTCAGGCGTTTGATCATATCGATGGCCTTCTGTGCTGACGCCTCGTCGGAGGAGGCAATGGTGACATCCCCCGTATCTTCGACATTGATCTTCACACCGGTCTCCGCGATGATGCTGCGGATCATTTTCCCACCCGGACCGATGACGTCGCGAATTTTGTCCTGCTTGATTTTCAGCGGGAATATCCGTGGTGCGAAGGCGGATAATTTGGTGCGAGGCGTGTTCAACGCCTCGGCCATACGTTCGAGAATATGCAGGCGGCCGGTCTTCGCCTGAGCCAGAGCCTCGCGCATCAGCGCCGACGTAATGCCTCCGATCTTGATGTCCATCTGGAGCGCGGTGACGCCGTTCTTGGTCCCCGTCACCTTGAAATCCATATCTCCCAGATGATCTTCCAGCCCGAGAATGTCGGACAGGACCAATACCTGGTCCCCTTCCTTGATCAATCCCATGGCAATGCCCGCGACCGGTTCCTTGATGGGGACGCCCGCATCCAACAGCGCCAATGTACCCCCGCAGACCGTGGCCATCGAGGACGAGCCGTTCGACTCCAAAATTTCCGACACAATTCGCAGCGTATACGGAAACTTATCTTTTGTGGGGATGACGGATTTCAACGCCCGTTCCGCAAGAGCACCGTGTCCGACCTCGCGACGTCCCGGCGAACGGAGCGGCCGTGCTTCGCCGACACTGAAGGGCGGAAAGTTATAATGCAGCATGAAGGTGCGCATATATTCCCCCTCCAAGGCATCGATGCGCTGCTCGTCATCCGTCGTACCGAGGGTCACCACGGCCAGGCTCTGTGTCTCACCACGCGTAAAGACGGCGGAACCGTGCGCCCGCGGCAATACGCCTACTTCACAGGTGATGGGACGAATGTCCGCGGGGCCACGGCCATCGGCACGCACCCGTTTTTCGAGAATCATATTGCGAACTTCCGTATACTCCAGGCCGTGAAAAATGATCTTCACGTGCCGGTCCCGATTCGGTTCGTCTGTCTTAAGTTTCGCGATGGTCTCCGACAAGACCTGATCCAGACGTTCCTGTCGCGCGCTTTTGTTGGGAATGAGGATCGCTTCGCGAATCGGACCGGCCACTAATGCACGCACCTGATCAGTCAGCGCTGCACCGATAGGTTCCTGCGCCACGACTCGTTTCGGCTTACCGGCCAGCCCGCGCAGTTCTTCGATCTTCGCCACAATTTTCTTGATTTCACTATGCGCCAATTCGATCGCTTCCAGCATGGTCGCTTCAGGCAATTCATTGGCTCCGGCTTCGACCATCATCACCGCATCCGCAGTCCCGGCCACCACGAGATGGAGATCGCTCGTTTCCAAGACCTCTAAGTCGGGGTTCACAACAAACTGCCCGTTGACACGGCCAATTTTCACGCCTGCGATCGGACCATTGAACGGGATCGATGAGATCGCCAGAGCCGCAGAGGCTGCGATAATACCGATGACATCGGATACACCCGTCTTGTCGGCGGACAAGACCGATGCGATGACCTGAGTGTCGAAATAGTATCCTTCCGGAAAGAGAGGTCGAAGCGGTCGATCGATCAACCGGCTGGTGAGCACTTCCCGTTCAGACGGGCGACCTTCTCGCTTAAAATAGCCGCCGGGAATCTTCCCCGCCGCGTAGGTCTTTTCCTGGTAATCCACGGTCAACGGAAGAAAATCCACTCCCGGCTTGATGTTTTGAGATGCCACGGCCGTCGCCAGGACGACGGTGTCGCCGTAAGTCGCCCAAATTGCACCGTCCGCTTGCTTCGCAATACGACCGGTCTCCAACGTCAAGCGGCGGCCCGCCAACTCAATGTCTACAGCATGTTTCATCTATGGTCTCCTTCAGTTAAGTCCCACAGATGCCCACAGAGATACGCTCAGCTCAAACGACCACTCATTCATGTCGTCATATTTCCAGTGATTCGCCATGAATGAGGTGAGCCTATGTCAGTGTTCACCTGCGAGGACGATGGTCGGCCGCCGCCCGCAATGGTGGCAGCCGACTCGTTCACACGACTACTTGCGAATGCCTAAACGCTCGATAATCGCACGGTACCGACCTTCATCAATGTGGCGGAGATAGTCCAACAATCGCCGCCGGCGCCCTACCAGCGTCAACAGCCCGCGCCGAGAATGGTGATCCTTCTTGTGCAATTTGAAATGCTCCGTCAAATACGTAATCCGGTTCGTCAGAATGGCGATTTGCACTTCCGGAGAGCCGGTGTCCTTCTCATGCTGCTGGAAACTCTTCACCAATTCCGTTTTCACTTCTTTCACGAGTGCCATACGTCTCTACTCCTCTAATGAATTCGCCATTCTATCGCCCTATGATTCTTCCGTAAACAATACTTTCGACACAGCAATCGGCTGTTGACTTAGATCAGGTTTCACGATAGCCGCGCCTACCGGCAAGGTACCAACGGCCAACAGACGTCCCGATTCGTCCTTGATACGGATGGCCCGATTCGATTCCGCAGGGAAAGCCGACGGCCAACCGCTCCATGCCAGCACTTCGGACTGGGAGACCGGCATTCCGTGCACGACTCGCTGAGCTGTCCCCGCTCTCACCGTGCAGGACGGAAGTCCTGCCAATGCGTCGTCCAGCGTGAGCATCGAGGCAGCAAGCGTACCCTGCTCCAGCCTCGATTCAACTTCCTCGACCGTCAACGCCTGCTCCAGCGTCAGCGGTCCCACACGCTCGCGAACCAGAGTCGACATATGACCACCGACTCCCAACTTGTCGCCGATATCCGCGCAGAGCGTCCGGATATAGGTTCCCTTGGAGCAGGTCACCCGGAATGTCACATCGGGAATCTGAATTTTGACAATGTCCAGACGAAACACCGTCACTAGGCGCGCCTGGCGGGGAACATCCCGTCCAGCCCGTGCGGCCTTGTACAGAGGGACACCGCCGACCTTGACCGCCGAGTACATGGGAGGCACCTGTTGAATGGGCCCTTCAAACGCTGCGGCGACTTCGCGAATACGATCTGCCGTCACCCGCTCAATCGGTGATCGCTGGAGGAGAGTTCCTGTGCCATCTTGGGTGTCGGTAGTTTCCCCGACTCTTAAATCGGCCAGGTACGTCTTGTCCCACTCCAGCAAATATTCGGCAATGCGCGTCCCGCGCCCCACCAGCAACGGCAAGACACCGGTCGCGGCTGGATCCAGCGTGCCGGCATGGCCTAACTTCATCCCGCGTAACTTCCCCCGGATCCGAGCAACCACATCATGTGAAGTCCATCCTGCTTCCTTGCGGACATTCAGCACACCGTCTTGAAGGGCTGTGGCCAGTTGCGGCTCTTTCGTGGCTATCATCGTCATTTGCTAGGCATCGCTACGAGTTGACTCGTCAGGTATTTCTGTTTGGACATGGTCACGGTGCAGGCCGTCCAACAATTCTAGGACACGATCGGCTCTGGGGCCGCTCACATCCTTTATAAACGTCAGTTCAGGCAGATAGCGTAACGCCAGACGGCGGCCCAACTCAGCCCGCACGAATCCGCTCGCCTTGGCCAAACCATCGAACACCTGCCGCTCACCGTCTTTCTGCTCCATGGTCGTGACAAACACGCGCGCAATACGCAGATCTTTGGTCAGCTCCACATCGGTCACCGTGACGGAGCGCACCCGCGGATCCTTAATTTTCCGCATCAGGATGTCCGCGACTTCCATGCGAATCTGATCCGCCACGCGATCGGCCCGGCTATACGTCGACTTGGTCATGACGCCGCCTTAGAGCAACTCAATTTGCGAACGCACCAGTTGGATCGTGGGCACCGCCCGAATCAGATTCACTGCTTGATCCAGCACCTGGTTCACATGCGCAGATTCGTTGGCCACACACGCCAAACCGAGGATCGCCTTTTGCCACAAATCCTGATCTCCAACCTCGGCGACCGAAACATTGAACTTGTCCCGTATCCGGCTTTTCACGCTTTGCAGAACCCGACGCTTGTCCTTCAATGAATGGCCGTCGGGAATAAACAACTCCATGGTGCAGAGCCCAACGATCATGCCCGATGACTTTGCGGAGACGCGCCTCGATTGACCGGTTCAAGCTTGGCAGCAATTTTATCGAAGAGATAGGCTTCGATAATGTCTCCGGATTTGAGGTCATTGAAATTCTCGACCGTGATGCCGCACTCATACCCCTGCTGCACTTCTCGCACATCGTCCTTGAACCGCCGGAGCGACCCAAGCTTGCCTTCGTACACCACCACGTTATCCCGAATAACCCGCACCCCCACACTGGTTCTTGATATAACTCCGTCCACCACGTAACAACCCGCCACGAGACCGGCTTTCGGAATTGTAAACATCTGCCGGACTTCAGCTCGGCCAAGAACACGCTCCTTGAGCATCGGCTCAAGCAACCCTTCCATGGCCGCGCGGATATCGTTCAGCGCATCGTAGATAATGCCATAGAGGCGCACATCGACACCTTCGCGCTCAGCCAGCGCGGCCGCTTTCGGCTCCGGACGGATATTGAACCCGATCACGATCGCTTTGGAGGCCGCCGCCAAGAGAATATCCGTTTCCGTAATGCCGCCGACGCCACTGTGCATGACCCGCAGTTTTACGGCTCCAGCCGGCATCTTTTCTACCGCGGAAGCCAAGGCTTCAGCCGAACCCTGCACATCGGCCTTGATGACGATGGGCAACTCTTTAACATTGCCTTCCTGAATCTTGGCAAACAAGTCATCCAAGCTGATTTTCGCCGGTCCGGCCAAATCTGCGGCACGCTGCTTCATGGCCCGTTCCTGGGCAATCTCGCGAGCGACGCGTTCATCCTTCACAATGGTGAACAGATCTCCCGCACCCGGCACGCCCGGTAACCCGATGACTTCAACAGGTACCGACGGCCCTGCCTCGGACGCCTTACTTCCCGTATCTGTAACCAGCGCCCGTACACGCCCGCTAAATGTTCCCACCACAAAGGCATCCCCGACGTGCAGGGTCCCGCTCTGCACCAAAACCGTGGCAATCGGTCCGCGGCCGCGGTCCAATTTTGCCTCGATCACCAGGCCTTTTGCCATGCGTGAGGGGTCGGCTTTCAGCTCCAGTACCTCTGCCTGCAGCAGAACCATTTCCAGGAGCTGATCAAGCCCGGTCCGCTGCTTGGCGGACACTTCCACCATGATTGTGTCGCCACCCCAGGGTTCAGGAATCAAGCCATGCTCGGTCAGGGCATTCTTCACACGATCGACATTGGATCCAGGCTTGTCGACCTTATTGATGGCCACAATGAGCGGCACTCCAGCGGCCTTTGCATGATGAATGGCCTCAACCGTTTGCGGCATGACGCCGTCGTCGGCGGCGACGACCAGGATGACAATGTCCGTCGCTTTCGCTCCACGCGCGCGCATCGCCGTGAAGGCTTCGTGCCCCGGCGTATCGAGAAAGGTCACCTGTTTGCCGCGAACGCCCACGATATAGGCCCCGATATGCTGCGTGATGCCTCCGGCCTCGCCCTCCGCCACCTTCGTTTCACGAATGGCGTCAAGCAGGGAGGTTTTGCCGTGATCGACATGCCCCATGATCGTCACGACCGGCGGCCGCAGCACGGCCTGCTCCTCACCGGTGGATTGTGCGGCCTCTTCCAGCAGTGCCTCACCGACCTTTTCCGTCGATACTTCCACCCTGGTACCATACTCTTCAGCAATCAAGAACGCTGCTTCGAGATTGATCGACTGATTGAAGGTCACCATCTGACCCATCTCCATCAGCTTTCTTACAACATCTGCCGGACGCTGACCGATGAGTTCCGCAAACTCCTTGACGCTCACTCCTGCGCTCAGTTTCACGCTTTTCTTTCTCGGCTTGGTGACTTCCGTGGGCGACGCATGGTGAATATGCTTGGACCGGTCTTCACGACGCTGTACCGGAATGGCCCGAAGGTCGCCCCATCGGGTGGCATCATTCTTAAACTTTGCTTCATCTTCCTCCCGCGTCCGTGGCGCCTTTTTGGCCTTTTTGAGCTTCTCGCGTGCCGCTGCCTCACTCTCCAGTGCCTCCGCAGACGCACTCTTCCTCTTTGCCGCCGCAAGCGCATCGAATGAGGGCGCGGTCAAAGAGGCCGGCTGACCTGTTTTGACCGACGATTCCTCCGACGGTGTCATGACGGCCGGCGATGCCGTCGACTCTCCCGATGAACTCGGCTCAGAAGGATCTGTTGCAATCGCGTCACCCGCCGGACCGGCAGAGGGCGCCATATTGGCCGCATCAACTCCCGGCGATGCAGCATGAGGGGAGATCGCAAATGCGGATTCTGCCGCCGCAAGAGGCGCGGCACTCTCTTCAACGCCTTCTTCTTTTTTCTTTTTAATGAGAATGCGTTTCTTGTCGGGTTTCTGAGGCTCTTCATGCGTCACCGCATGCGCCCTCTCGTGGGACGCCCCGGATTCCTTCGACGTGCGAAGCGCTTTCTTGACGCCGTGCCCGCCTGAGCCGGATTCCCCGGCCCGTGCCTTCACACTCACCTTCTCCAGCACGATTCGAACTGAATCTTCATCCAAGGCGCTGCTGTGGGACGCCACCGGAATCCCGAGCCGTTTCAGTTCAGGAATCAATTCCCGATTCTCCATCCCCAGCTGCTTTGCTAATTCGTACACCCGCATACAGTGCCGCTTCGCTCCACCCGCTTAGATAATTGCCATTCAGCTCATGAATGTTGAGCCGCTTCAGTCCGCCTGTGACGCCGCAGCGCGCGCCTCATCCTGCTGGCGCTGTGCCTCGGTCTCTTCCGCCAGGGCCGCTTTAATATCCCGATCCCGCTCAGCCTTTTCTTTCTCATATTCCGTCGCGCTGATGATGTCGATCTTCCAGCCGGTCAACCGCGCGGCAAGCCGCACATTTTGCCCGTTCTTCCCGATGGCCAGAGACAATTGTGAATCCGCCACGACAACCAAGGCTGATTTCTTTTCTTCGTCGATTCCCACCTTCTCGATCGTGGCAGGATTCAACGCCTCTGCAATGAAGACGCGCGGATCTTGCGTCCATGTGATGATGTCGATCTTTTCACCGCGCAATTCCCTTACCACCGCCTGCACACGTGAGCCTTTAATGCCAACACAGGCCCCCACCGGGTCCACGGCCTTGTCACGCGACGAAACGGCGATCTTCGTTCGATCCCCAGGCTCACGCACGATCGACTTGATTTCGACGATCTTTTCTCCGACCTCCGGGACCTCAAGCTCGAACATTTTTGCCACGAACTGGGGGTGGCTGCGTGAGAGGATGACCTGCACATCCTTAGGCGTGCGACGTACCTCCAACAGCAAGGCCTTCACGCGATCACCACGGCGATAGGTTTCGCGTGGGATCTGCTCTTGAATGGGAAGAATCGCCTCTGTCTTGCCGAGATCGACCAGGAAATTTCGCCGTTCCATGCCGAGAATAATTCCATTCACCAGGTCACCTTGGCGGGTCGAGTACTCCTTCTGAACCGCTTCCCATTCAGCCTCTCGCACCTTCTGAAAAATAACCTGCTTCGCCGTTTGGGCAGCGATACGACCCAGTTCGTCCATTTCGATCAAGGAACCGATCTCATCACCGACCTCTGCGCCTTCGTCAAAGAGGCGCGCCTCCTTCAGAGAAATCTCGGCTTTCGGATTCGCCACCGTATCGACAATGATCTTCTTCGAGACGACTGAGATCTCGCCGGTTTTGCCGTCAATTTCCACTTGAATGTTTTCGGCCTGACCGAAACGTTTCTTTGCGGCGGTTAGAAGTGCCGACTCGATCGCGCCAATGACCCTGGCCTTATCGATCCCTTTTTGACGACCGATTTCATCAATGACTGCGATCAATTCTCGGTTCATAGCTCACACCTCATGGTTAACCCACCACCCCGGCATTCACTGCTGCTAAGAAAACTCCACCTTCCGACGCGCCAAGGCGATGTGATCAAATTCAATCCGAACGGTTTCCGTCGATTTTTTTTGTTGAACCACGAGCGTCACGGCACCGTCTTCAACCTCTACGACTGTTCCGACGATCCGCCATTGCTCATGAATAGGCTCGCGCAACTTGAGATTTACGGGCTGTCCAATCAGGCGCCGATAGTCTCGTACTCCCCGCAATGGCCGATCTAGGCCCGGCGACGATACCTCCAGCGTGTAGGCATGAGGAAACGGGTCCATGACATCGAGCGCCGGACTCAGCGAGCGATGCGCCTGCTCACAATCTGTCAGCGTGACTCCTCCCGGTTTGTCGATAAAGACACGGATCACAGTCCGCGGGCCTTGGCCGGCACAGATTGCCTCGACCAATTCCAGACCATACGACTGTAAAATAGGCGCCGCGACTTCCAGCACACGCAGATTCAGGGCCTCAGCACGTTTGACTGAGGGCTTACCTGCAGGCACTGCTCCCGCTTCACTCATAAGACAAAAGAAGCTCAAACAAAAAAGTGGGCCTTGGCCCACTTACAGCGCGGGAACAATACCATGCCATATTATTGAAAGCAAGAGGCGGTTACCCGGTGAACGCGTTCCATCGAGCGGATAAGAGGCGTGACACAACGCCCGGCGCGCCGTCTCCGATCATTTTCCCATCGACCCGCACCACGGGCAATACATCCACAGTCGTTCCTGTCAAAAAGACTTCAGACGCCGTGAACAACTCATTCCGACTGACAAAGGCCTCCGCAACGGCGAGGCCTTCTTTCCGAGCCAACTCCAATACGATCGCGCGCGTGACGCCGGACAGAATTTTGTGCCCTTCGGGAGCGGTTTGAATAACACTATTTCGCACCACCATCACATTGCTGACCGATCCTTCCGTCACCATGCCCTCCCGAATCAAGATCGCTTCAAACACTCCGGCCTCTTTGGCCTGTTGACGCGCCAGCACATTAGCCAGCAGATTGACGCTCTTGATATCGCAACGTCCCCAGCGGATATCGTCGATCGTGATGGCTTGAACCCCCGCATTTCGAACCGATGCCCCGAGCGGGTGAAGTTCGCGGAAGGTCAGAATGGTGGCCGGAGAGATGTCAATGGGAAAGGGATGATCTCGAGGAGCTTGTCCGCGGGTGATCTGCAGATAGATCTTAGTCTCCGGAAATCGGCTCAGCCGAAGGCCCTCATGAATCAATGAGGTCCATTGAGCCATGGTGTGGCCCGTTGCCAGCTGCAGCGACTGCGCACTCCGCTCCAGCCGGGTCAGATGGGCCTCAATGGAGAAGGGCCGGCCGCGGTAGGTACGAAGGACTTCGTAAACACCATCACCGAACTGAAACCCACGATCCTCAATGCTGACGACGGCGTCAGCCAGCGGGCTAAAGCGACCATTCACGCAGGCCATGTCAGGCATGACACATTTCTCGCCGCTCCTATTTTTTCAGGACACCGTCACATAAAAAATTTGCCGGTCCTCTGCGGTGAATTTCCAGCCCATCCGTTTTTCAAACACCAGTCGGTGAGTCCCGACCGCCACCGGATTGAACTCGAACGTTCGCTGTCCATTGTCGACTGCGTTATTGCTGGCGATGCGAAGAAAATCGTCCTCGACCAGAGGCATCACGGCGGCGTCATAGACCGGGACCCACTGTTCCCCTCTTGTGCGATCCTCCCACAAGTGAATGTGGATAGATGCCCCCCTTCGAGCCGTGAGCGTTTTGGCTCCCGGCTCCTGCTCAGCTCCCTTCGGTACCGCCTTGCTTGATGGACTCATAACTCTCTCTTGTGACTTTGGACCCCTGGTCCATTGAGGCTATACTTTACGCCGCCCCCCGATGAACACCTGGCCCCCTTCCACGCGCACATCATAACTCCCGACGCAGTAGCCCCCCCCGTCCGTTCCTTGTCCGTTTCGCACATCGAACGCCAGATCATGCCAGGGGCAGGAGACGACATGGCCCTTCACGCGCCCTTTATTCAGCGGGCCGCCTTCGTGAGGACAGGCATTGTAAATGGCGTGAAAACGTCCTTCGATATTAAACAACGCGATAGCACGCTCATGTACTTTCACGACCTTGACTTGGCCGGGAGGAATATCCTCGACCTTAGCCACACACTGAAACCCTTCCATAAAACACTCCGATACCTTACATGCGAAGCGTAAATTTCAGCTCCATTCCCACCTCAAGCCCTTCTCGCCGAACGTAGCCCCCATCGGCTTCGATCAAGTAACGAATCGGCTCGGGCGCAGGTCCATACAGCGGACAAGGATCCTGCGGGCAGGGCGGCACATGCTCCAAGATATGCACCACGTGGTGGCTCTCATCAACCCATAACATATCGACGGGGATGCGAAACTGTTTGGTTCGAACCCGATGCAATCCCGTCGACTCAAAGATATAAAGCATCCCTGTGTCGGCTGGCAATCCTTCCCGGAACGCCAGCCCGAAGAGAAGCTTCTCGGGAGTGCTGGCGACTTCCGTTTCCATGACCTTCCCATTCGGAAATTCCACAATGATGAGCTCGGATTCCTTTGGACCTCCGAGAAATAGGCTGATGCTGACCAGCAGAATCACTAAGAGCACGAACGTCACGATTTTTTTGCGACGCTGCTCCGATTCAGGCCCGCGCCCGCTCTTCACCATAATGAAATACCGTTGAACATGGCTGCATCCTCACTTGGTCGCAGACGCGCAGATCCGCATCTACATTGGGCCCAAAGCCCCATGACTTTTAGAGCGCTAGGCCTTCTTCCCAAGTCTCGCTCTGTTGACTTGCCGAAGAATCGCAGCTTAGAATGCGATCCTGTTTCGCCGCGAAACTATGGTCGCGACGGCACGAAATTGTCAACATCTTATCCGTCATTAAGGAAATGAGGAGGCACAGGCCATGGCGCTTCTGATCACCGATGAATGTATTTCTTGCGGGGCATGCCTGCCCGAATGTCCCAATGAGGCGATATTCGAAACGCGAAGCGACGCCGAAGGCAAAGGCAATCATGTCGGCGACGGACAGGGGGTCGGCGACAATATTTACATCATCACTCATGATCGTTGCACGGAGTGCGTCGGGCACTTTGACGAACCGCAATGCGCGGCGGTCTGCCCGGTGGACAATTGCTGCATATCCGACCCGGCCTACCCGGAAACGACCGACGTGTTGCTGGAAAAAGCCAAGACTCTGAACCCGGACAAAGAAATCGATGCTGCCAAGGTCTGGAGCGGCGTTCGCAACTAAGTCTCACCTGTCAATACATGTGCGTGGCACCATGAAGGCTCCTTCCGGGAGCCTTCGCTGCTTCTCCCTGATATCCTGACAGCACTTAGACTCTCGAAACATCACTCCTCTGGATTTCCGCTGTCGGCCGCTGTAGACTTTGAGTGCGGAGAGTCCTGGTAAGGACACGCAATTCATCTCGCATGAGGTGTGGTCCTATCACAACCCGTCACCCAGTCTTTCTCACCGGGAGGTGCCCATGATGCGCTTTACCCATTTGACTTTACTTGGCTGCCTGGCCAGCCTCTTTCTCTCAAGCCAGACACTCGCCAGCACCGCAGATGTCGGCATAGTCATAGAGAGTTTCGTCACGAAACAATTTCCGGGTGCGGCCAGTCACTTTTGGATTGTGAATGAAACACAATGGGATGGTGACGAAATGATTGTCGATGTTGCCGCGATCGTCACAGATCGCCTGCTGACCGAGCCCACCGCGAGCCGCTTCTTACTGCTGATCGTGGCCGGGAACCTCAAAGGGTCCCAAAGTATCCCTCTGGACGCCGTGACGGAGTGCAAGAAGGAACAAGAGGCCTGAGCAACTGCGTTGCCTCACCGAAAACCATTGTCCTAGACACGACAACGCCCCGTCTGCAGCGAAGCAGACGGGGCGTTGCACTATGGGGACGTATGGACGAATCGACTACTTAAGCATCAAAATCTTGCCACCGACGTGAGCCGGGTGCAAATGGCAGCGGTACAGCAGCGTATTCCCCTGCGTGGCATAGAACATATCGCTGGTCGGAACACCGATATACTTGGTTTCGCCCGGCTTCAGCACCACTTCGGCCTTCATCACAAAGGGTGAACCCTCATTGGTCACGTCGGTCATCTGGAACCCATGCTCGCCTGTGGAATTGTTCGTCACCTTCAATACGACCGGACGGCCCGGCCGAACCTTGAAATCGATAATGGTGATTGGAGGGTACCAGGCCTTCATATTGCCGATTTCCACAGCGAACAATTCCCCATCGACTACCAATTCTTTAAACGGCTGACCGACGACGGAACCGGTTTCCAAGTCACCGATCTCGACCCCGCCAGCTTGGTGCGCATACGCGCCTGATGCCCCGGCCACCAGCATGACCAGGCCAAAAAACACTGCTACCATCGTCTTACCCATGACCTACCTCCTTAAAGAGATTAAGAAGAGATGTGATTAGGTTGGTGAATAATGACCACCGCGCCCAGTAACCTCTGCCCGACGTTCTGCACCGGAGCACAGTCGCTACGAATCAAAATGTCCCCAAAAAGGCTAGCGAGGGACACCTTATAGCACAGGGATTAAAAAGGATGCAAGCAAGTTCTTAGGCGTTGCGTGAGCACTCCCGACCGGGAGACATGCAGACAATCATTCGAAGAAACGAAAAGATGTTAATTGACATTTCAGGCACTTACGGAAACGATTTGACGTCAGGAGACACGTCTGGGGTGTGCGATCCAATCAATAGATCATAGGGTGTATAGTCATCCGTCAAGGTCAGCCCCGGGGACCATGGCTTGGTTCGTCGCGTCGCCAGCAACGTCGCAGATTCCGGTGGCAACCGACGAGCTTCGACCTGCGATTGAATGCGCGACACCATTTCATCGTACGACATCCTGTCGATTGGGCTTCCACCGAAAAAAATCAAATTCTCCGCAGTCGTTTGATGCGGCCGCCACGGTCCCTTCACACCAAAGGATTCGATGGTGGGGAATGCCGTCTTTACCGTCTGTACCACCGCATTCGCGCGCTGGAGATCCCCGCCTTCTCCCGATGAAGCCAGATTAAGGGCCACGACACCGTTTGGATTCATCCGGCTCCGGAGCTCTGAAAAAAATTCAACCGTGGTTAAATGAAAGGGAACGAGGTGCCGGGCAAACGCGTCGACCCAGATGACGTCATAGGTCACGTTCGTGTCTCGTAAAAATACCCGGGCATCTTTGACGAACACATGATGATTGGCGGGCGGTCGATATTCGAAATATTGCTCCGCCATCTGCACGACGACGGGGTCGAACTCGACGACATCCAACTCCAACTCCGGCCAGACCAGATCCAACCACTTGGCAAGCGATCCACCCCCATGTCCCAGGATGAGTCCCCGTTTGGGTTCCGGCGCCAGCGCCACGGCCGCCACCATGAGCTGGCTGTAAGGCAGGAACAGGGTGACGGGATCTGCCCGCCACATGACCGCGTGCCAGGTTCGATCCAGCACCAGATATCGGAACAGGTCGTCGTCGCGGACACGCACTTGCTGATAGGGACTATCCTCCTGGTGCACAAGCCCGGCAACGGGAGGCGTCCTTCCGAACAATTGCCAACTTAAAATGAGTAGGCCGGCGAGGAATAAACCGACGAGCTTGGTCGCCCTCGCACTCCCCCGCTGCAGCCACAGCAAGCCGAGCAGCACCTGTACTACTCCCAAAGAGGCGACGAGCGTCTGGGTTCCCAACCACGAAAGAAGGAAAAATGCCGTGCCCCAGGTCCCGGCCAGACTTCCGACCGTGGAAAGGGCGATCATGCTGCCGGCGTGACGGCCAAGATACCCCATATCGACGACCGCTAAACGAAGCAGCGCCGGCATGACACCGCTCAACCCGAATGCGGGAGGGGCGAGCAACACACAGGCCGCAAGGCTGGGTCCCCATCGCGGATCTTCAACGACCTTGGCCACCTTGAAAATCGTTACCTGCCCCATCCAGGACATCAGCAAGGTCCAAGCTCCTGATCCGAGCAGCAGCCAGGCCAGAACTGCTGCGACGCGATATCGATCCGACGCCCAACCGCCGAACGCATAGCCCGAACTCATGGCCGCTAGAATGATGCCGATCAGGGCTCCCCACACATACAGCGAATTTCCGAACACCGGCGCGAGCAAACGGCTTCCGAGAATTTCCAGGGCCATGACAATCGCGCCGGTCACGAGCGCCGTCATGAGCAAAAACAGACGTGGAGTGGAATGAGAAACAGGTTCCTGCACCATCATCGAGGAAGGACCGTTAGAGACAGTGAGGCGAAGCAGCAGAACTCAGACTGACCCTGCATCTTATAACGTGCCCCAATTCTTAAAGTATCGAAGCAGATCGCGCACAGAAATTATGCCGACCACGCGGCCCTCTTCTGTCACGACGAGGTGCCGGATCCCTCGCTCGGCCATGATATCACTCGCCTCGTGTGCCGATCGGGAGATATCAATCATCATGATGGGGGCACTCATCACCGCCCGGGCCGTAACCTGCTCGGCAACGGCTCCACTGGCCATGGCTTTTCGGACGAGATCCGCCTCACTGACAATTCCCACATAGTCGCCGTGGTCAACGACGAGCAACGCCCCGACTCGGGCATCACGCAGTTGTTGCGCCACAGTCAACAACGTGTCATCGAGATGCACCGTCCTGGTGATGGGACGCATCATCATCGCCAGGGGTCGCTGGATGGGCCCGCCGGACACTGCCATTCACCATCCTCTCCTGCGAAGAGGGCCGAATTCTACTGAAGTGCACCGCAATCTGCAATTCTCGCCCACTTTCAAACCGAAACCTGCGATTTGATTGCTCGCACTCGTTCGCATTGCTATACTGCGACGCTGCAGCCACACTCACACGAACATCCCTCAGCTTTTCTTCAGGAGGAGACGCATCCATGCATATCAGCGTGATTGGAACGGGCTATGTCGGCCTGGTGACCGGTGCCTGCTTCGCGGAATTCGGCGTGAACGTCACGTGTATGGACACTGACGCGCGCCGTATCGATAAACTTGAGAAAGGCGAAGTCCCCTTTTTCGAACCCGGCATCACCGAACTTGTGGCCAAAGGCATCAAAGAAGACCGCCTCCATTTCACGACCGATGTCGCCAAAGCCGTAGATAAAGCGCTGGCCATCTTCATCGCCGTCGGAACCCCTCCGAAATCAGACGGATCGGCCGACCTGTCCTATGTCGAAGAAGTGGGACGCGGTATCGCGAAAAACATGACCGGGTATAAAGTCATTGTCACCAAATCCACAGTTCCCGTCGGCACGGGTGAAAAATTGCGTGAAGTGATCAAGGCCAATCAAACCGGCCGATTCCGTTTCGACATCGTATCGAATCCGGAATTCCTTCGTGAAGGCTCCGCGATTGAAGATTTCATGCGGCCCAACCGCGTGGTAATCGGCGCGGACAGTGAGCACTCCGTGGCAATCATGAAAGATCTCTACCGCCCGCTGTATCTGCTGGAAACCCCCATCGTCGTGACCGACATACCGACCGCTGAAATGATCAAGTACGCTTCCAATGCGTTTCTGGCCGTCAAGATATCCTTCATCAATGAAATTGCCACGGTCTGCGAAAAGGTGGGCGCCGACGTGCAGATGGTCTCGAAAGGGATGGGGCTCGACAATCGCATCGGAAGCCAGTTTTTGCATGCCGGGCCGGGTTTCGGGGGCTCCTGCTTTCCGAAAGACTTGGCTGCACTGGTCCAGACCGGCGAACGCGTGGGGTACCCGTTTCAGATCGCAGGGGCCGCTGCCAAGGTGAATTACGAACAACACCTGCGGATGGTGACGAAGATTCAAGACTCTTGTGGAGGAGTGAAGGGAAAAATTCTCGGCGTATTGGGACTATCCTTCAAACCCAACACCAACGACATGCGGGAGGCGCCGTCACTGACGATCCTGAGCGAGTTGATGAAGGTCGGAGCGACGATACGCGCCTACGATCCGGAGTCAATGGAAGAGTCCACCAAATTGCTACCGGGCATGGTGCCCTGCCAGGACGCTTACGACGTGGCCGAGGGCGCCGACGGCCTGATTATCATGACCGAGTGGAACCAGTTTAGAAATCTCGATTTCGAACGTCTGAAAAAATCCATGCGGCAGCCGCTGTTACTGGATCTACGCAATACCTACGATACGGATCGCGTCGTCGGCTTCGGCTTCCGCCACGTCTCGGTCGGTCGTCCCACCAAAGACCCTATCGCATGAACGGTACGTCGGATTGCGGCTAGCTGAGGAGCTTCGCTCCTTCGGCCTGAGCCCCTTCTTTGGGCTTCGGCTTATAGCCCATCCGATCAAGCACCTTCATAATTTTCGTCTTCAGCCGGTCGTCGGCGTCCGCAAGGGCCGTCGCGAGAGGTTCAACGGCCGGCTTTCCAATCTTCCGGATGATCTCCGTCGCCGATTGACGCACGTCGTCTTCCTCTGAGGCCAATAACGGCACGAGCGAAGACACAGCCGTCCCGCCAATCTTAATCAGCGAATCGTAGGCCCGCTGCCGCACGTCGCCCACCTCGTCGGTGAGGGCGCCCACCAATGGCACGACGGCGCGTGGATCTTTTAACTCGCCGAGGACTTCCGCGGCATACTTCCGGTTAAGCCAATGAGAATCCTTGAGATCAATCAACATGGCATCGGCTTTCTGCGCATTCGGATCCTTCGCGCGAATCCGGAAGCTCTTCGCGATGCGCTTGCCCCCTTCTTCGACCACGCGGATTGTCGCCCCATCGCCGGGCTTGAGCTTGAGGAAATCTTCGAGGGCTTCTTCACCGACATCCAACATCACGGTCTTGCCGTCGTAGGCGAGGAGTTCGACTTCAAGCTGCTTGGCTTCCGGATTGACGGCCACGACCCGCTCCGTCACCAGATTGAAGCCATCTTTTTTGGCCCCCCCCTTGGGTCCGATCTGAATCAGTTTTGCCGGTGCTTCATCTGCCATAGTAGTACAGTTCCTTATTCCGGTTATGACGAGGTCGCCTGTTTCCATCCCAAACTCGCAAGAACACCTTCGACTGTTTCTTGCACCATTGTATTTTCGTCTTCCAGGAGAGGCAGCAGCGGCTCGATCGCCTGCTTCGCGCCGAGACGCGCCAACGATTCGGCCGCGTTCCGCCGCACGAGCCAATCCTCATCCTGAAGCGACTGGATCAAGGCATCGGCGCTTCGCACATCACCGATTTTCCCGAGCGCTTCCGCAGCATGGCGCCGCACCATCCAATTCGTGCCCAACAAACCGCCGATCAGGGCATCGACCGCCCGCGTATCGCCGATCTTTTTCAAGACCCGGGCCACGTCTTCCCGCACTGTGCCGTCGCTGAGCGCTTCGATCAATCCCGGAGTGGCCCGCGAGTCTCCAATCCTCTCCAACGCCCACACCGCTGCTGTTCGCACCGCACCGTCTTTGTCTTTCAAAGCCACCATCAGCGGGTCCACCGCACGGGCATCGCGGAAGCGTCCCAAGACGTTCGCCGCCTGTTCCCGAATCGACCATTCATCGTCACTCAGCGCGTCCAGCAGCTGATCGAAGGCGACCGGACCGATGCGTACCACGGCGGTAGCCGCTGCTTCGCGAATCACGACATCCTCATCCGCCATCAAGCCGATCAGTTGGGGAATGGCCTCGTTGCCCATCTGTCCCAGACTGGCCATCGCATGCTCGCGCAATGCATCGTTATCATCCCGGAGCGCGGCTATTAATTGTGCTATACGCTCGGCATCACTCATGATCGTCCGATTCCTCCTGTCCGACCGGTTGTGCGTCTTCGAGCGCAGCTAGCTTGTCCGCAATGAGCCCGGCGCTATAGGACACAATACCGTCCCGATCGCCGCGCAACCGGATGAACAGCTCATTATGCGGACGCAATACTTCCACGTCCTTGATTTTGGCCAGGGCCTCGATCGCCATGACCCGCAGGGGCCTGATCGGGATAGCCTCGATATATAATTGCGCCGGACGCGGGTCACCGATCAGCCCGAGTGATTTCACGGCGTACTCCTTTACGCCGGTATCCTTGTCGACCTGAAGCCGTTTCATCAACGGCTCGACTGCGCGAACATCCCCGATTTTGCCCAGCAGATCAGCCGCCGCTTCGCGCACCACCCAATCGTCATCCTCAAGATACTCGATCAAAATCTCGACCGCCGGACGCCCGATCCCGAGGAGATCCATGACAGTGTCCATACGGGCCTCCTCCCGTTCACTTGCGCCCTCGATATCCCGTAGCGCATCGAACCTGCTATCAATCCGCTCGCGGATCGCACCCAGCTTTTTCAACGTCCGCACGGCAGTGTCGCGAACCGCCGGGGACGCCATCGCATCAATCAAGCCGTCTACCGAGCGCGGATCGAGCAAATGCTCCAGAATCGTCGCGGCTGTCGTCTGTGCCTCCACCTCCGGATGGGTCAACATCTCGCAGAGGGGGGTAATCGCATTCGGTATCAAGCCCAGAAGTTGGCGAACGCGACTTCGCACATCTTCATCCGGCGACTCATGGAGATTCCGCACAAGGCCTGCCGCTGTCTCGTCATCTAGATTACCGGCCATCTGTTCGATGGCGGAAAACGCGGCCTGCCGAACCGATTCATCCGGATCCCGAAGTAAACCGACCAGCGAGACGCCTGCCGCCGGATCTTTAATCCGGGATAACATCCCCGCCGCTTCAACGCGGAGCCGAACATCACCCGTCCCTAAGGCCTGCGTTAAGGCGCGCACCGCGCGAGGACCTCCGGCCAGGCATGCAGCCGTAGCCCGCATGCGCCGCCACTCTTCCTCGTGGGTCAACTCAGAAACCAGCGTGTCGATAGACTCTTTAGGCATCTTACATGCGCCCCGGGCGCCACCCGACGGCCGTCAATGTCTCTCGCACGTAATAGCGAATATTTTCATCCTTCTCTTTCGCCAGCACCGCCAGCAGGGATGGAATAATCACCGGTCCGAACTTGACCAGCGCCGCAGACGCTTCGGAGCGGGTGACCGTGTTCCGCAAGGCCACCATCAGCGACGGAATCGCGACATCATCAGCAATCATCCCCAACGCTCGAGACGCCATGCCCATGATCGCCATCTCATCGGTCCATCCGTCAGCGCAGGCTGCAGCGGAATGGCTCGGTTCTCCCTGTGGGGCGCCTTCCACAATTCGTCGCAAGAGAGGCACGGCGCGACGGTTCCCGATGTGACCGAGCGCTTCCACGGCCAGAAGCCGTAACGTCGGCTCCTTCATGACAGTTACCAGATAATCCACCGCCCGGGCATCTCCGATCGCACCGAGCGCGCGCACCACATCCTCACGGATGGCCGAATCCCGATCATTGAACAATGCGCGGAGCAACGGCTCAACGGCGTCCGACGATCTCAACTTTCCTAATGCTTCGACTGCATGGAGACGAACCAACCACTCGTCATGTTGCAGGGCCTGGATCAATGCGACCGCGGCGACCCCCCCGAGGGAAGCCAGCGCGATGGATGCTTCTTCGCGAACGGCTTTGACCTTATCCTGTAGCAGCGGCATCAAGGCGGCTACTGCCTCTGGGTCGCCGATTCGCCCTAATCCTTTTGCGGCATGCATGCGCACAATCCAATCACGACTGCCCAGCGCAGTCACAAGCGGCGAAAACACCCGCGCGTCGGCGATCAAGGCTAAAATGCCCGAAGCCGATTCCTGCACCTGCAATGCGGGATCGGCCAGACAGGTTGCCAGAGCTGTTACCGAGGGTTCGCCGATTAAGGAGAGCGCCCCGATCGCCGCTTCGCGCACGGCACGATCGGCGTCGCGAAGAGCCCTGGTCAGCGGCACGACCGCGCGAGGGTCCTTAGACGATCCCAGTATGGTCGCAGCCTCTTCCCGGATCGCCCAATCCTCATCCGACAGAGCCGCGATCTGTTCACTGACGGTGTCGGCCATGGTACCTCGGCCTCTCGTGAAGCTCTCGACCTTAACACAGGCATTTTTCAGGGGTCAACGCAGGGTCGGTTGTGCGACCTGGCATCGAATCCATCGAGCGAGCGGGGCAAAACAGGAGGGGAATAGCCGGGAGGCGCTGGGATTACCTGGAGCACCGGTACAGGAAAGAGAAGCGGAAGCTACCGCACCGAACCCTTCGCGAAATCCCCGCTAGGACCGAAGCGGCCGATATCTCCAAGCGGCCGATCGACACGCAGATTGTCGGCCTGGCTGGAGTCCACCGATGTCTCCTCATCAGGAGGCGTCCAGCCCAGTTTTTCTAATGTCTCCACCACAAGCAATCGCAGGGAATCTTTGGCAGTGAGCCGGACTGATGCGTAAGAGAGAACGCGTTCGCCTTCGGCTTCGACTTCCGAGGCTTTGGGATCATAGAGAAAAGAAATCAGCGGTTCGATCGCTGAATCACCGATCAGCACCAGCGCCGCGGCAGCTTTCTCCCGCAAGACGCCGTCTTTCAAGAGCATGATGAGATCGGGTATGACGCGGGAGTCGCGGAAATGTCCCAGCGCGGTGGCCGCCGCTTCTTTAATAAACGCATCTTCACTGACGATGCACCCGGGGGTGGGAGTTCCCTCCTGTCGAACGCCTTTTCCCTTGAGGGCGTCCAAAACAGCCGGGAGGGCTCGAGGGTCGCCGATCATACCCAGCGACGCAATAGCATGGCGTTTGACCGCACCGTCTTTCATGGCTTCCAGCAGTCCATCAATGGCACGGGGATCGCCGATCATGCCCAGCGCAATCGTGGCATCTTCACGCACGGCACGGTCCGGATCTTTCAGCGCGTCGATCAACGCATTGATGACACGCGGTTCACGCACCCAGCTTCGGCCGATCTGATAGTCCGTCGTCATGCCCCCCAATGCACGGGCGGCATGACAGCGCACGACGAAATCTTTGTCCTTCAGGGTCTCGATCAACACGTCGACGGACGGCTGACCAATGGCCACCAAGGCAATACCGGCCGTTTCCCGGATAATCTTTGACGAGTCCCGGAACATTTTGATCAACACGGGAATGGCTTTGGGATCGCCGATTTTTCCCAGCGCCTCCGCGGCGGCACTCTTCACAGCCCCGTCGCGATCTCGACAGGCAAAGATCAACCCCTCAACCGTGCGCCGGTTGCGAAGCTCCCCGCAGGCTTTCGCAGCATATTCTCGTACGCGCCACCGCTCATCTTTCATCGCCACCAGGATCCGATCAACCTGACTTTCTCCAAAAGACACCATGGCCGCAACGGCTTCATTACGGACTTCCATGATGGGATCATTGAAGAGCGAAATGAGGGCTTCCATCGCTTTCACGCCGCCGATCTTCGCGACCCCCCATCCGGCGCGAGTCCGCACGGACCAATACTCGTCTGCGCAGGCCCCGATGAGCGCATCCAGCGTAGTCGGATCCGCTAAGTCTGCCAGCGCTTTCGCCGCCTCTTCACGGGTTGCGTCATCCGCATCCTCAAGCGAATCGAGGAGATCATCGAGTGCCTGTGCCATCACTCACCTCACTATTGCCGTAATAGGCATCGCGCTGACCGCCATGAGGATAGGTGCGCTTGCACCGTACCACCAAGGTCTGAGTCCCGCGGCCCTCCACACATTGATCGAGTGACTTGGAAAATTCCACGCGCCCGTCCAGACTCACCGTAAAGGGAAAGTCGAATGTAAAACTGATGAACTTGTATTGCCCCGGCTTGAGCTTTAATTCCCGCGTCTCGGTCGTCCGATACGCATCGGAGGTTTCGGGGTCCAATACCCAGAGTGGCGGTGTCACGCCGGGCACCTGCCACCATGATTGTGGGACCAGCGGAGTGGGATCGATTGTAATCGCATGTTCCTTGGCGTAGGCCGGGGGGGGGCCGGCAGCGAGGAGCCGTTCCGGATTCGCCGTCAGTACCGCCGCGAGCGCCATACTCCCCAAAAAGATCCGCCGCGGGATGAAATCTCTCTGACACGATGAATGCATCCGACCTCTATTGTAGCAGCGGGCTTGCGGGGGCCGCGGAGAACGCCGTCTAGAATATTTCTTCCACCGGCTGGCTCTCCCACTCAGTGTAAGTGCTGAGTCCTAGGGCGCGCATCACCGTCGCACCCGTATCGATAATCGACACCGGCTGACGAAACGTATGACCAGCCTTGATGACGACGCCAGACGCGATCCAGGGCACCACCGGAACATTGTTCGCTTGATCATTCGACGCATCGCCGGCCGAAAATTGCGTCTCACCGACCGCACTCAGCGACGTGGCAAAAACGGTGGTCCGCTTGGTCAGGCCGAGCTCACGGTACAAATCAAGGACCGCCCCCATGGCCTTGTCCACTGCCCTCAGCGCGTCCTTGTACGCCACAGATTTCCAGCCCTGCGCTTCACCGACACGTCCGGGGGCAGGCAAATGAACAACCAGGAAATGCGGTAATGCCGGAATCGCATGACCGTACCCGGATCCGCTTGTGGCCTTCTTGAAATAATCCCGCACATAGCTGATCAACCGATCGGGGTTACATTCGGCTCGAAGTGGGCCGCACATCTGATAGTCCGTATAGGGCTCCGGCTTCGCGAGCTGATAGAGCGACTCGTCCATGTAGAAAATGGCGCTGTCCCGACCACCGCTCAGGTCGAGATAGTCAAAGACGGTCGGTGCTCGGGGATACCCACGGCTAAATTCAAAAACATTCCATGTAATTCCATGCTTCGCCACCGACATTCCTGTCACCAGCGACGCCATGGTCGGCAATCGGCGCGCAGGAGCGACGGCCGTAGCGGACCACGTCACAGCCCCATCTTTCACGAGCGTCGACAAGACCGGCATGGCTTTGCTTTTCAATGATTCTTGTCCAAGCCCTTCCAGCACGAACAGGATGACATGTTCCGTCGTGACTTCCGAGGCAGATGGAAGAACCGCAGAAGATTCCCGTGCGGCAAGGGCAATGGATTGGAATGAAAACGTGGTCACGATGAGAGACAGGACCAGGGCGATGCCGATGCCCCAGGCCGCCATGGTTGTCCGAATGCTGCTGGTACGAGCCATTACCTGCCTCACCACGCGACCCTTCATCAGGAAAAGAAAAAATACCTTAGCACGCTGTTTTCCGGGAAGGCAAGGCACGAACCACGCATCACATGGCGTCCCCGCGAGATCGATGTTATCCTGGCAGAGTCCGCACACCTTCAACTGCCTATCGCATCCCTGTGTGAATGAGTCATGCTCCAAAACGGTATTCTCAAATGTCTCCGGCTCATCACCCTCACGTCCTCGTGGACAGGAGTCGCTGGTCCCCTGATGGGCTTGCTCATGATCATCCCAAGCGTTTTCTTCGCCTGCCCCACTGTCAGCCACGCCGAGCTTCGAGTCGTCACCGGCACGGGTGAACACCGGATGAGCGACCGAGAGACCAAAGAAGATGCTATTCGGCTCGCGATGCAGCAGGCCAAGAAACAAGCGTTGGAACAGGTCGCGTCCTACCTGGAGAGCGTGACGGTGGTACGAGACCTGGACGTCACTCAGGACGAAATTCGCAGTTACACCGCCGGGATGGTGCTGGTTCTGGATCAACAGGTGAAGACTGAACTCGATGGAGATGTCGTGGTGGTCCGCATCGTTCTCACGGCTCAAGTGGACAGCGACGAGGTCGCCCAGGCCGTGACCGCCCTCAAACAAAACGAGGATGCGCGGCAGGAGCTCCTCGCGCTGAAACAGGATGTGGATCAGTTGCAACAGGAACTGGAAGCAGCCAACGAGGCCTTAGCCGCAGCCACTTCACCGGAACAGGCCCAGCAATTGAGTCAGGTGCGGAAAGACCTGCTGGATCGCGCGCAGTCAAATGCGATGGTCGCCCAGGCCTGGACTGACTGGGTCTTGGTAGCGCCGATCATACAACCGTACCCCGCTGCAGGGTTCGCGCAGGTTCAGGCCCTGCTTGGCCTCGCAGGTCGACTGAATCCCAACAACCCACACCTCGCCCTCGCACAACAGACCGTGGGAGCCAAAGTGCCCCCCGCGCCGCCACAACCTCGACAGCCGCCGGTTCCCCATACTGTCCCCTTTCTCCCGGGGTACTACGTGGTGCCACAACAACCTGGCGCAACCCCGTCGACCAATTCCCGTCAACTTTCGAGCGTCTATCAACTCAAGCCGCTATTGCCCAATCCGTCGGGACAACTGCCGCCGTCCGGTACCACGACGACGATCATCCAAGTCCCTGCTCAGCGGGGAATGCTTCCGCAGAATTCGGGCCGCAGTCTGATGCCGACCTATCGACAAGTTCCGGCGCCGAATGGCCGGCCGGCCCCGCATACGCTGCATACCCATCAACCAGGGAGTGACAAAGCCTCCGCATCCGCACCTCCATCCGCCGCCTTGCCTGGTGGAATCCCGCCTTCGATCGAGCGTCAGGTCCCACGCGCACCGGTGATCGCCCCGCCCCCACCGCCGCCCAGCGCCTTCAATCAGGGAGGAAAGTAATCATGTCGACAGGTCCTGGGCTCGTTCAACCAGGATGGGGGCTCTTGTGTGCGCTGTTTCTGACAACCCCCGCTCTGGCAGCAGACACGACCACGCCCGATGTGCGCGACAAGGCCGACCAGACCTTCGAACGCCTTCACAAGCGCGAGCAGCGGAACGCACCCGAGAGCATAATTCGTCCGCAGCAGGATCACGCGCCTCTGTCTCACGCTGAACAATTTCTCATTGGACAAGGACAAGGCGATCTCAGCAAAGGCAAACTGGTCTGTCAGCGCGTGTCCGAGCTGGCCGCCCGGGCCGACATTGCCAAACAGATCCGGGTGCTGGTGAAGGAACATGCCACCGACCGCTTGCGCGAACGAACCGGCCGGGAAGCGGAACAAGACATCGAAGTCGTGCGGGAAGAAATCGTTCAGGAATACCTGCAAGGGGTCAACATCATCGAGCGCCGCGCCGACGAGGAAACCAAAACCTGTTCGGCCACGGCCGTCATGTCCAAAAATCAGCTACTTCCGAAACCCTCCCAGGAATCGTCCGACCCCGGGTCGGCTGTGCGCCGCTGAACCTCCTTCAAGATCGACCCATCGGTCGCTCCATTGAACTTCGCGCTCCGTTTCGGGTAAGACAATCTTCCCATGCCCATCGAGAACAACTTCCAGCACGACGAACTTTCGCGTAAAAATCCCGGCGACCGGCTCGCCTATGCGGATTGGACGACGCCGCCTGACGTTGACTCGCCCGCCTGGCAGGAAGCGATGGGCCAAGCCGGGCACAAACTATCTCAGGCCGGAGTTCGGCTGATCATGTTTCTGCATGGCTCTATACCAGGCACCGATGTCTTTGGCCTGGGACGGCTCGATGAGGTGGGTGGTCTCAAAAGGGGCTACTCACGCGGCATCTCCGGTCTGGATTCCCTTCTCTCGTTCATGCGGGAAGGTACGAACGGAATTACCCCGCTCCCGGGCGGTCTGAAGCCGCCGCTTTCCAATGATGACGCTACAAAGAATCTGCTCGATGCACAGATCGGCGACGCCGGGAATTTTACGACGGCGACGATCGAGCAAGGCCGGAGAGCTTTGAACGAGAAGCTGACGAAACCCATCGCCTGCGTCCGGGAAATCTGGTCCAGCGAACACCATCATCTCGGCCGCGCCCTGGCCGCCTGTCGGTTGTTGGACCGTCTGCATGGCCTCATCTCCGATCACCACTTAGGATCCGACGATCGAATGCTCATTCAAGCCCATGGGCAGGCCGGGCTCGTACTCGCTCTCGCCTCCAATCTGCTCTGTCCCTCGCCGATCACCGGACGGAAAACCCTCTTCGAACTCCTGCTGGCCGCTCAACCGCAGGCACCAGACACTCAAGTGATTCACCGCATCGAGCCGCTGCTGACCAGCGGCACCTTGCTCAACGGCGTCGCGCTCGATATCGTCACCTTCGGCACACCGGTGCGCTATGGCTGGGATCCGTCCGGCATCGGCAAACTGCTCCATGTCGTCAACCATCGCAATTTGCGCACCGACGGAAAAACCTGGCTCTCTAAAATGGATATGCCGCAAATCACCGTTGAGATGCCGATCGCCTGGGGCGGTGACTACGTGCAGCAACTCGCCGCTGCCGGAAGCGATGCCGTCCCCGCCAAAGATGCGGCCAAGGCTGTGAATAAATCTATTTGGGAATTGGTAGAGCCTTACGATGGCTTCGAACGTTGGGTGGAGTGTGCGCGACGCTCGGGACGTGTCCCCAGCGAGGGACAGTGTCTGCTGGTGGACTACAAAGACTGCACGAGCTCCACCAATGTCCGCGATCACTACTATGGCCATGCCGCCTACACGCGAACCAACGCGATGCTCTTCAACTTCAATCAGATCGTCACCCGCTTCTATGCCTGAGCTGGAACTCTGACCTCGCCAGTCGGGGTTGAGGCGCGCGGCCAGTGCGATTGACACAGCCAGGCGGCAGGACCCGCTGCACACTCCAGGATTCGGGTCGAGCAGGCCTCTGCTTGCTCCCGGCCAAGTCGTCGAGTAGACTCTCCTTCAAGGTCTGTCTTTTCTTGGAGCTGTGGCCATGTCACCGTTGCCCCCCTACCCAGACGATGGGCGTATTGCCGACAATTTGCGCCGCTCGGTCGAACTGACGGAGTTGGGGCTGGCGTTGCGTCTGGCCGTGATCGAGCTGCGGGATGTTCCGGGCGAGGGAATCACGCAGGTCATGCACGAAATTCGACTTGCCAAAGAGCAGGCATGGCGGCAGAGCCGATCCTAGTCCAGGCTTTTTCCGACCTCATTATCGACTTCAACCGCCGCGGGGTGGCGTATGCGCTGGCCCGGGGGCTGGCCTACAGCGCGTTGGTGGAGCCGCGAGCTACGACGGACATTGACCTCCTCATTCTTCTGGAGCCGCCCTCGCGCGATCAGGTGCAGGCGCTCGTCTCCTCTCTGTTCGACTCCACCGTCGTTCATCCGGCCCCGATGGTCTTCCAGGGGATTTCAATTTGGCGGGTTGTGGGGATTCGCTCAGATCAGGAAGTCATCGTCGATTTCCTTCTGGCGAACTCGGCCTATCTTCAGACCGCATTCCTTTCGGCGCGCTGCAGGTGCCGATGCTTTCGCTCGAGGATCTGATCATCCTTAAGATGGTGGCGGGGCGGCTGCAAGATCGCGCTGACCTGGAAAAAATCCATGCTCGGCAGGCCGACTTGCACGTCGATTGGAGGTATGTCGATTACTGGAAAATGATGCTCGGCCTCGTCGACCGATAGGTAGGGCAAGACCATTGAGTAGCATGGTGGAATTCCCTGAGACCGAACGGTGATTTGAGCAAGACACAGCGACCATCGAATGGTCCAGATCTTTGTCTCACCCCGCAGCTCGAAACGATCGCCATATCCGATCGACTCCCGATCCTCCTCGGCTCCCGCAAGCTCCAGCAGAACTGGCGCCGGCTCATCGGCTGCAAGCATACCGCATGCGGCCTCGACTATTTGCCGGTGAGCATAGGCGATCTGGACAGCCCTGATTACGGGAGAAAGTGCATAACCCGCGACCGAGAACGCAGCCGGCGGCCTTTTTCACCATCCTACTAATACGGCATTTCGTCGTCATCTAGCCCAAAATGATGCCCGATCTCGTGCACGACAGTGTCTCGAACTTCTTGCACCACTTCTTTTCTGGTGCGGCACAATCTCAGAATCGGCCCGCGATAGATGGAGATTTTCGCCGGTAGTTGCCCGCCGGTCTGAAAGAATGATTCTTGATCGATGGAGAGGCCTTGATAGAGGCCAAGCAGATCTTCGTCTTCCTCCATCTCCAGATCGGCTAACAGGTCAGGAGAGGGCTCGTCTTCCACCACCACTGCGACGCTGGAAATGAGTCTGGCATACTCGTCCGGCAGGCTATCCAGTGCCCGCTGCACGAGTTCCTGGAACTCCGGCTCAGTCACAGATAGTAATGGTCGTCGACGGGTCATGTCAGGAGTAGTTAGAGCCGTTCCCGATGATCCGCACTTCGAAACGCACAAGCAGGGGACCTTCTCAACTTTCCTGCCTAGGGATGGGCCGCTCGCCAGTTACAGCCTATCCCGAGATCCACCTTGAGTGGAACCGACAAGCCCAGCTTCGTCCCCGTGGCCTCCATTTCCTGCTTCACGAGCTGCTTCGCTTGTTCCAGTTCCTGATCTGGAACTTCAAAGATCAATTCGTCATGCACCTGGAGAATCATTTTGCAGCGGGGCAATTCGCCTTGCAGGCGTTGGTGCACGTTGATCATGGCCACTTTGATAAGGTCCGCAGCAGAACCTTGAATCGGACTATTGACCGCGATGCGTTCGCCGGCGCCGCGCTGAGCCTGATCGCCGCTTTGAAGTTCCGGAATCGGCCGGCGGCGGCCAAGGATCGTCGTCGTATAGCCCTTTGTCTTTCCATCGTCGATATTCCGATCCATAAGGGCTCGCACTGCGGCAAACTTTTCGAAAAACGTCTCGATGTATTTCTTGGCATCGGCTTGCGAGACACCGATGTTGGACGCGAGCCCGAACGGACTGATCCCATACACAATCCCGAACACGACGCTCTTCGCCGTGCGCCGCATGTCTCGCGTGACCTGCGCGGCCGGAAGGTTAAAAATTTCCATGGCTGTCGCCATATGGATATCCTCGCCCTGCTCAAATACCTGCAGTAACCGGGGATCCTGAGAGAGGTGCGCTAAAATACGTGGTTCGACCTGACTATAGTCGGCGCAGAGCAGGTGATGTCCCGTCGGTGCTATGAAAGCCTCGCGGATGCGCAGGCCATAGTCGCCCTTGACCGGAATGTTTTGCAGATTCGGGTCGGTGGACGAGAGGCGCCCTGTCGATGCGACGGTCTGATTCAGCGACGTGTGGAGTCGCTTGGTCTCGGAATTCACCAGTTGCGGCAAGGCATCGACATAGGTCGACTTCAGTTTGGTCAATGTGCGGTAGTTGAGAATTTGCGCCGGGATGTCATGCTGAGCGGCCAGTTGCGTAAGTGTGTCTTCATCCGTGGAGTATCCGGTTTTGGTTTTCCGGAGCGGCTTCAGGCCCAGAGTCTCAAAGAGCACGGTAGCCAGTTGCTTCGGCGAACCGATGTTGAACTCCCCACCGGCCAGACTGTAAATCGCTTTCACCATCTGCTCGAGCTCCCGCTCCAATTCCTTGCTCAAACCATACAAGCCTTCGACGTCGAGCAGGAAACCATTGCGTTCGATCTCGGCCAACACCGGCACCAACGGCATCTCTACATCCTGAAACAGCGCGAGACTCCCTTGCTCCGCGAGCCGCTCGCGTAACATCGGCGCAACTTTGGCGGTCACCGCCGCAGCTTCACCCGTTCGACGGACCAGGCTCTCATCGACATCGAATAAAGAGGACGCCTTCCGGTCGGCCGGATCACCCGCCTCCGCACCAAGTTGATAACCCAGCAGGTCCATGGCGACCGCTTCCAAGGAGTGCGCACGGCGATTCGGATTCAGCAGGTAGTCCGCGACCATCGTGTCGAAATAGGGGCCCTGCATGTCCACCGTCTGACGACGAAGCGCCACTAAGGCCGGCTTGAGATCATGGACCGCTTTCGGCTTCGTCGCGTCACGTAAGAATGCGGTGATCGGCCGCGGCCAACTTCCCGCCTCACCTTGCACAAATGCGGTGTCACCATCCGGCAAGCCCAGAGCACAGCCTCGCACCTCCGCCAGCACTCCCGTCTCACCGGTCAACACACAGGTCACACTCAGCATATCCTCCGGCTGTCGTCGCGTGAGAAACGATCGTGCCATGGCGTCATCCTGAAGTGCTTCGATGTCACTCCCTAACCGATTTTGCTCAGGGGTGTCACCCTGGAATGCCTTGGCCAAGGTCATGAACTCCAGCTCACGCAGCAGAGCCACTAACGTTTCGGTATGCGGCGCCTTCGCCCGGAACTCTGCCGAGACAAACTCGATCGGACAATCCATCTGAATCGTCGCCAGACGCCTGCTCATGCGTGCATTTTCCCCCTGCTCCAGTAGGAGATTTTTGGTTTTTACCGGTGTCACCTCCTCGATCCGGCCCAGGAGTTTCTCGATCGTGTCGAACTGCGTGATCAGTTTGACCGCCGTTTTCTCGCCGATTCCTTTCACGCCGGGAATATTGTCGGTGGCATCACCCATGAGGCCCATGATCTCCACCACCCGCGCCGGCTCGACACCGAACCGCGCCTCCGAATCCGACTCGCTGAACCATTTGTCCTTCACCGGATCGTAAATGCGCGTCTTCGGAGTCAGCAGTTGGAACATGTCTTTGTCGCTCGTGACGATCGCGACATCGAGACCTTCAGCTTCCGCCTTCCGCCCCAGGGTGCCGATCAAATCGTCGGCTTCGTAACCTTCCTGCCGGATCACCGGCAGCGCCAAAGCCTCCACCACACGATGGATGTAGGGAATCTGCGCGCTCATACCTTGCGGCATCGGGGGCCGCTGCGCCTTGTATTCCTTGAACGCCTCATGGCGGTGGGTCGGACCCTTCTCGTCAAAGACCACCGCCACATAGTCCGGCCGATGGTCCCGCAGGACCTTGAGCATCATGGTCGTAAAACCGTACACGGCATTCGTCTGCAAGCCCTTGGAATTGGACAGCGGCGGCAAGGCAAAAAAGGCCCGATAGATGTAGGCGCTGCCGTCGATCAGGTAGAGAGTGGGCATGGGGCAAGACAACGCGAATCGTGAAAGGTGGACCTGGGGACAGCCACTGCGGACATCCTTCGAGCTATTTATTTTCCGGAGCGATAATGAGCGGCGGTTTATCGAATTTGGCGCGCATCGCATTGATCGTGCTGAGGACAGTCGACTGCCCCACGATCTTGGCCTCCATTCGCCGCTTACCGGGGAACTCGATCAGGGAGAGGCCGATCAACATAGTCAGCACCCCTTGCCCAGGCAAGAACAACATGAGGAAGCCCGCCACTAGAAAAATCGCTCCCACCAGGTTCTTCACGAGGTGCCCGATGACGCGAAGAATCGGATGGTGGTTTTCCATCCACGGGCGCGGAATACGAATATCGAAATAGTCGGCCGGCAGCCGCATCAGAATGATCGGGATCGCCACAAGGGTCCCCACGAACATCAACACGGAAGAGACGGCGAATCCAATCAGGATATTGGCCGGCACGTATGCTTCGAGTTGCGTCAGAAGCTCACTGATCACCGGCGCATCCTAGCATGGGACTTCGCATGACGGAAAGGTGCTTCAGGGAGACGGGTTTACGTTCTCTGCGCCCCCAGGCTATAATTCGGCGCTATGCTGCCATCGAGCGTCAGCAGCGCCATCCTGCTACAGGCTTTCTCACTGGGCTACCGCCGGGCCATTCTCGGACTCATCCTGTCCTTGAGCACGGCCGGCCCCGGTGACCGGGCTGCACAAGCCGCCGAGGCCGCGCCTTCTGTTGCGGAGTCGGAGCTGCAGATCGAGATCACCAAAATCGGGCTCGGCAAAGAGGTGGTGATTACCAATGGCCGCAAGGAATGGTTCATGCGCGTCGAAGTGACCCCGGAAAATTCTGTAGTGGTGCGACAGGAAAAAGAGGGGGAACGCTACCTGCTCGACGAGAGTGAGATGCACGACCGCGCCATGACTCCCGCTGAAGTGGATACGGCGATTACCGACTTTGTGAACAGCGTCAAAACCAGGCAGAAGGTGAACTAGCCCGCATGTCAGACAAGCCCAAATTCGTCATCTTCGCCCACAGTGCCACATACGACACCCTGCATCAGGTCGCGACCCTCGGCCTCACCGCCGCCGCCATGGACAAGGATGTCATTGTAGTGTTGTTGTTTTGGACGATCAAAAAGTTGGCCGAGGGTAAGATCGACCTCATCGATTTCCCGCCGGAATACGCCGCCTCCGCAGAGCAAGTCGCCCGTCTTCTGAAGGAAAAGAAGGTCCCCACGATCTCCGAAATGTTTCACGAAGCCCGTCTCGTCGGACAGTTTCGGCTCATCGCGTGCAGTGCGGGCCTGGAATATATGGGCGTAGAGGCCGGCGCAGTGGAGCGATATGTCGACGAGGTCCTCGGCCTCCCCTCCATCCTCTCGCTGACCGCGCAGGCGGAGACGAAGCTCTTCATCTAGCGACCGTGAGTCCTACCACGTAAGGCGACTGTCCTACGCTAACGCCCTTGTTGACGCCTAACGTGACCTCGTGACACCGACGCGATCGCAATAGTTCACCAGCTTACATTGGCTACAGAATGGTGAGATCGGCTGGCAGATGTTCTGCCCGTAGGGCACGAGAAGATCGTTGAAGGTGATCCAATATTTGCGGGGGAGTTTTTTTCGGAGCGTCTGTTCGGTTTCGTCAGGATTCTTCGTCTCCACATAGCCCCAGCGATTGCTGATCCGGTGCACGTGGATGTCGACGCAAATCCCCGGCTTCCCATAACCAACCGTCACCACCAGATTCGCCGTCTTTCGTCCCACGCCAGGCAACGTCAGTAACTCGTCGATCCGGTCCGGCACCAGACCGTCAGATCGTTCGAGGAGTCGGGAACAGATCTGCTGAATCTGTTTCGCTTTGGTCCGGTAAAAACCGACGGGGTAAATGGCTTGTTCGATGGCCGAGGTCGTCAATTTTTGCATCGTGGACGCGGTCCCGGCCAAGGCAAACAGTCGCACGCCGGCTTCGGCAGTGGTTTTGTCTTTGGTCCGTAAGCTCAAGAGGCAGGAAATCAAGACGAGGAAAGGATCACGACCGGACTGTCGGGCTACGACACCGACAATCGGCTCAGGCCAGCGAGCAATCTCTCGCTTGACCGTTCTGATGACGGCGTGGATGTCTCGCGCCTGCATGGGTCTGCCGGGAAAGGGAAGGGAACAGGGGATGATCGAAATGGTCGGCGGAGGGAAGGGAAGCCTGACGACTAATCGGACCGTCTCTTCGCGAGCCACTTCTGCCGGCGGCGTTGCGCCTCTCGCTCTTTCGCCTTTTTACGGACACTCGGCTTTTCGTAATACCGGCGACGCTTCAGTTCGCGGAACAACCCTTCGCCCGCCAATTTCTTCTTGGCGACCTTCAGGGCTTTTTCGACGTTGTTGTTGAAGACCTTAATTTCCATCGTCAGCTACCTTCGACCCTCTTTCACCGAAGTTTCAGAATATTCAACATTTTTTGCGGCCACGAATCGAAGGGCGGAGTGTAGCATAGCGATTTTGCATCCACAAGCATTTGTTCTGCAGCCGAGAAGCGATCACGAATCGCTGCAATAAGCTGCTGATTTGGCTGACCTTTCATGTTCTCCTCGACCATTCCAAGGCATCCCTCGATCACCGCGTCTCCGAGACGTATCGCGATGTTGAGATCCGGATAGACCTGTGGTTTCGCAGACGCCAGAAGTCCCCGGAGAAGCGGAATCATTTCGCAGGAGAGCTTCACAATCTCCAGCGGCGTTTCTGCCGCCGCCAATAAACTCGATGAGAGTTGGAGCGCGTGCTCCGGGTGATTGAGCGGGAGCTTGTTCGCTTGAAGCACCTGCGCATACACCTCGCGGTCGATCTTCACCAATTCATGGAGACGCGTTCGTATCTCGGATAGACGCGTTTCGACCGCTCGCGATTGATTCCGGTTGGCCACCATGACACCCAGGGAGGCCGCGAACGCCGACGAGAGGGCACCCACACTTCCGCCTGTCAGGCCCTGGATCTCTGCCGCCATCCCATCGACCGCCCCGGTCTTCGCCGGTGGCGCCGGTTTCTCCTTGGACAATTGCGACACCGAGAGCCGTCCGAACGCCTCTCGCGACTCGGCGCTGTCCAATCGCGATTCGAGGACCTGCCGGTCGTCAAATCGGTCCAGGCGAAGCGCCTGTTGAGCCGTCGCAATGAGCGCGGGCTCCGGAACCAACCCGATGATCTCTGTCCCAGCCACGTCCACTCCACGTGCCTCTGCCTCCCGCTGCACTGCGGCAAAGACGACATGCAGCGGCGTCTCCTCGTGGTTCGTGAGGTTCATCGACACTTGCACAAGGCCCAGACTTTTTAGTTCAACTCCGATCGCTTTGACGAATGGGAGGCCCCCGTTCGACTGTCGAACGACCTTAGCAATATCGGTGGCAATCGACAGATCGCCGCTCTGCAGATTCACGTTAAAGGCGATGAGCGACCACCGCGCTCCCACGACCGTGGCCCCGGCCGTCTGGTGCAGGTGCTTCGGGCCGAAGTCCGGCGCCCAGGCCGGATCAGTTTCCATCCTCGCCGCCAGCCCTTTCACTCCGCCCTTTCGAATCCACTCGAGGTTTTTCCGCTCGGGCCTGGAGAACGCCTGCTCGTACAGAAACACCGGGATCTTCAATTCGTTGCCGATACGCTGGCCGACCATCCGCGCCAGCTGCACACAATCCTGCATGCTGATGCCGCGGATCGGCACGAACGGCATCACATCCGTCGCGCCCACGCGCGGATGTTCGCCATGGTGGCTGCGCAGGTCGATCAACTCGGACGCCACCCGCGCCATCTGGAATGCTACTTCGGCCACGGCATAGGGGCGGCCGGCAAACGTCACGACCGCGCGATGGTGATCCGGGTCCATCGTCTCATCCAGCAAGGCCACACCAGGCACCGAATGGACGACGTCGACCACAGCCTGGACGATGTCGGGATTCCGGCCCTCACTGAAGTTCGGCACACATTCGACGACTTGATTCACCGCATTCCCCGTTTCATGCCCACTCGTATTCAACATGCCCCACTCCCGAGGGTGCCTGAGGCAAGGAAAAAGCCGGAGGCTGATGATCATGCCCTCCGGCTTTGCCTAACATGACAGCCTCGCGCCTGTGCGCGCCTGCCGCCGAGTGCTACTTCGTTTTTTTGACAAAGGCCTTGTAGATCCGTTTGGAAGAACTCTGCTCCTCTTCCATGCCCACCATTTCGTGGCCAGTGGTCTGACACCAGGCCGGCATGTCCTTCTTGATGCCTTCGTCGTCCGATACGACTTCCAGCACCTGGCCGGTTGTGAGTTCCTTAATTTTCTTCGAGGTCAAAATAATCGGCATCGGACAGAAGTACCCAAGCGTATCGAGCTTCACATCAGCCTGCATCATGGATGCCCCCCAAACCGATTACTTATATGAACAGATTGACGCTGCCTCGCTTGGCTTCGGCCAAGTACGTCGTCACACCCGCAAACTGGTCGATCCCGTCGATCAGCGTATCCTTTGTAATACCCATCATGCCCATCGTCGTCGTGCAGGCGATGAAATGAACGCCGAGGTCCAGCGCCATCTCCATCAATTCCGGCACACCCGGCATGCGATTCTGTTTCATCACCACCTGCATCATCTTCGTGCCCAGTCCCCAGAAGTGAAAGCGGGACAGCGGCAGCGTATCCGCTCCGCCTTTGTTGAGGAGGCCGAACATGCGGCGCAGCCAGTCCGTGGCCGAACTGCGCGCGCCTTTCTTCCGAATCGTGTTCAATCCCCAGAATGTGAAAAACACCGTCACCTGCATGCCCATGGCAGCGGCCCCGGTGGCAATGATGAAGGCGGCCATGGCCTTATCCAAATCACCACTCAAAAGGACGATCGTGACACGATCAGATTTCGACTCGCGCAGCTCCGCTAGAGCAGTCGTCGGTTCGATTTGTGCGGTGATCATTGATTGCCTCGCATCTCAAAATACGAATGTCGCGCATGAAGCATCCAAAGAAACTATAGTCTCCGCTTCTTTTTCTTGTCAAGAAACAGAAGGGCCACCATCAGGTGCTTCGAGCCGTAACCCGCCCCGGCGGCCTCCGCGCCGCGCCGTCGCTTGCTTGACCTGCTCAAGGCCCGCCGTTATAGTTTCCTTGTGACCCTAACATCCCGTTCTTCGACGCATCCTTCGTAAACTCCTCATCTATGAACACCGACCTCATCACCGAACTCAAGCCTGCGAAGAGCGCCCCGCTGCTGGGATTCTGGTATCCCGTCATCACGAGCGCATCGCTGGCGATCGGCCAAATGCAATCGCAGGTGATGCTGGGACTGCCGATTCTCGTGTGTCGCGATCGCCGGCGACAAGTGTCGGCCATGCGCAATATCTGCCCCCATCGCGGCATGCCGCTGTCGTTCGGACATTTCGACGGCGATCGTGTCGAGTGCGCCTACCATGGCTGGCAATTCGATACAGGCGGCCGTTGTCGCCACATCCCTGCGCTGATCGAAGGCTCTCCGCTCCAGCCCGACAAGATCGGCATTACCTCGTATCCCTGTCAGGATCGGGACGGCTACGTCTGGGTGTTTCTCCCCGACCCGCATCAACCGGCTCAGCCTGTTCCGGAGATCCCGCGTCTCCCACTACCCTCCGAGCCTTATCGCATGATCCACATCTCGAATACGTTGGACTGCGCCATCGACGACGGCATCGTCGGCCTCATGGATCCGGCCCACGGTCCCTTCGTCCATCAAAGTTCCTGGTGGCGCTCAAAGGCCAGCATGCACGACAAGGTTAAAACCTTTGAGCCGATCCCGAACGGGTTTCGCATGGTCCCCCACGCGCCTTCCAAAAACAGCGGGCCCTACAAGCTGCTGAATCTCTTTTACGGTGGTCCACTCACGACCACCATCGATTTCGTGCTTCCCAACCAACGCTTCGAGTTCGTCCAGTGCGGCTCGATGTTCGTCTCCACGCGCGTGACCGTCACCCCGATCAGCGAACAACAATGCCGGATCGATTTTTGCGCCGCGTGGAATGCGCTGCGGTGGTTGCCGTTCTCCAAGACGTTGTTCCGGTACTTCGGCAATATATTTATGAAACAGGACAAGCAAGCAATGGAGCGACAGGCCATGGGCTTGCGCTATAAACCGCCTCTCATGCTGATCGATGACGCCGATACGCCGATCAAGTGGTATTACAAACTCAAAGCCGGCCATCTAGCCTCCGTTCAAAGCGGACAGCCATTGGACCATCCCCTCAAGGGCCCCGTCACGCTTCGTTGGCGGAGTTAACTGGCTATTGCCTCAGCTGACCTGCCGGCTGGTACCGTTATGTGGCTCATTCAGAAGAGCCATCGCCCGTCGAATCTGATCGCGAGACCCGAGGAGTGTGAGCACGTCGCCCGCTTGCAGGCGCACGGTTTCAGACGGATTCGACTGGGTGACCTGGCTGCGGGTCCACGCGATCACAGAGGCGCCGGTTCGCGGGCGGATCGAGAGTTCTGCCAGCGACTTTCTCACCGCCGGAGCATCCTCGTCGATGCGGCAGGTTTCCACCTCCACATCGGTCAACGTGCCTCCGCGAAGATGGTGGGCCAATTCCGGCATCTCGCTACGACGCAACAGGGCATACCCCTCCCGGCGAATTTGTTCGGCCTTCTGCGCCACGAATTCCTGCGGCAAACTGTAGGTTCGCAGCACCAGCGCGAATATTTCAATCGACGTCTCGAACTCCTCCGGCACCACGTCGTCCGCACCCAATTGGTGCAGCTCTTCCAACTCTCGCAAATAACGCGTCCGCACCACGATGTGCAGTTTCGGGTTCAATCCTTTCGCGACCTTCACTGTCCTGCGTGTCGTGAAGGGATCGGAGAGCGCCACCACCAGCACTTTCGCATCGTCGATTCTCATGTGCCGAAGCACATTGGCATTCGAGCCATCGCCATAGTATATGGGCACGCCATGACGAGACTCGCGGCGCACCGTGTCGCCATCCAGATCGAGGGCCACATGGGGGATCTCGGTTTCGCTCAGGACGCGGGCGAGATTTCGACCGTTGAGCCCATACCCCACGATAATCACATGGTCCTTAATACGGATCTGCTGCCCCTCCAGCTGCGCCACATGCGCGACCGTGCGGGTCGGCAACCAGTGCCGCGCCCGTTGCATGGCCTCGACCCGTCTCCCCAGGTGAGGCGACCACTGCATCAAGAAGGGTGTCACGACCATCGTCAAGACCGACATCGCCAAAAATAACTGGTACAGGTCTCCCGTCAACAGCCCCGCGTCCTTCCCTTGCTGCGCCAGGATAAAACTGAACTCACCCACCTGCGCCAGCGCCACCCCGACGAGGACCGCCGACCTCGGCGGGGCCCCTGCCGCGATCATCGCCCCGGCCCCGGCCACCAACTTTCCCACAATCACCGCCAGCAACATCCCCAGCACAATGAAGGGATGTTCCATCACCACGCGCGGGTCCATCAAGACGCCGATCGATACAAAAAACAAGCTATTGAAACTATCACGGAACGGCAGCACCTCCGCAAGCGCCTGGTGGCTATACTCCGATTCAGAAATGACCAAACCGGCGATAAATGCGCCAAGGGCCAGCGACAGCCCACCCAGCGAGGTCAGCCAGGCAATGCCGAGGCAGAGCACGATGATCGAGAGCAGAAAGAGCTCCCGGCTGCGGCTCCGGACGATGTGACGTAACAACCGCGGCACGAGATACCAGGCCGCCGCGACAATCAACCCGACGACGACCGCCGCCTTGACCAATGTCATCAGGACCGTGCCCATCGCGCTTCCACTCGGGGTGGCAAGAATCGGCGTGACGAGCATCATGGGCACGACAGCAAGGTCCTGGAAAATGAGAATCGCAACCGTGGCGCGGCCATGAAACGAGTCGCTCTCGCCTTGTCCGGAAAGAGCCTTCAGAACGATGGCCGTACTACTTAAGGAGAGAAGAAAGCCCCAGAAGATCCCCTGTTGATACGACAATCCCACCGCGAGAGCCCCCAGCATCGCTAGAATAAGCACTCCCCCGGTCTGCACGGGAGCGGCCACCATGAGAATGCGGCGGGCAGCGGCAAAGTGCGCAGACGAAAATTCCATCCCGATCGTGAAAAGAAGGAGCACAATCCCGATCTCAGCCAGCACCTGCACCTGGGACACATCCGGAATCAGGTGGAGCCCATGCGGACCGATCAAGGCGCCCGCCACGAGAAAACCGGCGATCGACGGCAAGCGAAACTGGTGAAACACGAAGACCACAGCAGTAGACACTGCATAGATCACCAGGAGATCGCCAAGAACTGCGTAGTCACTCATCGTGTAAGGGGCCGGAGGGTGGTTTGGATCACGTACCGGTGCGTGATCGTCCCGCAGCATAACGTAGGGCTCTCAGCCGAACAAGCAGGTACGCATGCTGGAAGCGTCGCGCGCGGGTACAAGGTGCGCAGGAACTCAGAGCAGGGGACTACAAGAGGAACTTCCCTCGGCATGACCGAACAGGCTGGCTCGACTGCGCGACACACTTCATCTCAGCCGACCGATGCGCACCTCAGTCTCAAGCCTGGACAAAGTCCCTCCTGCTGACCTCGCACGCCGATTATTGTAGCTCCCCTGAGACGCACCTCGGGGAGAGTTGATTACCCCGCCAGACACGACGATTCATGGCGAACCGCGCAGTCGCTGGAGCGGCCAGGAAGGGAAGGCGTACTTTCAGCAATACGTTACCTGAGCGGCGACCCGTCCACCACGGCATTGCTGCGACGCCTGCAGGGCTTTTCGGATCCGCGAGTGCAGGGGAATCGCTCGGGGTCATGTGGGTTAGAAGGGAATGCGAATACCCATCTGAAACTCGTTGGGCATGATGCCTTTGCCTAACACTCGCCCAGGAGGTTGTGTTGCGGGAATACCGACGAGAGCACCAGCACTCGATCACGCTCCGTGACATACCCATCCCCGAATCCCGCGCCGACGTAGGGAATCAAGGTCTGCTCGCTGATATGTATCCGATCGCTCAACAAAGGGGTTTGTCGAACCATGTCCTGACTGCGATCGGTGACTGTGGGAAGCTGAGTTAATGCGATCGGACCCATCATGCCTGATGACAGGATGCCTTTGTCTCCCATTCTCCTCATCTGTGTCGGTTTCACTTCGCGTGAAACCTTCCGGCTGACTCACAGATTCGCCATACGGGCTATACACCGAAATCCGATCGTGGCGCACCGATCCAAGCCCGGCCACATGAGAAGAAATTTTGCGGCAAAATCAGTCGCCTGAGGACCACCGTCCATATACCAGGGAGAGCCCTGCGCGGTGTAGTAGCACCCTCCGCGAATCATGCAGAATCGCGTACGCCCATCCGTTCGTTCGCTTTCGGTCCACTCCCAGGTGTTCCCGCACATGTCATAACATCCGAACGGAGACCGACCGTCGGGAAACGCAATGACGCTCGTGGTGGTACCGGTTTCTCCGCCATTGCATCGCCCGGATTTCATCACATCCCCCCAGGGATACTTCAAAGCCGACGATCCCTGCGCGGCATATTGCCATTGTTCCTCGGTGGGGAGCGCCTTGCCGGCCCACTCTGCATAGGCTTGCGCATCTTCCAGGCCTACATAGACCACCGGGTGATCCTCCTTTCCAAGCGGTGGCTTTCCGTCGGCCCAATGCGTGAGAAAATTTTCTGGATGGCGGGGGCGATAGCGCGCGCTGAGAAGGAACTCGGCATACTGGGCGTTAGTCACAGGCGTCAGGTCGATCGCATAACCCGCCAGGGCGACAGGCCGTTCGAATACTTGCGGCTTGTGAAAGTTGGCATACAGTTCATCGCGGTTCATTTCATTCCCGTAAAATCCACATTCCCGGGTTCTCAACTGCACGCGGAGCGTGACGGTCGCTGCCGGAATCAGCACCATTCCCGCGGGAGGTGTATGCGTGGGGTAGACAGGACTCTGCCCCGAATCCCGCAACCTGACTGGTCGGGGAGGCACCTCCGCAGCTTCCTCCGCCCCTACGCCCAGGGCTTGTTGCACGTCAAGAAAGCTGGAAAAGTCCGCACCTAATGACGCCGGCGTTCCGGCTACGATACCCGCGATCCCCCGGCGGGCAAGCGTGCCGTCAAGAATTGTCATTTCTCCATCGATCCGAGGGAATATTTCCCGGCCCGCGACGACATCAAAATACTGCATCCCATCTGCAGTAGGAACTTTAAGGACCGCCTCCGATATCGATCGATCCGCGCGATTCACGAGAGTCCAGAGTCTGACGCCCGACCCTTCCCAGACGGTGGCATACACATCAGGAGCTTCGGTTTGAACAAGCGGGGTCCACCCCTCTCCCGAAAAGAGGGACGCGAAGTGGCGTTGGATAGAGACTATGGTACGAAGGACAGTGCGATCCCTTGCCGACCATCCGACCCATGAACCGAACACGTTTTCCCAGACGACCATTCCACTTCCGTTCATCCACGCCGTATGAAGCTGGGGTATATGGTCGGAATTCCAACGAGTCGTTTGATGGAGCATATGGCGACGCTCAAACCACTTGTTCCTCAGAATACCGGGGACGAGACTGTCTTCGAAATGTTGCGCCCAGGACATGTGATGGTCGTGAATGTATGCGAGAGGCAATTCGCCTTCTCCCTCAAGTACAAGTCCCGGACGTATACGATCCAAAGCCTGGCGCAGCCCGTCAGGGGCAAGCGGCATCGTGTCGAGATAGACGCCGTCGGCTTCAGTGGCTTGGACCAGATCGGCCAATGCGTCGACATCGGAGACCGCTTCGCGGCGAGTCCCCACATCCCAAGGTTTGTACACGAGCAATGCGCGTACTTCCCGGCCATGACACTGTCGCACGACCTCTCGTAACCCATTCAAACCTCCAGGCATGTCGCGATAGAAATCGAATTGATTGCGATTATCGGCTCCGATCCGCGGATAGGCATGCCATAGGATCAGATTGTCGAAACCACCAAAATCGTGTTGGGCCTGCTTCAGGAATTGTTCCACCCTATATCGGCCTGCCTCATAGTCGAAGAACGTAGGGTCACACAACATGACGAAACAGCTTGAGAAACTGGACCGCGTCCAGGACATCGCCTCGTCGCGATAGCGCACGTCGTTATAGTGGGAGGTCCGGCGGGTTCGATCGCGCCATTCAGCCAGTTGTCGGCGAAAGAGCGGCCATAGCCGAGGCGAATCGGGTGCTTGGATCAACGGCTTGCTGAAGTCAGGCTCTGCGATCGGCGATTGGGCGGCCGACCAAGAGAGTCGACTGGCATACAACCATGCCCCGAACCCGAACAGCGATTTCAAAAGTTGGCGACGGAAAACCGGAAGATGCGAGTGCATGTGTCCACCCATTCAGAGTAACGGCGTAATATGTCGGTTTTACTCGGGAGGACAGGCGGTTTCAAGGGAGTAGGCTCAGACGAAAACGGCCGGGTATCACACGACAGCCCGCCGAGGTCTGTCCGGAGAGAACAAATGAAGGACATGCGGGTTGTTATACTTTGTAGTACTCCCGATACCACTCCACGAAGCGGGCGATGCCGGTCTCGATCGATGTAGCTGGTTTGAAGCCGGTGTCGCGCATGAGATCCGCGACATCGGCATAGGTGGCCGGCACGTCACCGGGTTGGAGCGGGAGAAAATTCTTTTCGGCCTTCCTGCCGAGCGTCTGTTCGAGCACCTCGATGAATCGCAGCAGCTCAACCGGCTGGTGATTGCCGATGTTGTAAAGACGATAGGGCGCGGAACTGCTACCGGGATCGGGCTTGTCACTGGACCACTTTGGATCCGGCTGAGCGGGACGATCGAGCGTCCGCAGCACCCCTTCGACGATATCGTCAACGTAGGTGAAGTCGCGCTGCATCTTCCCCTGATTGAACACGTCGATCGGCCGCCCTTCAAGAATCGCTTTCGTGAAGAGAAACAGCGCCATATCCGGACGGCCCCAGGGACCATACACGGTAAAAAATCGCAGCCCGGTGATGGGAATGCGGTAGAGGTGTGCGTAACAGTGCGCCATCAGCTCATTGGCCTTCTTTGTGGCGGCATAAAGGGAAACGGGATGGTCGACATTATCGTGCACCGAGAAGGGCATCTGCGTATGGCCGCCGTAGACCGAACTGGTCGAGGCATAGACGAGGTGCTCCGCCTGGTGGTGCCGGCAGCCTTCGAGGATATTCAGAAATCCATCGATATTGCTTGCAGTATAGGCATGGGGGTTGACTAACGAATACCGGACGCCGGCCTGCGCGGCCAGATGGACGACTCGGCTGATGGGCTGTTGCTCGAAAAGAGCGGCAATTCCGGCACGGTTAGACAGATCCAACTTGGTGAATTGGAATTGCGGGTGCGGCAGGAGTTTTGCCAAACGCGCTTCCTTCAAACGGACATCGTAGTAGTCGTTGAGATTGTCCAGACCCAGTACGGAATCGCCGCGATCGAGCAGCCGTGTGGCGACATGAGACCCGATGAAGCCGGCCGCGCCGGTGACAAGCACGAATTCCTTTGAAGACCCCATATCGCCTCTCTTCCCTTTTCAGACCGATTATCTATGCTACAAAATTGAGGCGCGTCCGCCTCGCTTCATGAACGACGGGTCCCCGTGATCGACCCGGTAGAGCGACAACGGAGCCAGGATCTCGGCAGCCGATGAGACGTGCATTGACCCATCGCCGGCACGTCGAAAGATATCCAGCGCACGAGCGCGATGATACCGACAATCACGCCGCGCCAGAAGATCTTTCAGCTTTTCCGGCGGTTCCCAATTGGCGGTGAGCAGGGCTGTGCGTGCCGGATTGCGCTGGCTGAACATAAACGACAGGTGATCGGGATACCAATCGGCCCCGCCGGTGGCGTAGGACACGAAGAGGCTGGCTTGAGCGGCGGCACAGAGCTCGTCCAAATACCCGTTGGTGAGATAGCCGTTCTCTCCCAC